>NZ_VOYB01000017.1:0-55391 GCF_013420445.1 Acinetobacter sp. YH01006 | reverse complement strand
TTTAGGCAACCCAACAGGATTTTATCTCACTGATGGGCAGGTCCATGACTTAAACGGTTCAGATGTGTTGCTGGACTTATCGTTGAGCCAGACCTGGCTTATGGATAAAGCCTACAACTCCAGGGATCGAGTCATTGATCCAATTTTAGAGGCGAAGGGTCAAGTTGTGATGCCAGCGAAAAGTAATTCTATTGATCAGCGTGATTATGATCGAAATCTCTACAAGGCAAGACATCTGATCGAGAACTTTTTTGCCAAGCTCAAGCAGTATCGTGCTATTGCCACACGCTATGATAAATTGGCTCAAAACTTCTTATCAGCGATCTACCTGGCTTCAACAATCATTTGGCTTAATTGATGACACGCCCTAGTTATTTTCCTAGATGAAGCACATAACTTCATAGGAAAAACAATTGGTAATGAAGATACCTTAGCAAAACTTGATGCTTTTGAGCTTATTGCAAAAGAAGGTCGAAAATTTGGTTTAAATATCTGCTTAGCAACTCAAAGACCTCGAGATATTACGGAAGGTGTTCTTAGCCAACTTGGAACTTTAATTGTTCATCGTCTCACAAACGATCGAGATCGTGAGATTGTAGAAAGAGCATGTGGTGAAATTGATAAAGCAGCTTCTGACTTCCTTCCAAGCTTACAACCTGGCGAAGCTGTCATCATTGGAAATGATTTTCCTATTCCCCTAACAATTAATATTAAAAAACCAACGATAAAGCCAAACTCTGAAGGTGCAAATTTCCAAAAAAATTGGTCATAAAAAAACCACCCTTTCGGGTGGTTTCTTCAATCTCAAACCGTCTCTTATTGAGCGCGGTTTTTGATTTTGCGGATCGTTTCCAGCTGTGCAGCAGTTTCTGCAAGAGCAGCCAATGCAGCAGCAGAATCCAAATCGCTCTTTTGATTGGCAAGCAATTGTTCAGCGTGTTTACGCGCTTCAACAATAGCTGCTTCATCTAAGTTTTCTGCACGGACTGCAGTATCTGCAAGAACCGTAACAACATGCGGTTGAACTTCTAGAACACCACCAGATACATAGATCAACTCTTCTGTACCGTTTTCCAAAATAACGCGGATCGCGCCAGGTTGGAGCAAAGTTACCAACGGAGCATGGCCAGGCATAATACCCAACTCACCGCCAGCACCTTTTGCAATTAGCATAGTTATAGTGCCTGAGTACAAAGACTCCTGAACACTTACAACATCACATTGCATAGTCGCCATGAGAATCTCCTAAATTAGAGTAGCTAATTAAAGTTTCTCGGCTTTAGCAATAACTTCGTCAATACCACCAACCATATAGAACGCTTGTTCTGGGATGTGATCGTATTCACCAGCTAGAAGACCTTTAAAGCCACGAATCGTTTCTTTAAGAGATACTAATTTACCAGGAGCACCAGTAAATACTTCAGCTACGTGGAACGGTTGAGAGAAGAAACGCTGGATTTTACGCGCACGGTAAACAACCAGTTTATCTTCTTCAGCAAGCTCGTCCATACCAAGAATCGCGATGATGTCTTTAAGCTCTTTATAACGTTGCAATACGTTCTGTACAGAACGTGCAATTTCATAATGCTCTTGACCAACAACTAACGGATCTAACTGGCGTGAAGTTGAGTCTAGTGGATCGATCGCTGGGTAAATACCAGAAGATGCGATGTCACGGCTCAATACAACAGTTGCGTCCAAGTGAGCAAACGTTGTAGCAGGCGATGGATCTGTCAAGTCATCGGCAGGTACGTATACCGCCTGGATTGACGTAATAGAACCAGACTTAGTCGATGTAATACGTTCTTGAAGAACACCCATCTCTTCTGCAAGTGTAGGCTGGTAACCTACTGCAGATGGCATACGACCTAGAAGTGCTGATACTTCAGTACCCGCTAGTGTATAACGATAGATGTTATCTACGAACAATAGTACGTCACGGCCTTTACCGTTTTCGTCTTTCTCGTCACGGAAATATTCAGCCATAGTCAAACCAGTCAACGCTACGCGTAAACGGTTACCTGGTGGCTCGTTCATCTGACCGTAGACCATTGCTACTTTGTCTAGAACGTTAGAATCTTTCATTTCGTGATAGAAGTCATTACCTTCACGAGTACGCTCACCAACACCAGCAAACACAGATAAACCTGAGTGAGCTTTCGCGATGTTGTTGATCAATTCCATCATGTTTACAGTTTTACCAACACCGGCACCACCGAACAGACCAACTTTACCACCTTTCGCGAACGGGCAAAGTAAGTCGATGACTTTAATACCAGTTTCTAGAAGGTCAGTAGAAGCCGCTTGTTCTGCATAAGAAGGCGCTTGACGGTGAATTGGTAAACGCGCTTCAGTCGCAACAGGACCAGCTTCGTCGATCGGGCGACCAAGAACGTCCATGATACGGCCTAGAGTCGCTGTACCTACTGGTACAGAGATCGGCGCTTCAGTGTTAGTTACGTTCAAACCACGCTTAAGGCCTTCAGTAGAACCCATTGCAATAGTACGAACTACGCCATCACCAAGCTGTTGCTGAACTTCTAAAGTAGTTTCAGTACCATCTACTTGGAGAGCGTCATAGATCTTAGGAACGCTGTTGCGTTCAAACTCGACGTCGATAACCGCGCCGATGATCTGAATGATACGACCGCTATTCATTGCTGTCTCCTCAATTCAAAATAATGTTAAACGGCAGCGGCACCACCAACGATCTCAGAAATTTCCTGAGTAATCGCGGCTTGACGCAGCTTGTTATAAATAAGTTGCAGGCTCTTAATGATCTCGCCTGCGTTGTCTGTCGCTGCTTTCATAGCGACCATACGTGCAGACTGCTCACATGCGATGTTTTCAATCACACCTTGATATACCACAGACTCGATATAGCGAACCAACAAGCCATTTAAAAGCTCTTCAGCTTCAGGCTCGTAGATATAATCCCAACCGTATTGACGGTTAAGATTCTTGTCTTCTTCAGCAGCTGCCAAAGGAACAAGTTGTTCGATCTTTTGATTTTGAGTCATGGCATTGACAAAGCCGTTTGACACCAGATAAATACGATCTAACTCGCCTTTATCATAAGCGTCCAACATCACCTGTACAGAACCAGATAACTGCTCAAGACTTGGAGTGTCGCCCACTTGAGTGGTCGCACCAAGCACTTTACCGCCGTAGTTTTTAAAAAACGAAACCGCTTTTTGACCAATTAAAGCAAATTGAACTTCAATTGACTGCTCTTGTTGCTGCTGTACGTGTTTAACCACTTTTTTGAACAGGTTAATGTTCAAACCACCAGCAAGGCCACGATCTGAAGACACAATGATATAGCCAACGCGCTTAACCGGGCGTTCAACCATATAACGGTGTTTGTATTCAGGATTCGCTTGGACCAAATGAGCAATTACACGGTGCATATTTTCGGCATACGGACGGCCTTGAGCCATGCGCTCTTGCGCACGACGCATCTTAGAAGCTGCTACCATTTGCATCGCTCGAGTAATCTTCTGCGTGCTCTTGATACTAGCTACTTTGGCGCGAATTTCTTTTAAATTTGCCATACGCTTAACCTAGTATTCGAAAGCCCTTGCGAGCTTCCGAAGGTTGATTCCGTGAACCAAACCAACACTAAATTCAACTAAGGTTGAACTTAGTAAGTTTGAGTCGCTTTAAAGCTTTCAATACCTGCTTTGATTGCAGCTTCGATGTCTTTGTTGTAATCACCAGAGGCATCGATTTGTTGCATTAACGCAGCATGCTCTGAACGGAAGTAAGAAATCAACGCAGCATCAAAGTCTACGATTTTCTTCACTTCAACGTCAGTCATATAACCTTCGTTAGATGCATAAATTGAAACAGCCTGGTCAGCAATTGAATATGGAGCATATTGTTTTTGCTTCATTAATTCAGTTACACGTTGACCATGTTCAAGTTGCTTACGAGTTGCTTCGTCAAGATCAGAAGCGAACTGAGCAAATGCTGCCAATTCACGGTATTGCGCCAAAGCAGTACGGATACCACCAGACAATTTCTTGATGATCTTGGTTTGCGCTGAACCACCAACACGAGATACAGAGATACCCGCGTTCACAGCAGGACGAATACCTGCGTTGAATAATGATGTTTCAAGGAAGATCTGACCATCAGTAATCGAAATTACGTTGGTTGGTACGAATGCAGATACGTCACCCGCTTGAGTTTCAATAATCGGCAATGCAGTTAGAGAACCAGTTTGGCCTTTAACTTCACCGTTAGTGAATTTCTCAACGTAGTCAGCAGATACACGAGAAGCACGTTCAAGTAGACGCGAGTGTAGATAGAACACGTCACCTGGATACGCTTCACGACCTGGTGGACGGCGTAAAAGCAATGAAATTTGACGGTAAGCAACAGCTTGCTTAGACAAGTCATCATAAATGATTAACGCATCTTCACCGCGGTCACGGAAGTATTCGCCCATTGTACAGCCAGAGTACGGAGCTAGATACAGCATTGCTGCTGGATCAGCTGCAGCTGCTGCTACAACAGTTGTATACGCCATAGCGCCAGTTTCTTCTAGCTTGCGTACCACGTTAGCGATGGTCGATTGTTTTTGACCGATTGCTACGTATACACATTTAATGCCAGAGTTTTTCTGCGCGATGATCGCGTCGATCGCCATTGCTGTTTTACCAGTTTGACGGTCACCAATGATCAACTCACGTTGACCACGGCCTACAGGGATCATTGTATCTACTGATTTATAACCAGTTTGTACAGGTTGATCCACTGATTGACGCCAAATTACGCCTGGTGCTACTTTTTCAACAGCATCAGATAATTTTGCATCAATTGGGCCTTTACCATCAATCGGGTTACCCAAAGCATCGACTACACGGCCTAAAAGTTCTGGACCAACCGGAACTTCTAATACACGACCTGTGCAACGCGCTTTTTGACCTTCTTGAAGGCTTAAGTAGTTACCTAAAACAACGACGCCCACTGAATCCTGTTCTAGGTTCAGTGCCATACCATAAAGGCCGCCGTCGAATTCGATCATTTCACCGTACATTGCATCAGCAAGGCCGTGAATACGCACAATACCGTCGGAAACCATAACAATGGTCCCTTCGTTCTTAGCGGTTGCGCTGGTGTCCAGATCGCCGATACGCTGTTTAATGAGCGCACTGATCTCGGATGGATTCAGTTGTTGCATTGCGCTATACCTCAATCTTTTTAAAGTTCAGTCTTCTTATTTCTTAAGCAAGAAGACGAGTACGCATTTTCTCAAGCTTGTTAAGCGCAGAATCATCTATCACTTGGTCGCCTGCACGAATAACTACACCAGCAATAAGCTCTGGTTTCACTTCTACAGAAACACTTACTGCAGCTTCGAATTTCTTCTCTAATGCATGCGTCAGTAATTGTTCCTGAACAGAAGTTAATGGGAATGCTGATTCAATCACAACATCCACAGTATTGTTATTCTGTGATTTGAGCTGTTCATATTCTGCAGCAATTTCAGGAAGAAGCGTCAAACGGTTGTTTTCAGCAAGCAATGTCAGGAAGTTAGACACTGCTGCAGTTTGGTCTTCACCTAAAACTTTGGCAAAAAGAGACACCTGCTCAGCAGGTGTAAGCTCCGGGCGATTTAGATAAGCTGAAAATGCTTCGTCTTGCACCGCAGCACTGAGCAATTCAAGTGCAGTTGACCAAGAGTCAGTTGCACCCTGCTCAGAAGCGTAAGCAAATGCTGCTTTTGCATAAGGGCGTGCTAACGTCAAGAGTTCAGCCATAATCTGCCTCTCTTAAAGTTTAGCAGCCAGCTGAGTCAGCATGGCATTGTGAGCTTCTGCATCAACTTGCTGGCTAAGAATTTTCTCAGCACCAGTCACTGCAAGAGCAGCCACTTGTTGACGCAATTCTTCGCGAGCAGAATTGATTTCGGTATCAACAGCTTCTTTCGCTTGTTGACGAATACGCTCACCTTCAGCAGATGCTTGAGTACGCGCTTCTTCTACCAACTGTGCTGCACGACGGTTCGCTTGTTCGATCAATTGAGCCGCTTGTGCTTTTGCCGTGTCCAGTTCAGCTTTCACTTGTGCTTGCGCATCTGCAAGGTCAGCTTTCGCTTTTTCAGCAGCATTTAAGCCATCAGCGATACGACGCTGACGTTCACTAATCGCATTGATTAGTGGTGGCCATACAAACTTCATGCAGAACGCGACAAAAATCGCAAACGCAATCGCTTGGCCAAACAATGTGAGGTTGATATTCATTGCAAATTCCTCAAATAGTGAATTTCGGAATTAAGCTGATTAACCTACAAATGGATTAGCGAAGATGAAGAACAAGCCAATACCAACACCGATCATAGGCACAGCATCAAGAAGACCTGCGATTAAGAACATACGAGTTTGAAGTTGCGGAGCCAATTCTGGTTGACGAGCAACAGCTTCAAGGAAACGGCCGCCTAGAAGACCAAAACCAATCGCAGTACCTAAAGCACCGAAAGCGATCAAGATAGCAGATGCAATTGCAACTAGACCTAAAGTGAGTTCCATGATAATTCCTCAGAGGTTAGGTTTTATACCAAATTAAGTTAAAAAATTGTGTGCCCAACCATCCGTTGACAGTTAGGCAATACCATTAATGCTTTTCGCTTGCCATACTCATGTACACGATAGTCAACATCATGAAAATGAATGCTTGTAGCGTAATAATCAAAATGTGGAAAATCGCCCAAGGCACAGACAACGCCCACTGGATCCAGAACGGTAATAACGCGATAAGAATGAAGATTAACTCACCCGCATACATGTTACCGAACAGTCGTAGAGCCAATGAAACTGGTCGCGCCAAGAAAGTGGTCAATTCCAACAATAAGTTGAATGGAATCAAAAGCACTTTAGCAACTGGGTTACTTGGGTTAAATGGGTTAAGTGCTAACTCACCAACGAAGCCGCCAACACCTTTCTCACGAATACTATAGAAAATGATCAAGAAGAATACAGAAATAGACATACCGAGGGTAACGTTTGGATCTGTAGTCGGAACAATTTTAAAGTAAACCTGATGAGGGTCTACACCCAGCATAGAAGCAATCGCGTGTTGAGCTACATAAGGAATAAAGTCAACAGGGATCAAATCCATCAAGTTCATGAGGAAAATCCACACGAAAATGGTTAAAGCTAAGGGTGCAATTAATCGAGACTTCCCGTGGAAGGTATCACGTACACTTGAATCTACAAACTCGATAATCATTTCAATTGCAGACTGGAACTTGGTAGGAACACCAGCATTAGCCGCTTTCGCAACCAACCAGAATAACAAACAGAAAATCAGACCCAGTCCGATAGACCAACCCATTGAATCCAAGTGAATAGCAGTGAACCCCATCTGTTGAGCTTCAGCACCGCTCTCGGCCAATTTCCATGTACCATCTGGCATTTTGCCATAGGTCATGTTGGTCAAGTGATGCTTGATATACTCGGTCGAAGTAAGGGCATGTTCTTCAGCAGCCATAAATCACACCTGGTCAATGTCAAAAAACTAATAGAACAAACGAATATCGCGTGCTGCTTGATATCTCGCCTGCTCCTGAAAAACTTTTCAATTTCTTGTTGTGTCTATACTCATTTTTGTAGACGTGACGCCCAAAACGGAGCGGCCCACGACATGGCTTGAACAAGTATAAAACCACAAAACAACGCCACCGCTGACAACGGTTCGACATTGCTTAAAATTAAAATGAAACCAACAATCACAATTGCAAACTTTCCCATTAAGCCTTTATACATGTTCGAAAGAACTTGTTTAGACGCGCGGGCTCCTGCTGCTCGAAACGATTGCCACGAAAAATAACAAGTCGCGAGCCAACAAACGAGCGCACCTAATGCTGCACTCAAGGCTGCGGTTGAGTCTTTCACGACCCAGCCGATCAAGGCTGAAACAGGGATCATACAGGCTTGCAGGAGGACCAAAGCTTTCGCTAATCGTCGGTCAATCAAGCGACTAGTTCGGCTCATTATTTATTCACTCACAGCAATCATGCTTGACAAGTTTAACAGGTGATTATTTTTAATCGCAGGCATTATAGAGTTACACCCCTGAACATGCAATCTTTTCCCGACCTTAGTCGTGTTTTTTTAAATCGGGGCAATGCTGTTAAACTAATCAAAATCTGTCTATTTTTTAAATCATTAGCGTGCATTTAATACGCACTTCTGGGTTTCTGCTGCTAATTGCTGCCAGGCTTGCACAAAGTCCCCTGCCCCGCTCATGCTTTCATCGACATGCTGAAACACCACCGGTTTCAGTTTTCGGTACTGATTTTCACTGGCATGCCCTTCGGCCAGAAGGCACATTTTAGGCTGTGGACGATGATCCTGTAAGAACTTGATTTGTGCCACAGTTGGCGAGACATGTGGATCATCGGTCAGTGCGCCCATGAATTTCAGATTCAAGGGACGTTCCAGATATTGATAGGCATCATGATACGACCAGTAAGCTTTGGCTTTAGTGCTGGAACTATAACGCTGGGCCGTCGCAAACATGCTTTGCGCAAAGTCGCGTGCATTTTTCCAGTACAGTTCACGGTTCTCCGGCAATTGTTGCGAACGCAGCGCCGCAATAAAGAAACCAATCCTTACGGCATTATTCGGATCGAGCCAGACATGCGTATCTACCGTATTTTTTAAGGCCTCACCACGCGGGTTACGCATCGGCAATGTGGTCAAAATACCGGACTCTAAAATAGCGATACCTTTATGACTGTCATTCAGCACTTTGGCCAGCGGTGCCTCATGCGCCTGACCCAACCAGATCACCAGACCGGCATCCTGAATGATTTTACGATGTGCCGGGGTCAGACTGACATCATGTCCGCTCTGATTGGCCAGTAATAAAGTCGGCTGTTCCACGCCCTGAGTAATTTTCTTGGCAATCAGATAGATCGGCTGAGTCGAGACCACCAGACTTTGTGACCAACTGAGTGTACTGAACAAAGCCAAAAGACCCATTGCAAGGAGACGGAACATGAGTAGAAATCACTTAAAAACGAGAAAATTAGTGAGTGTTATAATATAACAAAAATACAAAAATACCTATGCCCAATCGAAACTCTGAACGCTTCATGTTAAGATTTGAAATCTATTAATTTTCAGTTTCGCACTTGAGGTGAACTATGGGTTCTTGTTCGCACGAACACCACAACGCATTGCACGGCGTACACGACCATCCCAATGTCGCACAACGTCTTGCTGAAGCGGAAAGTCTTTGTGCAGCAACAGGCGCACGCCTTACCCCTTTGCGTAAAGAAGTGCTGGAACTCATTTTAAATGCGACTGGCCCGATGGGGGCTTATGATTTACTGGCACAAATGAAAAATGCCAGTGACCGTCCTGCGGCGCCACCTACGGTATACCGAACTCTGGATTTTTTATTGGGTAAAGGGCTGATTCACCGCCTGACCTCGATCAATGCCTATATTCCTTGTTGCCATCCACGTGAAGGGCATCAGGCGGCTTTTTTAATCTGTACCGAATGTAAAGCGGTGACAGAAGCATCAGCGCAAGGTCTGCTTGACCAACTTGATGCACTTGCAAGCTCGGATGACTTTAGCGCACATCACAGCATTATTGAAATTTCAGGAATCTGTCAGCAGTGTCGCAACAAAGCTTAAGTGCCTCCCCCCTGATTCAGCTCTCCCAGATCTGGGTCAAGATTGATGAGCGTGATATTTTAAAAGCCATTGATTTTTCATTGCAAGAAAAAGAGATTGTCACGCTGATTGGCCCGAATGGTGCAGGCAAGTCGACTTTAATTAAAGTCATGCTCGGCATCTTGAAACCGCAATCCGGTGAGATCAAAACTGCACGTAAACTGAAATTCTCTTATGTGCCGCAAAAATTCAATCCATCGCATAGCTTGCCGCTGCGGGTCAAAGATTTACTGGCGCTGGAAAAATGTCCATCCAAAATCAAAACTGAAATTATTCGCGATACTGGCATTAGTAAACTGCAAGATTCCAAAGTTCAGCAACTCTCAGGCGGTGAGCGTCAGCGGGTGCTCTTGGCACGGGCCTTATTACGCCAGCCGGATATTCTGGTGCTGGATGAACCGATGCAAGGTCTGGACATTCAATCCGAAGCTGAACTGTATGAATATGTGCGTAACTTGCCGGAAAAATATGGCTGTGCCGTATTAATGGTGTCACATGACCTGCAATGGGTGATGCAAGGTACGACTCGGGTGGTGTGCTTGAACAAGCATATCTGTTGCAGTGGCCTGCCAGAAAGCGTACAGCAGCATCCGGAATATCAGGCAATCTTTGGCACCAATCGGGTGTTTTATCAGCATCATCATGATCATTGTGCGCATGGCGATTCTGCTACGCCGTGTCAGCATGATACGCGCCCTCATATTCACCCCGAGCCGGAAGCTTAAACCATGATGGATTGGTTACAACTCCTTTTACCTGCATGGATTATGGGCACACTACTGGTGTTTCTGACGGCGCCGCTAGGCTGCTTGATGCTGTGGCGTCGTATGTCATTTTTTGCTGATACTATGGCACATGGTACTTTACTGGGTGTTGCGATTGCAGGCGCCTTAAGTCTACCGCTGTGGATGGGCGTGACCTTCTTGGCATTATTGCTGGTTGCCATTCTGTGGGTGCTACATGATCCCCGCCTCCCCAATGATGCCCTGCTTGCACTGTGTTCAGCAACCTTACTTTGCTCGGGTTTATTGTTTATTCAACATTCACCAAGTTTAAGACCTGAACTGCTCAGCTATTTATTCGGTGATCTACTGACCATTTCCTGGGCGGACTTGCCCACGTTCGCCATTGTGATCATTCTGGCCTTAGGTGTTTTATATAAAAGCTGGCAAGCCCAGATTCAGATCGCGATTGATCCGGATATGGCGGTCAGTGAAGGGGTAAATGCCAAATGGCAACGCCTGATCTTTATGTTATTGCTTGCGCTATTTACTGTACTGGCTTTACGTGCGGTCGGTTCCCTATTGATGGGTGCATTGTTGGTTATTCCTGCTCTGACTGCTCGCCTTTTGGCAAACTCTCCACGCCAAATGGTGATCTGGGCATTCGTGATTGCACAGATTGGCGTGACAGTAGGCCTCTGGTCGAGCGCAGGCCTTAATACTTCAACTGGGCTGACCATTGTGCTGACCATGGCAGTGTTATTTGCAATGATGTTTATCTTTCAGAAATTTAAAAAGCTGAGCTAGGACATGGGGACTAAACGCTACTTTGTGAGTGCCTGTTTGCTCGGTCAAAAAGTTCGTTACGATGGCAAGGATTGCCTTGTCAAAGAAGTGCTCGAATCTTTAGTTCCAAATCAATATATCAGTCTGTGTCCTGAAATCTCAGGTGGACTACCGATTCCACGTCCACCTGCCGAAATTCAAAATGGTTCAGGTTCAGATGTACTGCTACAAAAAGCATCGGTTATCGATGTACTTGGAAACGATCTTTCTAAAGCTTTTATACAAGGTGCATATCTCGCTTTAAAAGTTGCGCAAGACTTTCACGCCACACATGCAATTCTTAAAGCCCACAGTCCCTCTTGTGGTAGTGATTTGATTTATAACGGATCATTTTCAGGACATAAAATTCAGGGTGATGGTGTTACCGCTGCACTCTTTAAACAGCATAGCATTGTTGTGATGACTGAAGATGAATTCTTGGCGCAATTATCACAGACTATTCTTTAATTTATAAAAGCGAAATTCAGGATTAAACAGCCCAATCAAAAATAAAATCGTGAATGCAATCCAAAAGAACCACGCCATCATAATTACCTGATCTTTCGTCCATTCTTCAGATTGAGATATGTTAAACACAAACCATGTTTTCCAGCCTCTAATATATGCTGCCCCGCCCCACGAAATAATCCACTTGGTTAAAATGCAGTGTAAGACATAGATCAAAATCCATAATGGCGTTGACATGCTGCTTTGCCTATTGTTGTTTTCATGCGATCAAACTAGATGAAATACGCTTAAAAATCAATTAATAGACTTAAAAATGTATTCCATACTGTTATTGATGTACCAAACTCAACAAACTAGCAGCACAACCGAATAATACGGCAAATGTACGATTTAGAATTTTCTGTTGTTTTGGTGACTTGAGCAATCGTAAAACTTTTGCAGCAAGCCCCGTGTAGCCCGCCATCACAATCAGATCAATCGTGATCATGGTCAGCGCCATAATCACATACTGAATCCATTGTGGTTTGGATAAATCCAGAAATTGTGGCAATACAGCCAGTAAAAACACAATGGCTTTGGGGTTACTCATATTCACCAAGAAACCATATAAAACCAGTTTTCCCGAAGACTTACGTGCCAATTCATGTTTAATTTCGATGGATTGTACCGGCGCTTTCCACTGTAAAATAGCCAAATATAATAAATAGCCCACACCAAACCATTTCACCACCAAAAATGCCCATGGCGTGGTCGCAAACAGCACCCCCACTCCGGCTGCAACCACTGCAATCTGCACCAGTAATGCCAGTTGCAGACCCAATGCATTCCAGTAGCCATGCCGAAAACCATAATTCAGCCCACTCGACATCGAAGAAATTGCCCCTGCACCGGGTGAAACACTAATCACCCAACAGGCCAGCATATAGGCAAACCACATTTGGTAGGACATGAACATTCAACTCTGGAAAACTTGCACAATATTATAGGACTTATCCAATAGATTCAGGCTAAAAAATTGCTTAAATATAAGGCGCTGCACTGTTCACTCTGCAGAGCTTCAGGCACAATATGTGCATTAAAAAACAGGATTTATCATTACAGGAGCCATGAATGACAGCCCAATCGGTAATCTTGCCCCTCCCCTCAGATCATGCTCGCTTTATTGTATTGCGTCTTAAAGACTTAAATATTGAAGCACTCAAAGAAAAATTAGAACATCTTTTTACTTCTCGTGATCGTCTGATTACGCAACATCCTCAAGCACAAATTAAAACAGCGGTCGCTTTTGGTCCTGAGCTTTGGTCAAGACTTTATTCACAAAGCCCTGCAGGTTTCAAACAGCTTGAACCGATTCAGGGTTCATTTGCAATGCCGGTTGTACCGGCAGATATTCTGATTCATATTGCCAGTGCACGGGCGGATATCTGTTTTGCGCTGAGTCAGGCTTTTTTTGAAGGAATTCAGGATCAGGTTGAAGTTCTGGATGAACGTGTCTGCTTCCGCTATTTTGATGGCCGTGATGTGACAGGCTTTATTGATGGCACTGAAAATCCGCAATTCCCAGATGATCGTGCTGAGGTGGCATTACTTGGTGAAGATACGGGCATTTTCCAAGATGGTTCATTTATTTTTGCCCAGCGTTATGCGCATGATCTGGAAAAGTGGAAAAAGCTGAAAGTCGATACTCAAGAGCAAGTGATGGGTCGTACCAAACTGGAATCGATTGAACTGGAGGATGAGGTTAAACCGGCAAATGCTCACGTTGCACGTACTGTAGTGGAAGATGAAGAAGGCGAAGAAATGGAGATTCTCCGTCATTCCTTGCCTTATGGTGATGGCCGTGGTGACCAAGGTCTATTCTTCATTGCCTATACCAAAGATTTAACTATTATTGATGCAATGTTAGAGCGTATGTTTGGTACGTCTGGCGATGGGATCCATGATCGCTTGCTACACTTCGTCACTCCACTAGATGGAGCATATTACTTTGCACCGAGTGAAGAGTTGTTAGAAGAAGTTTTGGAAGGGTAATTTAAGAAGCCGACGGAAGTCGGCTTCTTTCAAATATTTTTCGAATTTAATTTAGAGGGATATCAAGTGAATACCGTTAAAAAATGATAGAGCGAGTACCAATTTTAGTTTTTAACTGTATAGAAATTTACACATTAAAAAAGTTTTCAATTTTAAGGTGCATTAGAATTTCGTATATCTAATATGTTATTACAATCCTTTAAGTCAAAATAAACAAATATTCTGTGATCTTCATTTTCTAACAAAATTGCATCTTTATTCTCACCAAAAGCATTTTTAGAGATATTACATTTATAGGATTGTAGCTTAAGATTACTTACAACGTCACAAGCTGGTTCAGCTGAAGCCTCATCAAAACCATACCATTTTGTAATATTTTTATTTGAACATGAAATATGATTTACATTATTTGTTTTTTCTACTATAGCTGCAGTATCTTCGCTTTCCTGTATTTCTTTCTCTATTAAACCATCATTTTTACTTTCAATAGTTTGTTTCCCATTTTCTTCTGAATTTATTATATGCAGTTCATTGGTTGAACTGTTTTGTACTTTATCTTGGCTTTTATCACTACAACCTGTCAAAGCAATTATAAAACTTAAAATATAAATATTTTTCATTAAAATTTTCTCATAATAATGCATTATCCAAAAATGGAGTAGGATCAACTAAATCTGAACGACGCTTATAAATACTATTACCATTCAGAGTGCCCGTATTATCAGTATTAGAAAACATCTCCAAATGTAACATCATACTTGGGATACCTTTAGTTGTTAAACTTCCAACATAACCAATAACTTGACCCCTCACAACTTTATCACCAGCTTTTACCAAAGATTTATCTTTCCTAACTTCGCCATAACGAATTATATGTTTTTGATGAGTAATCTCAATAGCATCAGTATTATCATAAAAATAATAAATATTTCTTACTATACCATCTGCCATAGCCCTAACCTCTGTACCTGCCGGCGCGTAGAGATCACATCCCGCATGCTTTCGTTTTCCTCCACTTCTATTAGAACCAAATCGAGCAAAACCATTTTTATAAGACCTTGTTTTTGTTTTAAGTGGAAATAAATATGATCCATCATCATTTGGCTTATCTATTATTATTTCAATAAGGGGCATAGGATTTTCAAGTATCGTAGTATGTAAAACTTGATCTTGCCCTTTAACATTTACACTAATTTCTATTTTTTTACCTTGTTGTCCTTTATGTTTTTTTAATCCAATTCCATCTTTCCCAGAATAGTGATTCTTTTTAGCTCCATCGTACTTGATTGAGTAAGGAAGATTTTCCTCTTTACGTGTTTTTTTATTAATTGTTTTTATCGTAAATGAAACATCACTACCGTATTGCTTTGTTAGCGGATTACCATTTTTCTCTGTATAGACATTATCGATCTTACCGAGTGACGGAAAAAAGTCCATTAAATAATCAACAAAGCTTTCTTCATTTTTAGCTGGAATTCCTTTTGTTGGTGCTTCTACTCTTGGACTATTTGATACTATATCAAGCATTTGTATTGTTGTAGCAGCAGGATTTAAAATCACCCTAATCAATGAAACACTTGGATCATTCCTTAAAGTTAAAACAGATTTTCTATTTGAAAGTAAAAGTTTATAAACAAAAGCATTTAGCATTTTTAGCTCAATATAACCATTATTGTCTGTTATTTTTTCTATTTCTCTTCCTCTATATGCTACAAAGAATTTATTTTTTTTTAAAATTTTATCATGACTATCACTTACCTTAAGCTTTACGTTTACTAGCCCTAACGGGACATATACACAACTATTTTCAATTGTTTTATTTACAGATATTGTCTTTATTTTTTGATAGCCTTTTATCCCACTCACTAATATATCTAAAATTTCACCCTCTTCAGCGATGATACTTTTTTTTATTCCTGCCCCATCCGAAGTATGTTCTTTGAGCTTGCCTTTATATTTTATAAAAAACCTCATATTTGTTATTTTTCTATTAGTGTCACCTTCTACTATTGAGATATCAAACGTTATATTTTTACAAACTTGGAGTTCTGTTGTATCATTTTTAGAATCATATACTTTTTGCTCAATAACAACCTTTTCTTTTTTTGGTTCTGGTTTTGAAGATTCTTGTAAGACAGCCTGAATTTTAATATCTTCACTTATACTTAACTCAATAGATTGTTTTTTATTGGCAGCTTGCATGATAACTTCTGATTGTTTACCATCTGCCTTAATTATAATTTTACTATTTGGATGCCTAATAATTACAGGTAATAATCCTTGATCATCCGATTCTGTATCTACAGTGAATTTAGATTGTTCGAACTTACCATTATATTCAGATTGAATAGTTAGTTTTTTATTTTTTACTATCTGTCCTATTTGATTTCTTAATAATATATATATTTTCCTATCACAACAACTTTCTAGATCGTAATAGTTAAACAGATCAATATATTTACTAATATGAACATTATTTCCATCTGACTCTTTATAATTCCCTTTAAAACCTGGCACACCTAAAAAAGAACCTAATCCACCATCCCCAACTAAATGAGCACCTGCAATAGCACCAGATTCAGTAATTTCAATACCGTTAATTATTTTTCCATAATATTCATTAAAATTTCTGTTCCTTAATCTTTCACAAAGAAAGTCTATCCATTGTCCAATAATTTGAATTTGTTTAGAGGGAGATTTCAAAAAATCTGATAGAGAATTTATACCATTCTTTCCAACCCAGTTCCCTGTCCAATCATTTGCTTTAGTTTTATCAGAATTAGCATTCCAATGCTTATAATATCCAAGATCAATAAGTGCGGCTTCACCAAACTGGAAAAGACCAATATAGCCTAGAGAGTTTTTTATTTTACTTGCATTAATATTTAAAGGTTCATTTAAAGATAAACTTAAATCTGACGAAGATTCTTTTCTTGAAACAGCACATATAAATCCATATCGTGTTAATGGATAACTTTTTCTATTTATTAACTTACCACTCCTCATTTATTTAAGTCCTCAAAACTAAATTTATTAATATCAATTTTTTTACTACTTATATATGAATTTAAAATAGATTTTAACTTTTCAAAATCACCTAAACCCGGGCAACTCAACTCTACACCATTTTTATTTTCTTTTTCTGTTGGGAAAAATTTATCTTCAAATACATCATAATGACCTAAATTTCTAAAATATGAAAAATAATTACCCTTAATATCATTGATGATTCTTATATCACTGTGATCATTTTTTAAATAAGCATAATAAACTTGATATTTATTTTTATCAACTTCTATAACCTGACATTCACCTGTTGACATCCATTGATTATCTTTAGGATTTAAACCAATCAATTTTAAAATTTTCAACTTATTCACATCTTCCCAAATTTGAGTACATGGGATATTATTTTTTTCTATTTTTATAACTTCTATATTATCCTGCCGATTATTCCATATTTTTTCACAAACATTTTCTTTAGCAAAGGCTTGCACTGAAACAAACACAAGTAAAAGTAAAGCAATATCTTTCTTCATACTTTCTAAGCTCCAAACTTATTAAAATCATCTTTTAAATTATCCTTATATTCATCATCCGACTTTTCTTCACTATGAATATTGATTCCATCATCCACTGAGTCACCCGTGTCATAATTGTAAATATCCTCGTTTAACTCCTTGATAGACATAATACTTTTATCATCAATATTACCAATAAATTGAATTTCTATATTATCTGATGAATCACTAAATATTCTTGGCGTTCTAGCCATTTCATCTAATACTCCAATATATTCAAAATTCTT
Organism: Acinetobacter sp. YH01006; assembly: GCF_013420445.1. Lineage (NCBI taxonomy): Bacteria > Pseudomonadati > Pseudomonadota > Gammaproteobacteria > Moraxellales > Moraxellaceae > Acinetobacter > Acinetobacter sp. YH01006. The sequence goes on along the minus strand of NZ_VOYB01000017.1, from coordinate 37,843 downwards.
TGTTTTATTTATTATTTTAAACTTAATCTGATCTTTTAAATTTTCTAGATTAAAGATATCACTAAAATCAAATCTTCTACTAAATGTACCATTCTTCGGCATTTTTGGAAGCTGAGAGTTTACCCTTGCTCCACCTTCAAACAAATGCTGCCCCGCCTTACATTCAAACTTCCCACCAGTTGTGATACATACTCCACTGCTATTAATCTTTATTTGAGACCCTCCCGCGGTTAGCAGGATCTCTTTCGGACTGGTGATCTCAATCTTGTCTTCAGTTGAAATCAGCTTAATCACCTTCCGTGCAATTGCTTCGATGGCATCATCTTGGGCCTGTATTTCAATTTTACCTTTGCCTGCGTATAAGCGTGCTCCGTTCTGGGCAGCAAATAGGCTGATCTTGTGCTGCGCATGTGCAATCAGAGACTGTTGAGTCGATAGATGGATATTTTCCCCTGCACTGTAATTTATCTGCTGGTCTGCAGATAAATGAATATTTTCATTTGTACTCAGCACAATCGAATGTGGTGCCGTTAATACCATAACAGCCTGTTTAAATGCAGTGGCTTTGTTCGCATCTTCAGTTTCAAGTTGATTCAGAAATTGTTTTAAGCTATTAAAAAGCTCAAGCGGATCAGTTTGCTGAGCTTCTGCCATGTCACTCAGAACTTTGGTGTTATTCAGATTTGATTCCATCTGGTTCTTGGCAGGCTTAGCATCCAGGTGATTACCTGCTGCTGTATCTTGCGAATAGGTCGAAATCAGTAAGCCTTGCCCTGCTCGTACCACCCCCCACTGATCTGTCCTTAGTTCAAACCCTTCCCCACGACCTTCACTCGATTCGGTTTCTTTAGGATGACTGAGATTTCCTAAATTCAATTGGCTAGCACCATGACTACTGTGTAACTGCGCACTAATCTGATCCGTCGTATCATCAAAACGCAGCTGGTTGAAACCCTCGCCATCCACTTCTTGGGAACGGATCCCACTGAGTTTTCTGGTGGCTGGTAATTGTCCCTTCGCATCAAACATCACTGGATGTCGTTCTGCTTCGTGAATCCGTCCCATAACAAAGGGCCGATCGATATCGCCTTCAAAAAAATCAATCACCACCATTTCACCAACTCGTGGATGCAATCTGACTCCATAACCTTCACCAGCCCAAGGGGTTAATACATCAATCCAGGCCGAATCGCTATCATTGTCATTGCTGCCTGCACCGGCATCATGTTGATGGTCATCACTTCGGGTAAATAGAAAACGAACTTTCACTCTTCCCCAAGCATCGACATGGATTGTTTCACCTTCAGGCCCGACCACTCGAGCTCGCTGCGGATATGCAACGGGGCGATGCACAAAAGGCTGATATTCAGGTACGACCGGAATGTCACGACGGACGATATACAGCTGATTGCCCTGCCGTTCTTCCTCCGAAATTTACCAATCACTTTGGCCGAGCAAGCTGTCTAGCTGCAATAAAATATCTTTAGGTAAATTATTCTGGTTATAGAAGCGTTTACCCAAAATCAAAAATTCACGCTCATGCACGGGATGCTGATCAATTTCAGCATGCTGTTTTAATTCAAACCAATACCCGACCTGAGCATCACGTACACTGCTGCTGGCTTTAAAATATTTGGATTGCAGCGCATGATAATGATTGAGCTGCTGATTCAGTCGTTCCAGTTGTGCCGTACCAGATGCCGTCACCTGATCCTCGGCATTCAAATCACCTGTCCAGGCCGGACTAATGTTCCAGGCATCCTCAAGATTCAGACTGGCCGTATCCTGCACGCTACTTTGCTGATGAGTATTTAATAAGGACTGGCTTTGATCCTGCGCAAGGTGCTGCGCTTGCCAGCGCTGGGTATGGGTACTGTTGGAATTAAGCTGACGTACGACAATCAGACTGGTCAGCGTATCAAACTGCTCGGTGGCATGACTGCGATGGAAGCGGATTGAACGGCGTTTTAAAGCTGAAAAGGCTTGAGAATGATCGATTAAACGCAGGTTCTGCGGCTGAATCTCAGTAGCAGACACCGGAACAATGGAGTGCTTTTCATCAATCAGCCAGTTTATTCCTTCACTACGCCATAAACGTGTTAAAAAATCATAATCCGACTCATTGGACTGCATCACAAAAGGGCGTACATCGTAATCCCGATTTAATCCGGTCAAGTCCAGACTAAGACTGGCTGCAAATAATGCACTTCTGCTTTGCCATTCACTAAATAATATTTCACTGATTTCGCGCACGCTCTTATTCATAAACACCCGACTATTACGGCGTTTGTGCCAGAGTGCAGTAGCATCCTGCATAGTTAATTTATACAAGCTCAAGGCACCGTCGCTGTGTCCCTGACTCGCTGCGGTAATAATGCCACTGGTTCGAAAAAGTTCGCCACGATCTGTTACCTGATCTACTGCCACCTGACAGCCTATAAATTGCTTTAAAGCAAGATTGGCCTGCGTAGAAAGGCAGATCAGTTCTGCCTGCAGACCCTGATTAATCTGATGCTGGCCATCAATCCGCTGAATCAGGACCTGATGATTTAAGGGCAGATGTGAAAACTGCAGATGCAGCGCACGATGCTGCCGGTTCAGCCCAAGTTGCTCCAGTAGCAGATGAATATGTTTTGGCATTTTATAGTTATAGTTTTAAGCATTATTATTGTGGAGCAAATTCTAGGAAAAGTTGTCCATTTCGTCCAGCTCGGTGTGCATTTCACATAATTAGGCATTTGATTTTCAGTAATTCAATTGCATCTATTCAATAAATCTCTGAAAAATAGAGGTAAAAATAATGCCAAATATTTCAGAATTTTCTGATTATCCAGAGTAGAACTTGCTGCTACACTGGATTCAATCTTATTTTCAAGGCCAAGGACATGCTGGAATTCCCCTCTAAACTGCCTGATCTAGGCATCACGATTTTTAGCACCATGTCGGCCCTGGCACAAAAACTCGGCGCATTGAACCTTTCACAGGGATTTCCAGACTTTCCTGCGCCACCGGCATTGATTGAGGCTTTGAGCCGGGCCAGTCATAACGGATTTAACCAGTATGCACCTGGAGATGGCTTGCCGATATTGCGCGGGCTGGTGGCCGATCTGTATCGACAGCGCGATCAGCTGAGCATTGACCCGCTAGAAGAGATCACGATTACTTCCGGCGCCACAATTGCGATTTTTTGTGCGATTCAGGCCACGGTTCGTGCGGGTGATGAAGTGATTATTTTCGATCCGAGCTATGACAGTTATGCACCTGCAGTACAGCTGGCTGGTGCAACCCCCGTACATATTGCATTACAGCATCCAGAGTTTTCTGTGGACTGGAATCAGGTGAAAGATGCCATCAATGACCATACCCGCATGATAGTGGTCAACACTCCTCACAACCCCAGCGGTAGTGTCTGGTCCAGAGCAGACTGGCAGCATCTGATTGAGCTGATCCGTGAGCGCAATATTGTAGTGTTATCCGATGAAGTCTATGAACATCTGGTTTTTGACGGCGTTCAGCACCATTCAGCCTGGTCATTTCCTGAACTGCGCGAGCGTAGCTTCGTGATTGGTTCTTTTGGTAAAACCTTTCATGTCACCGGCTGGAAAACCGGTTTTTGTATTGCGGCACCGCCACTCATGAAAATGTTCAGACAGATTTATCAGTTTGCCAGCTTCTGTGGCGTGACTCCGATTCAGGTAGCTTTGGCGGAATACATGCAACAGCATCCTGAACATATACGCGAACTTTCCCGGTTCTATCAAAACAAACGTGATCTATTTAATTCATCAATAGAAACATCACGTTTTAAATGGACGCCCTCTCAAGGAACTTATTTCCAGAATCTCGATTATTCGGCTATCCGGCCTGATTTAAATGATGTAGAGATGTGTCATTTTCTGGCAGAGCAACACGGGATCGTGGCAATTCCAGTCTCTGTGTTCTACCAGCAAGCGCCTGCCGATTTACGCCTGCTCAGGTTCTGTTTTGCAAAAAAAGAACAGACCCTGATTCAGGCAGGTCAAATTCTTTCAAAGGTTTAATTCAAATTTTAACTAAAATTCTTATAAAATAAATGCCTTAGTTACTTAAAAGCTAAGGCCTTTATTCCTGCTTTATTCAATAATAGCAACATAATTAAATAGATGAAAAATCAATAACAGGATAGGGCATGGTACAGCAATCACTGATCCAACAACAGAATTTATGGAAGGCCTTTCTGGTATTTCTGTTGCCATTAATTGCAACCAATATCCTGCAAAGCCTTTCAGGCACGATTAATACGGTTTTTGTCGGGCAAATGCTGGGAGTCAATGCCATTGCTGCGGTTGCGGTATTTTTCCCGATCCTGTTTTGTTTGATGGCTTTTGTCATTGGCTTATCTGCCGGTTCTACTGTACTTATTGGACAGGCCTGGGGCGCAAAAAATATCGAAAAAGTGCGCTGTGTGGTCGGTTCAACTTTATTTATGACCTTGATTGGCGGAAGCTTGATCGCGCTGTTTGGTGTGATTTTTGCCGAAAATATCCTCTTGGCGCTCGGTACAGATCCGGAGGTGATGCATTTATCCTTGCCCTATGTGCAATGGATGCTGGCAGGTAGTCCCCTAATTTTTATTTATATTATTTATACCTCTATCTTGCGCGGTGTAGGCGACAGCACCACACCGCTGTTTGCTTCCGCACTCACCATTGGCGTGGGCTTGGTAGTCACCCCGATATTAATTGCCGGATATTTTGGCTTTCCCCAAATGGGCATTATCTCGCCGGCAATTGCCACCATTTTGGGTAATCTGGCCGTATTGTTGTTTCTAGTCCTGTATTTAAATTATAAACAACATCCGCTCAGGCTCGACTGGGCATTATTAAAACATATCCGCCATCAGCCTAAATTAAGCAAAATTATTTTAAGTCTGGGCGTTCCGACTGGAATACAGATGATCACGACTTCTGTCGCCGGTCTGGTGATTGTCGGCTTGGTCAACCGCTATGGCGCAGAAGCAACGGCTGCCTATGGTGCGGTCAACCAGGTGTTAAATTATATCCAGTTTCCTGCTCTGTCGATTGCGATTGCAGCTTCTGTGTTTGGTGCACAAGCGATTGGTGCAGGAAAATCCGATTTGCTGAATAAAGTCACACGGACTGCACTCAGTATGAATATTCTGTTTACTGGCGGTTTGGTGGTTTTGGCCTATCTGTTCTCAAAATATTTAATGGCACTGTTTATTACTGATCCTCAGGTCGTGGTGCTGGGTCAGCAACTTTTATTCATTGTGCTTTGGTCTATTTTATTCTTTGGTGCCAGCGCCATTTTTGCGTCAATTATGCGTTCAAGTGGTACGGTAACTGCACCGATGCTGATCAATATTTTTGCAATTCTCTGTATTGAAGTTCCTGCCGCTTATCTGTTTAGCCGGTGGTGGGGGCTGGAAGGGATCTGGTATGCCTATGCATTGGCCTTTGTCAGCATGTGTATTTTGCAGGGACTGTATTATCAGTTGGTCTGGAAGAAAAAAACCATTAAAATATTGGTTTAGCTTCATTATTTTACATGCCTACAGCCTTACAGCAACTCACTCCTGATCTGCAATAAAAGATTAAAAACCCGCTTTTGCGGGTTTAATATCCAATGATTTAAGCAGATTTTTTCTTCTTTTTGCCGAATTGGCTTGCCAGTGCAGTGACATGCTGATAGCCGCTTGGCAAGATCCGTTGAATCAAATCAACAGCTTTGGCATCGTTACCAATTAATAAACGGCGTTTGTCTTTCTGTACCGCCTCCAGAATCTGACGAGCGGCTTCTACTGGCGGGCAACGCAGCAGTTTATTAAAATTACGGGCGGCTTTTTCCGGATTCATGCCCAGGGTCAGCATACTGTCATTCATTTTCGCAGCATTGGCAATATTGGTACGGATTCCCCCCGGATGTACACAAAGTGCGCTCACGCCACAATTTTGCAAATCCAGTTCCTGACGCAAGGATTCGGTAAAACCACGCACTGCAAACTTGGTCGCGTTATACGCCGACTGGGTCGGCTGCGCGGTTAAACCAAACAGACTGGAAATATTAATCACATGACCATCGCCGGTTTTCTTGATTAAAGGCAGAAATTCTTTGGTGCCATACACCACGCCCCAGAAATTAATGTCGACGATCCATTCCAGATCTTCATAGCTCGCACCTTCTACGGTGCAGCCAAGTGCCACGCCGGCATTGTTAAAGATCATATTGACACTGCCATGATCCTGCTCCACCTGTGCTGCCCAGCTGCGTACCTCTTGTAGCTTGGCCACGTTAACTTTTTGAATCGTCACCCGAACATCACTGCCCTGCAACAATTCAACCGTTTGTGCCAGTCCTTGTTCATTAATATCACTTAGTGCCAGATGACAGCCTTGCTGTGCCAGCAAAACTGCCAGCTGCTGACCGATCCCTGAACCGGCACCGGTAATGGCAGCGACTTTATTCTTAAAATTTTTCATTGAATTTCCTTATGTAAATAACTGCTCTTCCATGACAGCAGGATCTTGTTCTGTTGTTTCAGGAGTTAGCACAGACCCTCAATATAATTTTGACAATATATATTGTCAATAATTATCCGATGTCCTTAGCGGCCAAATTCCTCTGCTGAATTTCGACATAGGTCAAAGCGTGATTTATTGCTAAGATATTCAAAATCTTCATGCAGATGAGTAGCCAGGCTTTATGACCGATTCAATCAATGCAGCAACACCATCACGACCACCCAAAAGCAAGGAACGTCAGTTTAAAGGCCTGTCGATGGCTGAGCGACAGCAGGTACGTCGTGAAAAGCTGATTGAAGCCGGTATTGAAGCTTATGGCAGCCATGGCTTTTTTTCAGTAACCGTGAAAGATATCTGCAATGAAGCCAAACTGACTGAACGTTATTTTTATGAATCTTTTAAAAAAAGTGAGCACCTGTTTCAGACCATCTTTTTAAAACTGATTGATGAACTGCAACAGAATGTCATGCAGGCCATGATGCAGGCATCCACTGATCCGAAAAAAATGATTGAAGCGGGGCTAACCGCCTTGCTTAGCACCTTGCGTGACAATCCGCGTATGGCACGGATCATTTATATTGATGCCATGCTGGTGCAGGAGTTGCATAATCAGGCCACCATTCATGAAACCATGTCGCGCTTCGACCGCATGATTCATGCCTTTGTCATGTTAATGATGCCGCAGTTAAATCGTAGTGAGCAGGAAATTTCACTGGTGTCGACCGGTTTAAATGGCTATGTCACCCAAATTGCCATTCGCTGGGTCATGAGTGGATTCAAGCAGTCACTTGAGGAAGTTTTATCATCGTGCAGTGTGGTATTTTTGGCATTATTGGAGTCATTTTCAGACAAAAATAACTGTTAAATCAAAGGCTTAATCAGATTTTCTGCATTCTAAAACAGATTGCAGGTTTCTGCTGAAGCATCGATAAAAGTAAAATTAATTTATGATTTTTTAACAAGTTTCTTTACTAAAATTGTCACAAATCTTTGCGAATTTCAGCAGTTTTTCCCTTTCTGCAATGATACTGTCATAATTAGTCTTTGTAATAAGCCTGTCATAAATATAAAACGGTTCACCGTTTACATGAAATAGGGTATTGCGTTGTGAAAGATGACTACATATTAATCGTCGATGACGAACTCCCGATTCGGGAAATGATCCATACCTCTCTGGATATGGCCGGTTTTCAATGCTTACAGGCCGAAGATGCCAAGCAGGCGCATCAGATGATTGTGGATCAGCGTCCGGCACTGATTTTGCTGGACTGGATGATGCCGGGCGGGATCAGCGGTGTAGATCTATGTCGTCGTCTGAAACGTGATGAAAGCCTGTCAGAAATTCCGGTGATCATGCTGACCGCACGCGGTGAAGAAGACCACAAAGTACAAGGTCTGGATGCCGGTGCCGATGATTACATGACCAAGCCGTTCTCGACCCGGGAACTGGTGTCACGCATTAAAGCTGTCCTGCGCCGTGCCAATGCACTCAGCGGTGAAAAAACCATTGATGCCAATGGCCTGATTCTGGATCCGGTCAGTCAGCGGGTTAATTTTGGCGATAAAATTCTGGAAATGGGGCCAACTGAATACCGTCTATTGGCGTTCTTTATGACCCATCCGGAACGTGCCTATACCCGTGCGCAATTGCTGGATCAGGTTTGGGGCGGCAACGTCTATATTGAAGACCGCACTATTGACGTCCATATACGCCGTTTGCGCAAAGTGCTGGAACCTTATGGCGCAAACCGCTATGTACAAACCGTACGTGGAACCGGTTACCGTTTTTCAACCCGTGCAGATGTGGCTTTAGGTTAACGTCTTTTAAGGTAAATCTTGTTTTATGTATGAACCCTACCCTGTCCCCGAACTGGCACGTGAGCACAAAAGAATCCGTTACAGCAGTTTATGGGATTTTGCCAAACAGGATTTACGCTTACTGGCTTTTTTCCTGATCATCGCCAGCCTTATCGGTTTTGGGATTGGGTATTTCTGGATTTGTATCGTCATTGCCTTTGTGGCGTTCTTTAGCACCCAGATGCGCTCTTTATATCTGGTCAATGAATGGATTTCTAATCGCCCTTATGATGTTCCGCCGAATATCGGCGGGATTTGGGGCGCACTGTTATTCAATGTTTATCGCGCTCAGCGGCAGGAACGGATTGTGCAGGCAGAAATGGTGGAACTGATCGATCGAGCGCAGTCTTCACTGGTGGCCTTGCAAGAAGCAGTGGTTTTAATTGATGAAAACCAGCAGATTGAATGGTGGAATCCAGCCGCCGAACGTCTGCTCGGAATTTCCAGTGATGACCGTCGCCGTAATATTTTAACTTTGCTGCGCCAACCGAGTTTTATTGAATATTATCATCATATTGATGAGTCACCAGATGGCCTGAAAATGCGATCTTCGCTGTTCGAAGATCATTATGTCCAGGTCAAAATGACCCGTTTCGGCGGTGAAAGCCGGGTACTGGTCGCCTATGATGTGACCCGGATGCACAATCTGGAACAGATGCGTAAAGATTTTGTCGATAATATTTCGCATGAGCTGCGCACGCCTTTAACCGTACTCAGTGGCTATATTGAAACCTTTACCGACCAGGAAGATATCAATCCGCGCTGGAAACGCGCCTTTGATCAGATGCAGTCGCAGACCCGACGCATGAACGCGCTGGTGAATGACCTGCTGCTGCTGTCACGTCTGGAAAATGACAAAAATATTGCCAAAAACCAGATCATCGAAATGCCAAGTCTGATGAATCAGCTATTTGATGATGCACAGGCCTATAATATCGATTATGGGCATACCCTGAATCTGGACATTGACAGTCATTGCGATCTGATCGGTTCAGATATGGAACTGGCCAGCGCCTTTAGCAACCTGATCACCAATGCGATTAAATATACGCCTAAAGGTGGAATCATTACCATGGGGTGGCATGATGATGGTGAATCTGCCTATTTTGTAGTGGAAGATAACGGCATCGGAATTGATCCCAAACACTTGCCACGTCTGACTGAACGTTTTTACCGGATCGATTCAGACCGTAGCCGGCGCACCGGTGGCACCGGTTTAGGATTGGCAATTGTCAAGCATGTCCTGATGCAACATCAGGCACATCTCGAAATTGAGTCCAAGGAAAACCAGGGTTCCACTTTTAAGGTGATTTTCCCCAAAGAGCGCCTCAGCTTTCCAGACTGATATCCCCCATTAAAAAAGCTGCCATCGGCAGCTTTTTTTTCAGGATGCTATCTGTTTTTCTTTGGCCAGTGCACGCGCATAGGCTGCACGTTGCGATACCCGTTTCAGATAAGCCTGAATCGCTGGATAACTTTGGCCAGTCCGGCTTTGCATGGCCTCCAAAGGAAAACTCATCTGAATATCGGCAAAACTGAAGTGTCCGGCAAAATAGTCATGCTCGCTCAAATAGCGTTCCAGAAACTGGATATGATCTTTTAAGCGGCTTTGTACAAACTGTTTCTTCACTCCCTCACAAATTTTCTTGGCTACTGGTCGAATCAGCAAAGGGGTATGTTTCGGTACAGTGGTCATCACCAGTTGCATCACCAGCAGCGGCATTAATGAACCTTCTGCATAATGCATCCAGTAACGGTACTGGGCCTTGTCGGCAGGATCTTCTGGGCGAAACTGCTGCTGTTCATCATAGCTTTCCTGTAAATACTCCAGGATCGCCGCAGATTCCGCCAGTACCTGCTCCTGATCGGTCAGAATTGGTGCCTTACCCAAGGGATGAATCTGTTTTAAGGCCGGTGGCGCGGAAAGATTAGGCTGGCGCTGATAATATTGCACTTCATAATCCAGTCCTAACTCTTCCATTGCCCAGAGAATACGAAACGATCGTGATTGTTCGAGATGATGTAAAACACGCATATTAGACTCATGATTTTATTGTTCTTGCTTGCTGAGCATAGCAAAAAGCAGCGGAATGTAGCGCAATTTTTGATGACTGTAATGCTCTGTTCCCTATGTTGCAGATTTGCCATTTTCAGTTCAAATCCGACAGGGTTCCATCCACCCCTGCAATTCTGATCGTTTATCTGGAAGCACGCATCCGGTCTAGAAATGCGGGAGCTTCTAAACGTGGTCCATCATAGGCCGGAATCGAACCGAAGCGTTCATGGCCTTCAATCCATTGTTGCCGCGCAATTTTAAGTTCCTCGGTGGTACGTCCGACCAAATTCCACCACAGTAAAATCGGGCTTTCAAATGGTTCACCACCAATGAGTAATACACGGCTCCCGGCATGAATATCAGCATTAACCTGCTCTAATCCCGGTTCAAGGATCAGCATGTTATCTTCCGTCAGTTCATGCCCATTAATGCTGGCCGTGCCCTCAAGTACCATAAAACCATATTCAAATTTTGGATTCAGGGCTAAGCTCGCACTGGTACTTTCTGCTGCATACAGGTCTACCCCGAGCAGTTCACTATGCACTTTTACCGGTGAAACGGTTTTTAAATATTCACCGACTAAGACGGTAAATTCGATGCCCTGATCATGCACTACCGGCAATTCAGGATAATGCTCAAAAGCCGGTGCCATATTGATCTTGTCATCCGGTAAGGCAATCCATAACTGCGCTGCATGCATATGCGTTTCGCTTTCTGGAGAAACTTCCGTATGTGAAATGCCATAGCCCGAGGTCATCAGATTGACCTGTTTGGGACGAATCAGCTGCTGAGTACCTAAACTGTCATTGTGCATCATGGTGCCTTGCAGCATCCAGGTAAAGGTCTGCAGACCAATATGGGGATGTGGCCCAACATCTAGGCCATCGCCTTGTGGAAAGCTGGCCGGACCGGCATGATCCAGAAAACACCAGGCACCAATCATGCGTTTATGTCGGCTGGGCAAGGCACGTTTGATTACGGTACCCTGTCCGATTTCGGCACGGCGTAAAGGGAATTCCTGAATAAACTGATTGACATATTTTTCACAATCATCCGAATTGGACAGTTCAATATCACTATTATTCGACATGGCTGAGCTCACCTCGGCATTTTCATTCTAAATCTTAAATTATGTGAAACATTCTTCCCTTGGACTGCTGCAAGATGTCTCCCTATTCAGGACAATGTACAGGGTCTATTTGCAAAATCTATCTTTGGAAATATTTAGATACGTATAAAACCCTTAACATCGCTTGATCGATCTAACTCCTGTTCAAGCGATCAAACCTGAATTTCGCAGTGTAACAGCCTGAGTGGAAGTGGCTCAATGCTGATTAGGGTGCTCTCAAGCCTGCGCTAGAAGCCATTTCGACATTGCTGGCCCAATTACCCAATGTTTCACGTGAAACGAATGATTTCAATTTAAAAATTAAAGCAATTAAAAATTATTTTTATGGATTTCAATCACTTTTGCAGCTAAAAAATATAATTTTTGTTACGTTTAAAGTCAAATTTAAGTCAGATACCCAATTTTAGGGAGGTTATTTTTCATCCAATCACGGCATAATAGGCACCTATAAAAATAATACTGGACCAGGACATGTCTGCTCAGCATGAGAATATATATTCAACGGCGAATATATCTTTTCAAAACTCAACGACCGATAAATCACTGAAATTATCTGAATGTGATCTGCAAAACCGTCAGCTGATCGAACAGGCGCTGACAGACTCTCATGCCCGTATTCCTGCCCCGTTTCAGCAATATTTTCACGATTATGTCTATACGCATAGTCATACTAATTTACGTCAAATCAACTATCTGGCACAAATTGCCTTTTTGCTGTATTTCTTTGCCGATATTCTGATTATTCCAGACATGTTTTTTATTTCTGGTCTGATGCGCGTCATCTTGGTTCTAGGCGCTATGCTTTGCTGTTATTACTTGTTTAACACATATAAAAATATTCAGATTCTAGATAGAATCCTGCCGATCGCCACTACTGTGGCTGCAGCTGCATGGATTGGCCTGCTGGTGCTTTCAAGCAGCCCCCATGTTGCTACCTATATTTATGCCTCTGCGATCTTTATTCTCATCGCCAATCTGTGTATACAGACCCAATTTAAAGTTGCGGTCTATTGTTCCATCTTGATTGCCCTGTTTATCATGATTGGAGTGACCCAGTTAATGAGCGCATCTCAAGCCTTTATTTTTACTGTCGTGTTTAGTCCACTCTGGTTTTTTAGCATTTATATTAACTGGAATAATATTCTGAATGTACGGCGCTCTTTCCTGCGCTCTTTGCTGGACGAATGGAACTATCAAACCTTAAAAAATCTGGCACATACGGATGATTTGACCCAGTTATACAACCGCCGCCATTTTGTCGATATGGCTGAACGTTCTATTCATCAATGGCCCAAACATGCCAGCACCTGCCTGCTGATGTTTGATGTCGATCATTTTAAAAAGATCAATGACAACTATGGGCATGACATCGGCGATCGCGTACTACAACTGATTGCTGAAGTCACCCGTAAAGAAATGCGCCATAGCGATGTACTGGCACGTTTTGGTGGTGAAGAGTTTATTGCTCTCTTGGAAGATACCCAGCTGCCAGACAGTCTGGTGATTGCAGAGCGAATTCGTTGTGCAATTCAGAAACAATTTGTTTATGCCAAACCGAACCAGCCCATTCGTTTTACCATTTCGATTGGTATAGCAGAACTGGAGTCGCCTACGCAAAAGCTGGAGGAGCTGATCAAGCAAGCCGATATCGCTTTATATCAGGCAAAAAAATCAGGCCGAAATCGGATTGAAGTTTATCATTCCAAAATGCTGGAAAAGCCCAAACCTGCTCCAGCCAATCCCTGGAATGCCTTTAAGCCCGTGACCCAGCAAGATCATTCAAAGGCCAATCAAACCAAGCAATTCTGGTCTGCCCTTTAAATAATGAAATCAGGAATATTAGTGAAAACTTAAATTTTTATAAACTTTACATGGAAAAGTTGCATATTCTATCACGAAGAAAAAATCCTCATAAAAACTCATAAAAAAGAGCACCGAAGCGCTCTTTTTTTATCGGGATATCTCCGATCAACCAGATATTTACTACGTGCATAGCGCTTGGCATCATTCAGGCAAGAAGCCGTGCTCCTTGAAACACTGACTGGCGCAGCCATAGCCTTGGCAGTAATTCAGGCAAGAAGCCGTGCTTCGTGAAATCCTGATTGGCGCGAGCATAGCGCTTGGCATCATTCAGGCAAGAAGCCGTGCTTCGTAAAATCCCTCACTGCCGCGAGCATAGCTCTTGGCGTAAAATCGGCTAAAAGCTATCGCTTTTAGAAATCCCGATTTTACTCCCATTCAATAGTTGCAGGTGGCTTAGACGATACGTCATACACAACACGAGACACATCTTTAATTTCATTCATGATACGAGTCGAGATTTTATCGACTAGATCATAAGGAAGATGCGCGAAACGAGCAGTCATAAAGTCCACAGTTTCTACTGCACGCAGTGCAATCACCCATGCATAACGGCGACCATCACCGACAACACCGACAGATTTCACCGGCTGGAATACCGCAAATGCTTGAGCAGTCTTGTCATACCAACCGCTGGCACGAAGTTCCTGCATGAAAATGTCATCAGCAAGACGTAAAATGTCTGCATATTCTTTTTTCACTTCACCCAAGATACGCACACCTAGACCTGGGCCTGGGAATGGATGACGGTAAATCATGCTGTGTGGCAAGCCCAAAGTGGTACCCAATTTACGTACTTCATCTTTAAACAAGTCACGTAATGGTTCAACCAGTTCAAAAGCCAAGTCTGCTGGTAAACCACCCACGTTGTGGTGCGATTTAATCACATGTGCCTTGCCCTGTTTGCTTGCAGCAGATTCAATCACGTCTGGATAAATCGTACCTTGAGCCAGGAATTTTACCCCATCTAATTTACGTGCTTCTTCAGCAAAGACTGCAATAAACTCACGGCCAATAATTTTACGTTTTGCTTCAGGATCAACTTCGCCTGCAAGTGCAGTCAAGAAACGCTCTTCTGCAGCAGCACGGATAACACGAATCCCCATATTGTCAGCAAACATTTGCATCACTTGATCACCTTCGTTCAAACGAAGCAGACCATTGTCGACAAACACACATGTCAGCTGATCACCAATCGCTTTATGCAACAGCGCTGCAACGACAGATGAATCCACACCACCTGAAAGACCAAGTAATACTTTTTCATCACCGATCTGTTGGCGAAGCTGTTCTACACGTAGATCAATAATGTGTTCTGGCGTCCATAGACCGCGGCAACCACAAATTTGATGAACGAAGTTCGACAGTAATTCTGCCCCTTTAGAGGTATGTGTCACTTCAGGATGGAACTGAATACCATAGAAACCACGAGTTTCGTCAGACACCATCGCAATTGGACAGCTTGGAGTTTGTGCAGTGATCTGGAAGCCTTCTGGAATACGGGCAACCTTGTCACCATGACTCATCCAGACATGCAACTGGTTTTCACGGTCCTGTAAATTACCGATCAGCTTGTCACGTACCACGATATCAACTTCTGCATAACCGAACTCATGCACAGTACCTGGCTCGACTTTACCGCCAAGCTGTTCGCACATGGTTTGCAGGCCATAACAAATACCCAATACCGGTACACCGAGCTCGAATACCACTTGTGGCGCACGCGGGCTGCCTTCAAGGTGAACGCTCTCAGGTCCACCAGACAAGATGATACCGTTTGGATTAAATGCACGAATGTCTTCTTCAGACATATCATAGGCATACATTTCAGAATATACACCAGCTTCACGGACACGGCGTGCAATGAGCTGACTATATTGAGAACCGAAATCCAGAATCAGGATACGATCTTCAGTAATTTGAGTATTGGTAGTCATGACGAACAACTATGAAAGGCAAACGAAAGATAAGCGCCGTATTCTAGCATTTTTCTTGTGTTTAAGCACACTATTCCAATTGGTTTAAATATTAAACAGTTAAGAAATTTCAGAAAATAATGCCCTCATTTTTGACTGGTTCACAGGAGAGCAGAGTTTCGCTGCTTTCCTGTTCCAGCCAAATGAATGGTTTATTTCACGCGTTCAATCTGAATCACTTCAATATCGGTGGGTTTGTTGCGGTGCGTATCGACCTCGCCCCAGACTTCTACCCGATCGCCTGCTTTGAGTTTTAATCTTTTCCAGTGGTCGTCATCCACATCAATCATGATGCTGCCGGTTTTATCTCTTAATTCAAATTCGTCACTTTGTGCTGCACGCTGTTTGACGATCTGCCCCCTTAAGGTCACGCCAGTTTCATCTTTCATTTTATGTGCCTGAGCAATACTGACCACATTCTGTTTTGCTTCCTCCAGAATAGCCTGATCTGATTTAGCCCAAAGTGCCGGACTGGCAGCTGCCAGAACCAGTGTCGCCAGAATATATTTTTTCATGTGTTTTGACCTGCCATTTTTATGATGATTCCATGATCTAAACAGAAAGCCGAAATAGATGCCGCAGACGTTGTGTAACGCCATGATGAACTTGTGTCATCTGCTCAAAAAGCCCCAATAAAAATATGTTTATACGCTGATACATCCACTTTAAAAGTGAAGGGATTCGCCCGACAGCAGAAAAATAAGCCGCAAAATAGTCGACTTTTATTACTGACTTTATAGGTGATCGCTGTTAGGATTTGAGCACACTTTTGCTTGTACTGGGCTCATGGAACTGATTGATTTTATCTTGCATGTTGATGATCACTTGCTTGAATTTATCACCAATTACGGGATCTGGATTTATGCCATTCTTTTCCTGATTATCTTTGTGGAAACAGGTTTGGTGGTGATGCCGTTCTTGCCCGGCGACAGCTTGCTATTTGCAGCAGGTGCTTTGGCAGCGTCTACAGGTGTGATGGATCCCTGGGTACTGATTCCGCTTTTATTTATTGCGGCAGTATTGGGCGATACCCTGAATTACCATATTGGCAAATATATCGGGCCGCGGGTTTTCGAGATTGAATCGCGCTTTATCAATAAAAAACATTTATTAGCGACCCAGCAATTCTTTGCCAGACATGGTGGTAAAACCATTATTTTTGCGCGTTTTGTGCCTTTTGCTCGTACCTTTGCACCTTTTGTCGCTGGTGCTGGCAGCATGAATTACAAATATTTCCTGAGCTATAATGTAGTAGGTGGATTTATCTGGATCAGCTCATTTGTCATTCTGGGCTATATGTTCGGTAATATGCCGATCGTCAAAGATAACTTCACCTATTTGATTTTCGGTATTATTATTTTAAGTGTCTTGCCAGGTGTGATCGGCTTTATTCAACAAAGACTCAAAAAAAGTAAAACAGCTTAAGATTTTTTATAGCCTGTGCATTTAATCCCAGAGCTTGATCAGTAATGGGATCAGACAAAGCAGTACAAACAGAGCCGAGCCTTTATAAATAAGGCCGGCTTTTATTTTTTCAGAGTGACTGCTCAAAATTGCCTGACCAAAGACCATCCAGAAAATCCCTACTGGAACGGTACTCAAGCAAAAGGCAGCAAACACCAGAACAAAGTTGGTCGGACTTTGCCAGGTTTCCATGGGTAAAATCCCGGAGGCCAACAATGCTGCTTTAGGATTGCTTAAGGTGACAGTAAACATTTGCCAGGGACGAATCTGCGGATGATTTTTGCTATAGCGTTCTAACTGCTGGGCCTTATATAAATGCAGCGTCATCCAGCCCACACAGATGGTACTCAGGACATACAACAAGCTTTTGAAATTTGGCCAGATCGGTAAAGCCAGATGAATTAACAAAGCCCAGACATTAATCGCATAAAAATAGCCCATCAGAATGGCAGGAATATAAAGGCTGGTTTTGGCCTGACCCTGCTGATACGCAGAGCTGGCGACCAAGGCATTCGCCGGCCCTGGAATCATCAGAACGGCGATTAGCCCCAATACAAATAACCAATTTTCAATCATCGTGATGAACTATTCCGGGCCTAGCTTATAGCTTAATCAATATTCTCATGCCAGAACAGCTCTATAAATCTAGGATGCTGAGACGATACGCGCCATTTCAAGTGATATTAAGCGGAATATCAGCTCGGCTATTTTGAAAAAATCATAAAAAATGCTGACCCAAGATCAGCATTTATGAAGAGATCAGGAATTCGTTATTTAGCAATATTCTGACGAACCACAATCGGACAATTTTTGTAACGGGCGGCCTGAACAATCGCTTCCTGTTCACCTAAAAGCCGTGCCAGTTCGGTTCGCTTGGTATCGGATGACTGTCCCATATTGACGGAAACACTCGGACCAATTCCCCAACCACCGCGACTGCCCCAGCCACCACCCAGACCGACGCCCACACCTACACCCGTGCGTTTTGGCGCTTCCACGCCATTGTCGATATATTGCTGAATACGGTTATATTCGCCTTGCAGCTGCTGACAACCCAAGGTCTGATACTGGGTCGGGGACACATAGGTGGGTTTCACCGTTGTTGCACAAGCACTCAGCAATGCAAGTGCTGCAATACTCAGGCTTAATTTCACAAGTTTCATAGTTAACTCGATCTTAGTTCTGCTCTATCTCATTGAACAACGATTGATAGGCCTGAGTCAATTTATGATCAGTAGCCAAATGAATCAGGGGCTGATTTTTATGATGAGATTCTTTCATTAAGATGGAGGGCGGTAACATACTATTGAGTACGGGCAATCCTTCATCTTTCAGTTGCTGCACCACTTCACGCGGTAATCTGGCCTGTGCCTGAAACTGATTCACCACAATACCTTCAATTTCCAGTCTTTCATTATGGTCATCTTGGGTTTCAATGACATTTTCAATCAGGGTCTGTAAGGCGCGTTTAGAAAACACATCACAGTCAAATGGAATCAGCACGCGGTCTGCAGCAATCAAAGCCGACAGTGTAAAGAAATTAAATGCCGGCGGGGTATCAATAAACACCCGATCATATTGCCCGGACAATTGTTGTAAAGCATCTCGCAGTTTGTAGATTTTATGCTTGGACTCCAGTGCATGTGCCAAGGCGCCCAGTGTCGGGCTGGCTGGAATCACATCCAGATACTTAAAGGGAGACTGATGCACATAACTTTCCAGACCTTTGCTACGGCTTTTCAAAATCGAGCCAATTGCATTGCCGAGCAAGCCTTTACTTTGCTGATTGCCCAGCACATTTTCAAAATAGTTTTCAATATTCGGTTCTAATGCCGGCTTGTCACTTGAATAGGTCGCATCGTCACCTAATACGTATTGACTGGAATTGGCTTGTGGATCCAGGTCAATGAGTAAAGTTTTTAAACCCTGATGTGCGCTGATCGCGGCCAGATTAACGGTAATACTGGACTTACCCACCCCACCTTTTTGATTAAATACCACACGTGTATGCATGTCCCCTCCTGTTATTTTTAACTACTTTTATCACACTTGTATTTTTTAATTATTCACATAGGCAGACTGCGCTTGAAGTCACAGCCTGCTTGCTTTTAGCCAAAATTCGGCTTGATCATCACCAAGATCAAAATAGAAACCAATGAAACTACCGCAATAAATAAGCCAGCCCGGCGTTGTGCCAGCAAGATTGAATCATCTTTTTTATAGGCTTTAGCTAAAGAGGATACCAGCACAAAAAATAAAATAACCTTGGCATAAAACCAGGGTTGCACATCAAAATCCTTGATCACCAATGACACAATACCTGTAAACGCGATCACCGTAATGGCCAGATGCTGTAAAGCCACCAGCGCAATTCGTGCCTTTGGATTCGGTAGGTTGCCTTGTGTACCAATAAACAAAGTCAAGGCACGGGCAAGAATGGCGACAATCGCCAATCCTGCTGCTGACATATGAATAATTTTGACTAAAAGTTGAGTTTCCATCATTTCCTCTTAGTTTTTTGGTGCATGTGCACAAGCTGGACTGGTCGTGTCCTGCCCTGCCCATTCTTCAGGCAAAAATGCGTGGATTGCCAGCGCATGAATCTTGTCTTTGGCCAGTAAATCACCAGCAGCAGCATAGACTTTCTGATGACGCTGGACTGGACGTAAACCGGCAAAGGCCTGACTGACAATCACAGTTTTAAAATGAGACTCTTTTCCAGGGAAATAACCGCCATGACCCGAAGATTCATTCACCACGTCTAAATGGGTCGGAGATAATTGTGCTAAACGATCTTTCAGTTGTTGTTCTAAGCTCATGGCCTGACTCCAATCTTTGAAAATATAAAGTCAGTATACCTTGTTCTGCTGAGTATTTTGGTAATCTGTTACAGCGCAATCTATTGATTGTGGCGAAGTTTCATGAATTCCCACATGAATATTGGCGATTTATTGTCTGGTCCAAAGTATTTTGCTTTTATTTTATGCAATTGATACAAGATTTTTAACAAAGGTGTTGACCACATTTTTTCATGCTGTATTATACACGGCATGCGGGAATAGCTCAGTTGGTAGAGCATAACCTTGCCAAGGTTGGGGTCGGGAGTTCGAGTCTCCTTTCCCGCTCAAAATTTTTTCATTTAGTTTTTTCATTTAAAAAACTTTATAGACTCCGCGGGAATAGCTCAGTTGGTAGAGCATAACCTTGCCAAGGTTGGGGTCGGGAGTTCGAGTCTCCTTTCCCGCTCCAGATTCAAAAAGCCCTCATCGAAAGATGGGGGCTTTTTTATTGTTGATTATTAATAATATTTTTTCTAAAACCTCTCTGTTCTAGCTTTGGAAGAAGTTCTAAAATTTTTAGACAACGTGTTTTTTGAAGCTGGTGCGTGACCAAAAGTGTCCTAAACGTGCCTTCCCTTTATCATATACAAATCAACACATTCACTATTTTGGTATTTTTTTAATCAATTTCATTATAAATAATCAGAACACCTCCCCCATACACTTGATTTCTATTTTTTCCATCAATTTTAGTATTTTTTATTTTATTAATTTTTATGGTGACCAAATTTGGTCACCAAAAATACATAATTAAAACATTTACTTATGATAAAAAACTCAATTTTATTCTCTTTCAATCAATCATTTTGCTCTTCATTTTTCTTAAATTTTAATAAATCACCCACTTCAACATTAAGCAATACACACAATTTCTCTAACGTTTCAAAATCTATTCGAGTCGATTGACCATTATATAACTTATGTAATGTTGTCTTACTCATTCCAGTCGCCCGCACTACATCCGCTACTTTCATTCTTCGTTCTGCCAAAAGTACTGGCAAGTTACAAACTATCATTAATTACCACCATTGTGTAATAAAGTACTTGCATGGTGTCTTAAATGCATCTATTATTGCATTGTGACCTTAAATAACACCATTGTGATACTTTATAAAAGGATACAGACATGAATCTTACTTATATTACTACAAAAGAACTGGCGGAACGAATCCATTACAACGAGCGTACCATCCGTAATCAGTTGAAGGACAGTGTTCTAATCGAAGGCATTCATTACATCCGCCCTTTTGGTGGACGCAAAATTTTATATGTATGGGAGCGTATTGAAGAAGATATGACCAAAACCACTTTAGGCTCGCTACACAGCCTACAACTTCAGTAAGGAGAACATTATTATGGCTGCCATCCGTACCAGATACGGTAAGTTATGTGTCGATTTTCGATACTTAAACATCCGTTGTCGTGAAACAACAGCTCTGGAAGACAATGCTCAAAATCGCAAAAAGCTTGAAAAAGCGATTGAGCGAATGGAAGCAGAAATCTTATTGGGTATTTTTGACTATGCTAAATACTTTCCAAAAAGTTCTCGTTTGAAAGAAATCAAAAATGCAGAAAACAGAGTAAATGAGATCAGCTCTAAAACACCTCTATTTTCAAAATTCTGTGAAATCTGGTTCACTGATAAAGAAATAGAATGGCGTACGAGCTACAAGGGAAAAATTCAAATTGTGATCAAAAAGTACTTAATCCCTTTTTTTGGCACAATTCCGGTAATTAATATTAAAAAGTCAGACATTCTTGGATTCCGCTCATCCCTCGCCAAAGTGACTCACGGGAAAAACCAAGAATGTCTTTCACCATCAAGAATCAACCAGATTATGATAGCACTTCGCATGATACTCGATAGTGCTGCTGAACGATATGACTTTGATAGCCCTTATAAAAATATCAAGAACTTAAAGCAAGGAAAGATTGAAGTAACACCTTTTTCATTAAAGGAAGTACACGCAATCCTTGCCACAGTTCGTGATGATTTCAAGCCTTATTATACTGTTCGATTTTTCACAGGTATGCGCACCAGTGAGATCGATGGCTTGCAATGGAAAAATGTGGACTTACCACGTCGTGAAATCCATGTCAGAGAAGCGTTAGTAAATGGAGAGCTTGGTGGAACCAAAACTTATGGTTCTGACCGCACCATCCAAATGAGTGATCGGGTTTATCAGGCCTTTCTGCAACAGAAAAGCTTAAATAATGGTAAATCCAGTTTTGTTTTCTGCAATCGTGATGGTGGGCCTCTCGATTATCGCTTGGTAAACAAGCGTGTCTGGCATCCCCTGCTACGCTTTTTAGGGCTAAAGCCCCGTCGTGCTTATCAAACACGTCATACCGCAGCAACACTCTGGTTGTCGGCAGGCGAGAACCCGGAATGGATCGCACGCCAGCTGGGACATTCAACCACTGAAATGCTGTTTCGAGTCTATAGCCGCTACATTCCGAATGTTACACGTCGCGATGGTAGTGCTTTTGAAGCCATGCTGGAGAGACTAAATACAGAGGAGCTTGCCCATGAACAGTAAAGCTTTCTTTGGTGGCGTAGTCGTTAGCCCAGAAGCAGATATGGTCGCGCGTGAACTCATTCAAGAGTTACACATTCCCAAACTGCACAATCTGGCCTTTTTGCTGGAAATCAATAAATGCTTCGATGATCACCAAGCATTAAGACTCTGGCTACAGCGAATGCTGGATGAAGGGCAAGCTCATTACGATGACTTGGCTCAACAGGCCCGTTTCCGGTTAATGAGCCTAGCTCACTAATAAAACAAACATAAAAGGTCATCAAATCGATGACCTTAGCCCCTCTATACCTATAAAAAGGTGAACACATGCATAAAGATATTTCAATTTGGATGCCACTCTATATTGGCGACCTACAGGCAAAATTTGCACGAATGACGGCAGAACAAATTGGTGCGGCACTGCTGTTAATGATGGATTTCTGGAAAAATGGTGCCATTCCTCATGACCTAGCTACTGTATGTAGCATCACGAAATTATCGCAACATACCAAGGCTAAAACTTTGTTGAATACACTGTTGGCCCTGGAATTGTTTGAAATCGAATCTGAGGAGATTCATTCAAATTTTTTAACCAGTTTAAAAAGCCAGGCATTGCAAAATCAGCAAATGAAATCTGATAAAGCTAAAAATGCAGCCCAAGCACGTTGGGGGAAATCCGCAAGTAATGCTCAAGCATCAGCCAAGCAACGCAAAGTAAATGCTCAAGCAACTCTTGAGAAGAGCCCGAGTATTACTCAAGTCATGCTTGAATCATGCCCTTCATCTTCATCTTCATCTTCATCTTCATCTTCATCTTCATCTTCATCTTCATCTTCATCTTCAAATTTTGAAGAAAAAAATGAGAGTTTTTTAGAAAATTCAAAATGGATTTAGGAGATCAGCCATGAATACCATGCTTAAAACACTCCAGTTTCGCGCAGAAACAACGGAAACACTTTGCCCTACCCATCATATACCCCTGATGGAAATTGCAGGTCACAGGCTCTGTAAATTGTGTGCCAAAGAAAACGTCCATCACTCACATGCAGCCTATGAGGATGAATTGCAACAGCGATTGCTACAACAGAAAATTAAAAATTCAGGGCTCAATAAACGCTACCTGGATCGTGGCTTCAAGAATTATGTAGTTGCATGCCCTGAACAAGACAATACCATCAAGCTATGTCAGGCCTTTGCACAGCAGATTATTTCTGACCACAACCCGAACATGTTGATGATTGGTACACCGGGTACAGGTAAAACCCATCTGAGTGCATCAATCATTCGCAACATTCTACATAACAGTACAAAATCTGCACGCTACTATACCAGTGCAGAAATTGCTCAAAAAATGATGGATACCTGGTCAGATGCTTCACGTTCTGAGAAGCAAGTTATCGACCATTTCTCCAATTTTGATTTATTAGTGATAGATGAATATGGCCTGCATGACCGGCATGAAAAACGTCTAGAAATGGTACATAAGGTTTTATATAGCCGTTATGACAGTATGAAGTCGACTCTGCTAATTTCCAATTTCACAGTCCAAAATATGCAGCGGGATTTAGGTGTCCGATTATGGTCACGATTACATGAGAACAATTTGATTGTAGTGCCATGTTATTGGGATGATCAGCGGATAACCAAATAATACGACTCTTTACTTAAGCCAATTATCTCACTGAAATAATTGGCTTTTT
The DNA here is from genome assembly GCF_013420445.1 of Acinetobacter sp. YH01006. NCBI lineage: Bacteria > Pseudomonadati > Pseudomonadota > Gammaproteobacteria > Moraxellales > Moraxellaceae > Acinetobacter > Acinetobacter sp. YH01006. The sequence continues at coordinate 13,921 of NZ_VOYB01000017.1, read as the reverse complement.
ATAATCAGATTTTTCAAAATTGCATTAATATTATATTTTAGATAAATGGTAGTTTTATTTGATAAAATTGGGTAAAAAGGTTCTTTATACGAATACTGCCTCTTATGGATTATGCAGATCATCCATCAAGTTGATACCTACCCTACCTAAATTACACTATTAAAATTCAGAGTTCCCAAGAAATCATTATGTTAGAGCCAATTTTTAAGCTAATACCAGTTAAGAACTATCGTCATCCCTATGAAGTTAAAAAAGTCTCTTATATGGAAACGGGCGATTCAAGATTTACTTATGCTGTTATTAACTTGGTACCAACTGCTAAAAATATTAAGAATACAGAATAGACCTGTTGCGAAAGTATAGTTTTATCTAATTTTTGAATTGGCTAAAACCTCATAAAATATAGATTTCAGCTGTTTAAAACTTAATTAACGCAAGAGGTCTAATATTTTATCCGTGTTCTTATGATGAATGAGCTTCTTAAATCTGATGCTGAATTTAATATTGCATCGGGTTTATTCACCAGTTTCATACATCCTGATGTTTCTGTGGCTATTAAAGGTAAATTAGATCCAGTACAAGATTCAAATTTATACGAAGCATTGGCACAAACTGCAATGGATACTTTTGCTCAAGAATATAACTATGAATCCATTATTGAAAATCAAGACATGGCTCGCCTGTTCGGCTTTTTAATCTCTTCCATGATTGGAATTGAATTTAATCTCAATCCTGTTAAGTCTGAGGTAGCTGTTGCCTCTGAACTTTTAAAAAATCTTGATGATATTTTTTATATTTATAAAAACTACACAGCTCTCAATCTTGGCCCTGAACTTAGATCTGAAATAAATTATCAATTCTGGTCAGCTCTTACAATGATGACACGCAGTAATGCTTTGGTATATGCAGATAGTTCGAAAGGTTATGATTTTTCAAGCCTAGCTAACAAGAAGGCTGACTTAACCCCTAAAAATCTTAAAAAAGCGATTGAAACCAGCTTACCTTACTTTAACAAAGCACATATTCAACGTGAAATTCGAGATTTACTTACTCATGCTGATTTTGACTTGTCAAATAAGAGGATCACCTGCAGAGATATGATTATGTCTTCTATACAACGTGGGAAAGTAAATATGCATGCATTTATGAAATATAAAAATACTATTGCAGTCCTATATCGTGCGTATCTAGTTTCTATAAAACAAAATACTTCTGAAAATGAGATTAAAAAGTTAAATGCTATGCTGGATGAATCCATCTTTCGACTTTCTACCTCACCTCAAAACACTCTCACTATAAAAATACTTAAAGACCTGTTTACTATAGAGAAAAAGCCTTTAAATGTTCAGGATAATAATGATGTAGATATTATAATCAGTGAAGAAATATCTAATATTATCAAGAATCTGACTCTCATGATTAAAAGAATTTATCATTCTTTTAATCATGAGAGTCAGATATTAGAGATATTACTTGAACTGTTAACATTAAGCATACAAGTAAATTTCATAAGCCTATTTATTTCAATCTAGCAGAAAAATTGATTATAGCTTCTAAAATTTTAGAAGCTGTTTTTATTAATTTTTTAGGGCATCAATATAATACTTGAATTAGAGACAATATTTATGAAGGCAACTCCAATAAATTAATGAGATGAAATAGTATTTAATTTCCGACTCTTTAAAATCGATATTCCATAATTTTCTACATTCATCTCACAAAGACAGTCAAAAAAAGAGGCCTGAAGAATTTAATTTTAACTATTAAAATTAGGTTACTTTAGCTCCTCAATATCAAGATTATTTTCTGAATATTCATATTGAGATAATAATTCCCAGCATTCATTTTTCTTCGCCCATTCAGAAATCATCCTTCCTTTGGCAGTTTCATGCAAGTATTTATTAACTTCCTCTGACCAAATCAGAATCTGTTTAACAAGTCCTTCAGAAAGCTTTTGATTTAACCAGATTTTTTGAAAGTTAATACGGCTTCCAATTTTTTGAGACACAATGGCTACTGTATATGCAGTTATATTAGCTTGGAAAGCAGGAAATTTTGACCTGATAACTTTCTGTGCAGTTTTGAATATAATGGTTTGTGCAATAATATTTTTATAATAGGTGACATCAAATTGTAACTGCTTATCCTCATCGGTCGACTGGATCATATTCATAAATGCAGTAAAGTTCTTTTGTCCCCCCAAACTCACCAGATCAGGCTTTTGCTCCCATGCACAAACATATTTGGCTAATTCAGTTTTAGTAATTTTTCTGCTGGTAGGTATAAGTTCCTGTATACGTTTAATGCCAGCAGGAGTTTTGCCCTCACGCTCAAGCATTACTTTATAGCTTCCCCCAGCTCTTTCATAGAACCATCGGCTTACACCATCAGGGCAATAAGTTGATAGTGCTAACTTTTCAAGATTAATATGATAAGGTTTATTCGCTGAAAGATCCGATTGCTTGACTGCATTTTGGCTATTCGCATAGCGTGAAATATCTGAAATCAGTTGCTCTTCTTCCAGAGGATCTGTTTTTCTTAAAACAATGATTTTCGCAGGTACATGCACAGCTTTCAGGTTAACTGCTGGATTTTTTTTCTTGGTAAAGAACATGGAAGCTGTTGTTTGTCCTCCATTTACGATTTGCATTCCCTTTAACCAAGAGATACCAATTCCACCGTTTTCTAATCTGCCTAAATGTGCTTCATCTGCGATAATTACCACGCCATTGTTGTAAGCCATGAAACGTTCTGGCTGATCAATTAAAGTATCACGGATACCTTTATTTACTTTTCCTGTCTGACTTAAAAAAGATCTAACGTTTGCCTCTAGAATACGTGGACCATATTTTTCATATACATATCTTAAAGCCTCTCCAGGAATTACAGTCATTGCATAATCATACTCTCCATGCTCATTTGGAACCCACACACATGGAAGTGGACTACCAGAAACATGTTCAAAATTCACAATGAGTTCATCCCTAGGTTTACCTTCTTGCAGATGATTAAATAGCCTTGATATATCAATAACTTCAAGTTTTATTGTTTTACCTTGTATTTCTCTACTTTGAAATTGACGAGTTTTTGCCACTCTGTCTGTTAATACATAAATCCTTATCTGTTCAAATTGAGAATAACCATCTTCTATCGTACGAACTAATGGGTATGCTTCATGAGACTCATCCATTTTTGAAGATAGCTTTTTTTCAACACAGTATTTGAGAAATCTCAAACAGCGTTCTGCTGCTGCTTTAATTTCTGAATCAGGAATATTTTCTAATTCGTTATTGCCACTATATTCAGTAACATATAGATCTAATTGATCGGCTTCTTCAGATATTGCAAAGCCGCTTAAACGGAGTATACCTTGTATATTTGCATAATAACGACACATCTCAGGCTCGAATGTCATACCAATTTCTGACATGTGCTGAGTAACAATTTCAGTAAATATAACTTCTGCATATAAACCTTGTTGATCTGATTCTTCAGTTCGTGTAGATATTTCAGTTTGTACATCACTCTGAATATTTTTTAAAAAATCAATTAATTCCACAATTTCCAATTCCTAATTTCTGAAGAACTAAACTTAAATCAATAGACTGGTTTATAAAGGGTGTTAAATCTATTTCATATTTAGCATGTCTTATATTTACAGCGATATTCCCAGGTACTAATCGTGGAAAATTTTCATCAACCAACCAAAAAAACGAGTTTTCAGTTTTAAATTTACGGATATAGTTTTCTTTCTCACTTTCCAGATATCCAATTCTCAACAAAAGGTTATTAAACCTAGAAAGTTCAGCTGGATAATCATTTAACTGCTCACGAATTAAATTAATTCGTTCAGTTAATGTTTTACCTGCTGAATTTAGAGAAAAACGATAGCCATTTAAAAATAGTGGTGATTTCTCACTATCATCTAATTGTTCGAGTGAATTAATTTTTGCAACAAAACCTTGATTTGATAATGTACTTTTAGTTTCTATAGCACCAGAACCCATTTCAAAGTCTTTTAAGCCATCCAGAGGCCCTTTCCAAGCATTTAATACTTCTGAGATAGGTAGATTTAAGGAAATTAAACTCAATATTACCTCTAACTCCCCTATTAAACCTAATTCCGCCTCCTGAGAGAGCTCTCGCTCCCCTTTCGACATAAAAGAAAGCCAAGCATAAATTCTATTAATAAATACAGAAACTAGTTTATTTTCATTCAAGTCCTGATATTGGATTATTGTGTTACATACATCCACAATCATCTTTGTGAATAAATCCAGATCACCATCTACTTGCCGTACAAGAGCAAAACCTTTTCTTGCCGCCTCATTAAACCTTTGTACCCTAAAACCTTGAGCTATAGGTAAGGTAATCCTTGATTCGAGAATCTGGGAGTAATTGATATCCAGAAAAATTGCTTCCTCACGTTTTAAAAGATTGTAACTTGCCAACAAAGACCAATTACTATGTTTATATAGAGGAAAAGTAACCCATCCCTCCTGATTATCTGTTGAAGATAAAGCTTTCCAAGCTACTAATATCTGTTGTTGATCAATTTGCAGCCCCATAGAGGTTCTCCCATTCAATATTGTTTACTTTATATTCAACTTTTTTATCTAAATTACTGTGAGGAAAACTGCATGCAAAACCTACATAAGGTATTTCTTTCACCTCAGAAAGTTTAGAGTCTTCTGGCAAATATATAATTAATAAACCTGTTTCTGGTCTATTTTTACCACGAACAAGACGACAACTAATTCCACTAGGATAATTATTATTTTTTTCAGCTCCCTCTTCTTTATGTTGGGAAGCAATTTCCAATGCTTCAGCCCATTCATCTGGGTTCAAATCCAATGCTTCATCACTAGGTGATAATAACCTACGGATTGCATATCTATCCTCATGCTTCCCGTTACTTTTACGTTCAGCTTTTTTTACTATAATTGAATCCGATAATTGTATAGGTGAACGTGTAATACTTCCTCCCATTAATGCAATATTCCATGATTTTAACTCTCCCTGTTCAGCCATGCTTTCAATAAATTTTTTTAACATTTTACTGTTAGCTTTGAGAGATTCTGGATGAGTTTGATAATGATCAAGGAAATCGAGAATATGTATATGCTCAACGTTTTCCCAATAATAATTATTAGAAGTAGATTTATTATCTGTAGGATTATTACGGAGCCGCATAGGAGTTTTAGATGGTTTCCCCAAGGTGTTGATCAGGTAACTTAAAGCTTCAAAATTATTTTTTAGAATTTTCTCATCTTTCATAAAGCTTACTGTTTCACTTACAGTTCCACTAAATGATAAATATAAAGACTTTGCAGTTCTCATTTTTAGGGGGGACGTAACCATTAATACAGGATGTGACTGCACTTTTAGTCCATAATCTCGTGGTGTACCTCCACTATCTACCATAAGATTGAATTCTTCTCTCAATTCTAAAGAGGCATCTGCAATATGTTCAAACCATTCAACTAATTCAGAAGGAGTATAAAGTCGACAGAGATCAAGATATCCTCCACGATACCCAAACCATCTTCCCATTTGCATTAATGTGTCATACATTCTAGATGCACGTAAAAAATAACTAACACATAATCCCTCCAGAGTTAGACCACGTGCTAACTTATCACCACCAATAGCAATGACTTTTAATCCCTCTGCACTATCTGCATAATCAAGAGCATCTTTTGCTGTTCCATTGATCATCCGTACATTTATTTGTTCGATCACCTCTGGCAGAATCTGTTCTATTGTCTCCCAAGCTGGCAAAGATTCAGAACACAAATCAGGTACTTCTTCATTCATTGTTATATTGGTAGGAATGAAATCACTTTCCCAAAGTTCTTTAAACCTAGATAATATCTCCTGATTCTCAATTTTTCTAATTAGTCTCTGACTTATTTTTTTTATATATTCATCTACTTTCTCAAATACTTCTTTTTGAACGGCATTAAAACGAGTTACATGAATTAGCATTGATGTATGCTCATCGCCTTGTTTACGTACTTGCCGAACTACGCAAGCAATGACAAATGTATCTATTGCTTTTACAAGAGATAAAGGAATACCAAATTCTGATTCATGATAAGGTTTATGATCACTTTTATGCTTTATTGGCATCCATCCAGTTAATCCATCATCAGAATTATGATCATCCACCTCATGAATTATTGGTAGCTGATCTTTTCTTATATCGGTGCCTTCATTAATCCCAAATACTCTAGAAGGGCCAATATAGTTTGAGGGGGCAGCCAGATTCAAAATAAATGATTCTGGAAAGAGATCTTTTCCTTCAAGCTTTGTTTCCGCGTGTTCATGAATATAGATATTAGCAAATGGTGTAGCTGTATATCCCACATATGCTTTTCGTGTGAATAAATGAAGTATTTGTCTTATGAGACTATTAATCGCTTTTGGCTGATAATCTTCATCAGGAATACCAGAATCATTAAATATCTGTTCGCCTGTATCAACCGAAGCATGGTCAGCTTCGTCATCAATGATAAGAAGGGGAAGATTTGTGACAATTTTTCGTTTTGTTTCTTGATCAGTTGTATTTGCGACATGATCATGAATCCATTTATGCAGTCGCTTTAAGACTGTTTTATTTTTTTTAACAACAAATAACCATGGGCGTTGCTCTGGGCTAATACCAGTACCATTTGCCAGTTTATTATTAAAATCCCCTTTTTCAGTTCTATTCGTCACATAATTAGGTCTTGCAACTCCAGAATCAATATTTCCAACTCCAATAATTCTAATTTTATCTGGATCAGGATGTGTTTCATAACCCAAGAAACCTTCATCTAAACGCATTTGGGTTTGAGCCCGCAAGTTATTATGCATTCCAGCTAAGACAATAATAATCTTATAACCTGCATCAGCTGCTTTACATATTAATCCAGTAAAATTCCCCGTCTTACCTGATTGCACATGGCCAACCACTAATCCTCGTCTATCCCAAGGATCAGTTCTTTCAGGGTCCTCAAGTAAACCTAAAATAGTATCTGTAGAATCATCCAGAGCTTTTAAAGCGATCCATGGCAATTTCTTATCTTGCCATTCTTTATACCGTTGCCAATATTTCCATTCTTTCTTTCTTTCATTCGTCAACCAAGGAATATGCCCATTATCATTAACTAATATATTATTTTGCCCAATCCATACACTATAACGCCTTATAAGCTCTTCTATAATGTAATCTCTATCCAGATTTTCTTTGTATTTAGTATCTAATGAAACAGCTAAATTTATTTTTTCATTTAAAATTTGTGTGGTAATCAAAGATTTGTCTTGTACATTAAGTAAAAGGGTTTGAACAATTTGAATAACCTGCTGTTCATTTTCTTTAGATATTTTTGACATAAAATATTTCTCTAAAAATATTACTCTTATAAAGTTGAAATTAGATTTGGATATTTATTAAATGGTTCGGTTTTTCGGAGGCTAATTTTTGCTTCTTCCGGGGATATTCCTTTAATTTGCACCATGTTTTGGTATAAGGTTTTTAGAATATCTAAAATTGCTTCTGATGATTCTCCAGAAAATCCTGTTAATGGTGCTTCTTTATTTTCTGCAGTATCTAACCAAATTCTTTGAACTGGTACAGTCTCCTCGATAACTCTTAACATAAGTTTTAATTCTGGAAGTAAATTCTCAGATTTATTTAATACGGAATTAATAACCGGATGATCCAAATCTATTTTATATCTCATCCCATTTTTTGAATGTTCGGCCTTCCATGCTTGCTTAACTTCGGTCTTATCAATCGTAGTTTGAGTAATTTGTCCACGGTTAATAAAAACCTTGCGTGCCCTATTTCTTGTATTTTCAGCATGACTGGCCAACCATTTTCGTAAATATACTGGTGGTCGTGCAACAGCTTTTCGAATATCAATTTCCCACTCTTTATCCATTGTATTTGGGATATCGAGCCTTATTCTTGCAAGTTTATGGATTTCATCCTTGACCCATGCTTTTCTTTGGGAATCAGAAGATTTAAGACCTAACCAGCTACCTGCCACTATTAATCGTTCATTACGATAAACATAGAAACCCTGTTGAGCTATCCACCCATTTGGTCCTTCAGCTATTTTCAACTCTTGTGCAGTTAGACGATCCTTATGGGGTAATACATGACATTCAATTTTAATCTGCGTATTTTTAAAAGGCTGAACTGGTGAATTCCATGGTTTTGATGGATGGCCTGACAAAAAAGGGTCCCAAGGTTTAATTGCTTTTCCATTTATCCGGATAGTAAGTTTTTCTTTTATTTCCAGATAGCGGTGAAAGACCATAGATAAATGAGATTCGATCTGATCTATAAGATTCAACCAGTCATCAACGGTAAATTTTGAAGATACAATTCTATCTAGCTCCTCCCAAATTACCATTGTTCCGTGACCAGCATGATTTAGATCTTTAGTTAAATCCTCAAGCTCTGGAAACGGGCCTTCCAATAAATGCCACACCCCATCCTGTTGACGGGCTAAGACATCTAAATCCCATCTGAGACTATGGGTTCCATCCTTGCCACAAGATATTACAGTCAATTTTCTACATTGAGAAAATGAAGCAGTCTTAAGCCCCAAACCAAAACGACCCAGATCCTTGGCATCCCTTTGTTCTAATGGACTTCTCCCCCCTAATCTCATTGCCTTATCAATTTCTTCAGCACTCATGCCATTACCATTGTCCCAAACAATGACTCGACTCTTTTGACCATCCCAGTTAAAAAGTAAATCAATATGATTTGCATCAGCACTAATACTGTTATCAATAATGTCAGCCAATGCAGTCGCTGTGTTATAGCCCAACCCTCTTAAAGCTTCGATCATTGCACTTGCTTGTGGGGGGGCATTACGAGATTTAATATGGCTATGCATTACTTCCTTCCTTCGTACTCTCTTCTTCTTTCAAATCTTCTTTTATAAACGTAATAAAAGGTTCCAAATATTCAGAACGTGAAATATGTCTTAATTTTTTTAAAGCTTTTGCTTCAATTTGTCTGATACGCTCTCGGGTAACATTAAATTGGCTACCGACCTCTTCAAGAGTAAGATCATTATCATCTTTAAGACCAAATCTTAGTTCCAAGATTTTTGCTGGGCGCTCATCTAATTCAGCCAGCTGTTTATAAATCGCCCTTCTTAAGTCAGCTGCCAAGATCACATCTTCAGGACCTGAAAATGGGCTAATTATTTCATTCTCTTTTAAATATTTATTTTCTTCATCTAAGATATCATCAAAAAATACTACAGCATGATCAGCACTTATTGCCTTTCTAACATTCAGCTCTGAGCATTCGGCTTTATGTGCCAGTGATGAAATAGTGACTGGTAAACCTTCGTCTTCCAGAGACTGTCTTGCGATTTCAATAGAATTAACTAATTCATACATATGTACAGGTAATCGAATCAAACGATTAGTATTAGCTATCGCTCTGGTAATTGATTGTTTTATCCACCAAGTTGCATAAGTTGAAAATTTATAACCCAATTGATAATCATAACGATCAACTGCAGTTAATAACCCTATATTACCTTCCTGAATAAGGTCCTCTAATGGCACACCAGACAGCGCATATTTTTTTGCAAAATAATTTACTAACCTGAAATTTGCCTTAATTAATTTTTCACGAGCTTTTTTATACTTGGTAATAGGGTGAATAATTTCTTTAGCATCGATATCAATAAAATCTTCTTCTACAATTTTTAATAATTTGTCTAAATCTTTAATTTTAGGACGTGGAATATATTGATTACTTTCATAAGATTTATGATTTTTTCTTAGCTGAATTACAATATCCCCGAAATTTAAAGTCTCATTATTCTCTTTTGTTTCTAAACTATTTCCGTTATCAATTTCACTTATTTCATTATTTTTAATTTCATCACTAACACTTATTTCCTCATCAACTTCACTTTCTTCAACAAGCAGTTTATTTTCTTCTTTATTAGAAGAATTTTCAAATATATCAACTACTTTTGACCAATAATGAGCAGGTAAATTAGCAATATTCTTGGCAAGGGCCAACAAAGTAATATTCATTTGTAAGCCGATTCTTTCTTCCTCATCTCGTTCAATTAATTCAAATTTTTGGATTTGTGAAAAATAAATATTTAATGAGAAAAGATCGCCTTCCAGCTCATAATTCAAATTAATTAAACTATCTTCAATAAGGCTATCTGATGGATTAATATCATCATCTTCATAATTAGCTTCGAACGGCTTAAAGTCTTCTATCAAAACACCCAAATCACCAAACAAATTTAGAATCACAGGCAGTACTGTATCTATATCTGTCTCACCAATATCATTCTTAATAGCTTGTAATACTTGGCTATATGAAACCATTCCTTTGATGGTACTTTGAATTAACAAATAATATAAATGAGAAAATTCGTCTTTTATATTTATTATTCTTTGTTGACTAACAGGTAGATCAATTTCAATATCTGACCAATCAATCGTATCTATATCAAGAATTTGATGATTAACTATTTTATTATAAATTGTTTCAGCTTCCACCAAGCAAGCTAAGTCATTCTCAGGAACCTCGATTTCTTCATCACCACACCAGTGGTCAGACGTATCTGAAGCCCAGTCCGGATCAGAAGATAAATCTTCATCTAATTCAAAATTAAAATCTACTAAGTGACTGTCAACATCCTGTATTAAATTTTGTTCCTTTTCTATTTCTTTACTATCTTCGAACTCAATAATTGTCGTCTTAAAACTAACTATTTCTTGCCCAATCTTAGATTCAGTAGATTGATTTATAATTTGATCAGAGATTGCTTCACCAGAAAGATTCTGCTCACTAGTAGCCTTTGTTGTCTTATTTTGTACCTCTCGTATGATTTCCTTTATTTTTTCAACACCACTTGCTTCTGCATAATCAATAGCCGACATTCCTTTTGAGTCGATCAATTCTAAAGAAGCTCCAGCTTCGATCAAATACTGAAAAATATCTGGTTGTTTGAGAATTGCCGCTAACATTAAGGCTGAAAGGCCCGCTGAATCTACCGCATTTAATTGAGCCCCTCTTTCAATTTGTAATTTTACAGCGTCTAACGCACCAGCTTTAATAGTAGCTTTTAGTAAAGGACTCAAAGGCTTAGTCTTATATGAGATTTTCATAATAATCCCGGAAAGTTCAATCTAGACCATCAATTTTTAAATGCTAGTAATCTAGGTTCTTCTAAAATAGTATAAATATAGCACCAAATATTTGAAAAATAATCCAAAAAAGGGGAGTTATAGACTAAATAGTATAAAAATTTACTAGGAAATTTTTAATTCACTGCTATTGGAAAGCAAACTGTTATTATTTTAATTACAAGGCTTTATTTAATTTTACCGATCAAGTTTTTTAAGTCTTGTGCGATTGACAAGACCTGGTATTATGCATGTGTTTTTTAAGTTATCAGGCTAATATGAAAGATAATGATATTTTAGTAATTGATCTATTCTCTGGGCCAGGTGGACTCGGCGAAGGATTCGCCTCTTACATAGATAATAATAAGCATCCTTTTAAAATAGGTATGTCTGTTGAAAAAGATCCACATGCTCATATGACACTAACTACAAGAGCGTTTTACAGACTTGCAAAGCAAACAGGCTGTCTAGATGGTTACTATCAATATTTAAATGGTAACCTTACAAGAGATGAACTGTTTGAATCATATAAAGAAATTTATGAATCAGCTTTTCAGGAAACCTTGAAAGGTCCTTCTGAATTAGGTAAAGATAATGACCACATTCATGCTAAAGTAAAAGAGCTAACAGAAAATCATTACGGACCTAAAATTTTAATCGGAGGTCCCCCTTGCCAAGCCTATAGTTTAGCTGGTCGTTCCAGAAATGCCGGCAATAAAAACTATGTACCCAAAGAAGATCATCGCCACTTTCTTTACAAAGAATATCTACAGGTTCTATCAATTGCAAAACCTGATGTTTTTGTCATGGAAAATGTCAGAGGGATTCTTACTGCAAAAGTTGAGAATCAATTAATATTTCCTCAAATTCTTAAAGACCTGCAGAATCCGTCAGAAATCACAGGATCAGAAGCTTGCCCTTCATACAAAATATATTCTCTTGTTGAAAAAACAGAAGAGGGAGATAACTCTACTACTCCAGACAAACTGAATTACCTGATTAAATCCGAAGAATTCGGGATTCCTCAAGCTCGACACCGAGTTATTCTGCTTGGAGTTAGGGAGGATATTAAACATATACCTGATATCTTGGATAAAAATATTTACCCTAAAGTTTCAGTTAAAGAGGCTATTGGTGATTTACCAAAACTACGAAGCGGGTTATCAAAAAAAGATGATTCTTATTATTCCTGGCAGCAAGTTGTATCAAGTAATGCCGAAACATTAAGCGCATTAAATAATATTGGTGTTGATGTTAATAAAACTTATCTCCAACCATATAAAGATTTAAAAAGAAAAGAAACTGTTCATAAATATAAATCATCAAACCAGTTGCCAGATCATTTGAAGAAATGGATTCTTGATCCTGAACTGAATCTAGTTCTCAATCATGAGACAAGAGGACATATGGAGTCAGATCTGCTCAGATACAGTTTTTGTGCATTATATGGTGAACAGAGAGGGTTCTCACCTAAAGCTGAAAATTTCCCGACTAAGCTTGCTCCACAACACCAGAACTGGAATTCTGGGTCTTATAATGACCGTTTTCGCGTGCAGCTTGCTCATAAGGAAGCGACTACAATAACAAGCCATATTTCAAAAGATGGTCATTATTTCATTCATTATGATCCAAAACAGTGTAGAAGTCTCACTGTAAGGGAAGCGGCAAGATTACAAACCTTCCCTGACAACTATATATTTGAAGGAAACCGTACTAATCAGTATACGCAGGTCGGAAATGCTGTACCTCCATTTCTTGCTCGACAGATCAGTAAAATTGTTTTCTCATTGTTAAAAAAACATTATAGCGATTTATAAAAATTAAATTCCGATGTTCACTCATGAATTACTGAACATCGGAATTGTTGCATGGTTAATAGTCCTAAAAGCGAATTTAAACAATTTCAATAAAAGAACTCTCCCCACGTAACCATTCAGAAATAAGATTAATTACTTTATCTGGATCTTTAGTTGCACCTCTAATACTACATTCCCAGACAACACCTACCCTCCAGTTATTTTCTAACAATAAATTTATTGATTTACTGTCATTAGCTTGGTTGCGTGTTATTTTTTCCTGCCAGAATTCAGTTCTGGTAGCGGGTAATTTAAAAAGACGGCAACCCTTATGACCATGCCAAAAACATCCATTTACAAAAATCACAGCCTTATATTTAGGCAGAACAATATCTGGTTTACCTGGTAGATTCTTTACATGAAGACGAAAGCGGAATCCTTTTTTATGTAGTAATTTACGGATTAGTATCTCAGGTTTCGTATTCCGCCCTTTGATACCCGCCATCATACGACTTCGGGTAGAAACATCGACAATATCTACCATACTTTTCACCCTACTATTTTGCTTCGTAAGCGTACGGTCATTACCCTTATTGGTTCTGTGGTCATGACTACCATCGTTTTTGTTTTTGCCATAATCAATGGCATCTCGTCTGCTAGGATCGACAGATTTTGTATTTGATGAAAATAGATTATCGAATAGTCTTGTAACTTTTAAAATGCTATTTTACCTATAATGTTCTACTACGCTTAAAGTGAATACTCTCATGATAGGAAAAATCGCTCTTACACTACTTGGACTGAGCTTGGCAGCTACATCAGCTATTGAACCGTACCGGGTTTGTCGGAGACTTTTTTATTTAAGTTAGGCCACCTGACCTAACGGATTAATCTTATCATAGTACATTGCTTCAAACTCAAAAGGCGATACATAACCCAGTGCACTGTGTACA
>NZ_VOYB01000016.1:0-61951 GCF_013420445.1 Acinetobacter sp. YH01006 | reverse complement strand
AGACCGTCATTGGCCAGTTGGTAGATCGCTTTAATATCCAAAAAGTAAGAGCAAAAGATTTATGGCATTTATCACATCGCTTTATCAGAAAGATTCTGTCACACACCGTCTGCGTTGTTTTGAATAAGAAGCTTGGCCATTCGCCAATTCAACTCGAAAAACTCATTTTAAGTTGAGATTGGCGTATTTCTTTGGTAATTTGAGCAAAAATCATAATAGAACTTTCATAATTTTCTGCTAGTATCCTTGCCGAAAGATTTATTCTTAATAAATACAGATATAAATAAGGCGCTAAAATGCTACAGCTCTCTGATCTTAAAATTGCCGTAATTGGTTTAGGCTATGTCGGTTTACCTTTGGCCGTTGAATTTGGTAAGAAAGTTCCAGTAATCGGGTTTGATATTCATCAAAAACGTATTGATGAACTCCGTAGCGGACAAGATCATACCTTGGAAGTATCAAGTGAGGAGTTAGCTCAATCCTCAAAATTAATGTATACGGCACAATTAGATGAATTAAAAAGCTGTAATTTTTTTATTGTAACAGTTCCTACACCAATTGATGACTATAAACAACCCGATTTAACCCCACTCATTAAGGCTTCGAATAGTATTGGGCAGGTGTTGAAAAAAGGTGATGTGGTGGTGTATGAGTCTACTGTATATCCAGGTGCAACTGAAGAAGACTGTATTCCAGTATTGGAAAAAGTCTCAGGTTTAAAATTTAATCAGGATTTCTTTGCCGGTTATAGCCCGGAACGAATTAATCCAGGAGACAAGTTACATCGTGTCACTAATATTTTAAAAATTACTTCAGGGTCGACCCCTGAAGTTTCAGACTTTGTAGATCAGGTTTATAACTTGGTGATTGAGGCAGGTACTCATAAAGCGACTAGTATTAAAGTGGCAGAAGCTGCAAAAGTCATTGAAAATACCCAACGGGATGTCAATATTGCTTTAATTAATGAACTTGCAGTTATTTTTAATAAAATGGGGATTGATACCGAAGCGGTGCTAAAGGCTGCGGGTACAAAGTGGAACTTTTTGCCATTTCGTCCTGGTTTGGTTGGTGGTCACTGTATTGGGGTAGACCCATATTATTTAACCCATAAAGCGCAAGCGATTGGCTATCACCCAGAAATCATTTTGGCAGGTCGTCGCCTGAATGATGGTATGGGGGCCTATGTAGTGACTCAATTGGTCAAAGCCATGATCAAGAAAAAAATTCAGGTTGAAGGTGCCAAGGTTTTAGTACTAGGTCTGAGCTTTAAAGAAAACTGTCCAGATATTCGTAATACCAAGATTATTGATATTGTACACGAGTTACAGGAATACCATATTCAGGCGGATGTGTATGACCCTTGGGTTGATGTGGCTGAAGCAGAGCATGAATATGCGATTACTCCGGTGAATAGTTTAGAACAAGGTCAATATGATGCAGTGATTTTGGCGGTAGCACATGAACAATTTAAAGTCATGGGTGCTGCAGATATTCGTGCTTTAGGCAAGCCAGTACATATTTTATATGACTTAAAATATGTACTGGATCAATCTGAATCTGACCTGCGTCTATAATTTATTAGGGAAGTTATAAGAATGAGCCAATATCAAACGGTATGCGAGCAATTACAACAAGCACCAAAAACCTGGCTAATTACCGGTGTGGCAGGCTTTATTGGCTCAAATTTACTGGAAACCCTATTAAAGCTGAACCAAAATGTGGTGGGTCTGGACAATTTTGCCACCGGTCACCAGCATAATCTGGATGAGGTGCAAAGTCTGGTCAAGCCTGAACAATGGGAAAACTTCAAGTTTTATGAAGGTGATATTCGTAAATTAGAAGATTGTCAAAAAGTCTGTGTGGGTGTGGACTATGTGTTGCACCAAGCCGCTTTAGGTTCTGTGCCACGTTCGATTGCTGATCCGATTACGACTAATGCAGCCAATATTACCGGCTTTTTAAATATGCTGACGGCTGCGCGTGGTGCCGGAGTAAAAAGCTTTACTTATGCGGCTAGCAGTTCAACTTATGGTGACCATCCGGCATTACCTAAAGTCGAAGAAAATATCGGTAAGCCACTTTCACCTTATGCGGTTACCAAATATGTCAATGAACTCTATGCTGAAGTCTTTGCACGAACGTATGGTTTTAAAACGATTGGTCTACGCTACTTCAATGTATTTGGCAAGCGTCAGGATCCGAATGGTGCTTATGCTGCAGTGATTCCAAAATGGACTGCATCAATGATCAAGGGTGAAGATGTTTTCATCAATGGTGATGGCGAAACGAGTCGTGATTTCTGTTTTATTGAAAACACGGTTCAGGCCAATATTTTAGCTGCTACCACTCAAAATGATGAAGCTAAAAATCAGGTTTATAATGTGGCGGTAGGAGACCGCACCACGCTAAATGATTTGTTTAATGCTATTCAAGCTGCTTTGAATGAAAATGGTGTGACTTATACGAAAGAGCCTGTATATCGCGATTTCCGTGTAGGAGATGTAAGACATTCACAAGCGGATGTTTCAAAAATTAAAAACTTACTGGGATATACTCCAAAATTTGTGATTTCACAAGGTGTAGAAAGTGCTATGCCTTGGTATATAAAGTTTTTAGGTAATAAGTAAATGAAGATTTTAGTCACTGGCGGTGCAGGATTTATTGGTTCAGCGGTTATTCGCCATATTATTCAAAACACCAATAACCAAGTTTTAAATATAGATAAACTGACTTATGCGGGTAATTTAGAATCTTTAAAAGAAATTGATCAACACTCGAACTATGAGTTCAAACAAATTGATATTTGTGATACAGAACAAATTACAGCTGCAA
Source organism: Acinetobacter sp. YH01006 (assembly GCF_013420445.1). NCBI lineage: Bacteria > Pseudomonadati > Pseudomonadota > Gammaproteobacteria > Moraxellales > Moraxellaceae > Acinetobacter > Acinetobacter sp. YH01006. The sequence goes on along the minus strand of NZ_VOYB01000016.1, from coordinate 59,119 downwards.
TAGATGCATTTCAGCCTAATGCAATTATGCATTTAGCTGCAGAGTCGCATGTAGACCGCTCAATTGATGGTCCAGCAGCATTTATTCAAACTAATATTGTGGGAACTTATACTTTATTGGAAGCTGCTCGAAAGTATTGGATGGGGCTTGACGCTGAAGCGCAACAAAATTTTCGCTTTCATCATATTTCAACTGATGAAGTTTATGGTGACCTAGAAGGCACCACAGATTTGTTTACAGAAACAACTTCATACGCGCCAAGCTCTCCATATTCTGCCTCTAAAGCCAGTTCAGACCATTTAGTCCGTGCTTGGCACAGAACTTATGGTCTGCCTGTTATAGTCACCAACTGCTCAAATAATTATGGTCCGTATCATTTCCCAGAAAAGTTAATTCCATTAGTCATCTTAAATGCGTTAGATGCCAAACCTTTACCTGTATATGGCGATGGTCAGCAAATTCGGGATTGGTTATTTGTAGAAGATCATGCGCGTGCTTTATATAAAGTGGTGACCGAAGGTGTAGTGGGTGAAACCTATAATATCGGTGGTCATAATGAAAAGCAGAATATTGAAGTGGTTAAAACCATTTGTAAAATTTTGGATGAATTAAAACCACAAGCCAACGGTCAAGCGTATGCGTCATTGATTACATTTGTAAAAGACCGCCCTGGGCATGACTTGCGCTATGCGATTGATGCCGCAAAAATTCAAAATGAATTAGATTGGACACCCATGGAAACTTTTGAAACTGGAATCCGTAAAACGGTAGAGTGGTATTTAAATAATTTAGACTGGTGCCGTCGCGTACAAGATGGTAGTTACCAACGTGAAAGATTAGGTGTAAATTTATAATGTCAAACACAACAAAAGGTATAATTTTAGCAGGTGGTTCTGGGACGCGGTTATATCCAATTACTAAAGGATTATCAAAACAATTATTGCCTATTTATGACAAACCTATGGTGTATTACCCACTTTCAGTATTAATGCTTGCGGGTATTCGTGATATTTTGATTATTACTACTCCTGAGGATTTAAATGGTTTTCAGCGGTTACTAGGGGATGGTAGTGGTTTAGGTGTAAATATTAACTACGAAATACAACCAAGCCCAGATGGATTAGCACAGGCATTCATTATTGGTGAGCAATTTATTGGTAATAGTAATGTGTGCTTGGTATTGGGCGATAATATTTTCTACGGTCAAAGTTTTAGTAGAATGCTACAAACAGCTGTAAATAGGTCGTCTGGAGCTACTGTTTTTGGTTATCAGGTTAAAGATCCTGAACGTTTTGGGGTGGTTGAATTTGATAACAATAATCGGGTGTTATCTATTGAAGAAAAACCAATTAAACCAAAGTCAAATTATGCAGTAACTGGTCTGTATTTTTACGATAATGATGTGATTCAAATTGCTAAACAAGTGAAGCCTTCTGAACGTGGGGAATTAGAAATAACCAGTATTAATCAGGCATACCTTGAAAGAGGTGATTTGAATGTTGAGTTGCTGGGGCGTGGTTTTGCTTGGTTAGATACGGGTACGCATGAAAGCTTACATGAAGCTTCATCATTTGTTGAAACAATTCAAAATGTACAGGGATTAAAGGTTGCATGCTTAGAAGAAATTGCTTGGCGTAATGGTTGGTTAAGTAATGATGACCTTAAGAGTCTAGCGAAATGTATGCTTAAAAATGATTATGGTAAGTATTTAATGCACTTGGTAGATAGTAAATAAAATGCTGAAATATGATTATAGTGTTGTAGGAGCAAGTGGCTTTATTGGCTCTAATATGGTCAATTTTTTAGAAAAACTTGGATTTAATGTTTTAAAAATTGGCCGAAACTTAGAAGAAATAAAAGTAAACCATTTAGGCGTGGTTGTATATTGTGCTGGTTTTGGTGATTGTCTTAATAACCCAAATAATGTTGTTGACGCTAATGTTTCTTTTTTAAGAGAAGTCTTAAATAAATTTTCTTATGATAAATTATTTTATATATCATCTACTAGAGTTTATTTAGATAATCAATCTGGTGAAGAAAAGTCTAGTTTAAAGCTTTCTATGGAAGATTCTAGAAGATTATTCAACTTAACTAAGCTTACAGCTGAAGCATTAATGTCGCAATATGCTAATGCAATTGCGCTTAGAGTAAGTAATGTTTATGGAAATGCATTTAAAAGCCCACTTTTTTTACCATCTATAGTACGTGATGCAATTTCCAAGAAAGTAATGAATATTTATACCACACCAAATTATGCCAAAGACTATATAAATGTGGAGGATGTTTGCGCTGTAATATATCAACTTTCGCAAATAGAAAACCTGCAACATAAGGTTTATAATTTAGCATCTGGAAAAAATATATCTTCAGAGCAGATCGTTTCAACTATTATAAATAAAACAGACACAGATGTTATTTGGCATGATGTAAAGCATGAAGATCACTTTCCACCTATTTCAATTAAGAGGATTCAACAAGAAATTAATTATAACCCTTCATGTGTATTACATGACTTAGGTGAAATGATTAACTTATTTAGTGTGAAATTTCATGAGTAATGTTATTGTTGCAATTTCTTCTTTTCGCTCAGATCCAAAGGTTTTAGATTTATTGGATCTTATATTCTCCTGTAATCCTACACTTTTTTTAGAAATCATTGTTGTTGATTCTAAACCGACTGGTTTAATTGACGAGTTTATTTTAAAAAAAGGGTATCAAGTAAAATATATAATAAGTGAGAAAAACTTAGGCTCGGCAGGAAATTTAGATTTACGATTAAGAGAGGCCTTAAAAAACCAGAGTGCTCAATGGTGTTTGTGTCTTAATCATGATGCTTTTTTTTCAGAGGAGTTTGTTATTAGCTTTCTTGCGAAAGCAGAAAATATTCAAGGTAAAGTAGGTGCTGTTTTTCCAACACGTACTTACGATAATGGTAAAGTAAAAAAGACTGACTCTATAGAAAAAATGTTATGGAGCAGCTCAAATGGATGTTTATATTCTTTAGCCCCATTAAGAAAAGGACTATATATTGATAGTGCTTTATGGATGGGATGGGAAGACTATTTATATTGCACTCTCTTAAAAAATAAGGGTTATGAAAATTATATTGTGAATAGTCTACCTTTTGTGGATTCTTATGAGTATGAGACGTTAAATTTTGGTGTGATGAAATTTAGATTGAATAATAAACCTGCTTGGTATGATTATTATTCTATTAGAAATTTAATCTATATTGGGAAAAAAATAAAACCAGATAATGTATATTTTAGACTTTTGTTTAAGGTGTGTATTAATTCAATATTTATGTCTTTTTTTAAAGAAAAAACAATAGAAAGACAAACCAATTTTATAAAAGGTACGATTGACGGTTTTAAGGGAAAAATGGGCTTTAAGGATATTATTTAATATGAAATTAGTTAGAACAGCTATACCTGATGTTATAGTCATAGAACCGAAAATTTTTAATGATACTCGAGGCTTTTTTTATGAAAGCTTTAACCAACAGGCTTTTGATGAAGCAACAGGTACGAATTACCAATTTGTACAAGATAATCATAGCAAGTCGAGCCGTGGTGTACTGCGTGGTTTGCATTATCAATTATCCCCTAAAGCACAGGGTAAACTTGTAAGAGTCGTGCAAGGGAAAGTTTGGGATGTTGCTGTTGATATTCGAAATGGCTCACCTACATTTGGACAGTGGGTTGGTGAAGAATTAAGTGCTGATAATCATAAACAACTTTGGATTCCACCCGGTTTTGCTCATGGTTTCATAACTTTAAGTGAAACTGCTGAATTTTTATACAAAACCACGGATTATTATAGTCCTGAACATGAGCGAGCCATTCGTTGGGATGATCCACAACTTGCAATAGCTTGGCCGTTGTACACAACTGATATACAGATCTCTGCCAAAGATCAGCAAGCTTTAGCCTTTTCACAAGCTGAAGTATTTGAGAATGTGGAGTGTTCGATATGAGTTTAATTCAATGGATTCATTTTCCTCCACTTGGGGATGAGCGTGGTTCACTTGTTGTACTTGAAGCTAAAAGAAATGTACCTTTTGATATTAAACGTGTGTATTACGTTTTTGGGACTAAAAAAGGTATTGCTCGAGGATTCCATGCACATAAAAATCTAAAACAAGTTGCTGTCTGTATTGCAGGTAAGTGTCGAATGGTGATGGATGATGGTCGAAAAAAAGAAAGTATATGGCTTGACTCACCTACACAGGGTATTTTAATAACAACTGAATGGCATGAGATGCATGATTTTTCAGAAGACTGTGTATTGCTGGTTTTAGCTAGTGAACATTATGATGAGAGTGATTATATTCGTGATTATAAAGACTTTATAAAAGCAGTAAGAGATAATTGAAAATGAGTTTTATTCACCCACTCGCCAGTGTAGCTGAGTTTGAATTGGGACAAGACACCAAAGTTTGGCAATTTGTAGTAATCTTAAAGGGTGCCAAAATAGGGGAAAACTGTAATATTTGTGCTCACTCTTTAATAGAGGGTGATGTCATTATTGGGGATAATGTCACAATTAAATCAGGTGTTTACGTATGGGATGGAACACGTATAGAAAATAACGTATTTCTTGGTCCGAATGCGACTCTAACCAATGATATAATGCCACGCTCTAAACAATATCCAGACTCTTTTAAGGGAATTACTTTAAAAGAGGGTTGTAGTATTGGAGCAAATGCTACCCTTTTGCCTGGAATTACGATTGGTAAAAATGCCATGGTTGGAGCTGGGGCGGTAGTGACTAAAGATGTTCCAGATCATGCTGTGGTGGTGGGTAATCCTGCAAAAATTATAAGGTATATTAAATGATCCCTTTTCTTGATCTAAAATCTATAAATGCTCAATACCGCGCTGAACTGATTGAAGCTTGTACCCGTGTAATTGATTCGGGTTGGTATATTGGTGGTAATGAATTATTCCAATTTGAAGAAAACTTTGCAGCTTACTGTGGTACTCAGTACTGTGTTGGGGTTGCGAACGGCTTAGATGCATTAATTTTAACGTTACGTGCTTGGATTGAACTAGGTAGGCTTAAAGCAGGGGATGAGATTGTTGTGCCTGCTAATACTTATATTGCGAGTATTCTTGCGATTAGTGCCAATCATCTGACTCCTGTTTTGGTAGAACCTGATACTTATACATGCAATATAGACCCAAAAAAAATTGAAGCAGCTATTACTTCTAAAACTAGAGCAATTCTTCCCGTACATTTATATGGTCAAATAGCAGATATGCCAGCTATTTTGAATATGGCAGAAAAATATAATTTGCTGGTTTTAGAAGACTCTGCTCAAGCGCATGGTGCAAGTATTACTGGTATAAAAGTGGGTAATTGGGGGCACGCATCTGGGTTTAGTTTTTATCCAGGTAAAAATTTAGGGGCATTGGGTGATGCTGGCGCAATTACCACTAATGATGCTGAGCTTGCACAAATGCTCAAAGCGCTACGTAATTATGGTTCACATGAAAAATATAAAAACTTGGTGCAAGGTGTAAATAGTCGCCTTGATGAAATTCAAGCAGCGATGTTAAACGTAAAACTTAAATATTTAGACCAAGAAATTCAACATAGACGTTATATTGCCAACTTATATTTAAATGGAATTAAAAATCCATTAGTTCAATTGCCACTTATAAATACTAATGCTGAAGTGTACGAACAGCATGTCTGGCATTTGTTTGTAGTGCGAACACAACATCGAGAAGCCTTGCAAAAGCACTTGACAAATCATGGTATTCAAACCCTTATTCATTATCCAATTCCCCCACATCAACAGCAAGCTTATCAAGAGTGGAATAATTTAAGCTATCCATTGACTGAAGCCATGCATAAAGAAGTATTAAGCCTTCCAATAGGTCCAACACTTACAGGGCAGGATGCAGAAAAGATTATAGCGCTTGTGAATGACTGGTCGATCTAAGGTTAGTCCCTCATAATGAGCCACGAAGAACAAAATAACCCTAAAGACCATAACTCTTATGGTCAAATTGTAAAATCTTCCTCAATTATGGGAGGAGCAGCTGGCATTAATATGTTGTTGAGTATGCTGCGTGTCAAGTTCGCAGCTATCTTGATTGGTACTGCGGGGGTTGGGTTATTAGCAAGCTTTACCGCTTTGCAAAATATGATTGGTACACTTGCAGGTTTAGGTTTGCAATCTAGTGCTGTGCGTGAAATTGCAGCTGCTTCATCTCGAGGTGATCATGAGGCTGTAGCACGTATTATTCTGACTTTACGCCGTATGTGTTGGCTGACGGGCTTTATGGGTATGCTGAGTATGATGTTACTCAGTTCTTGGCTGAGTCAGCTGGTTTTTGCTAAATCAGATTATGCTGTGGATATTGCTATTTTAGGTATAGCAATTTTACTTGCGAACATTTCTGGTGGGCAAAAAGCTTTAATTCAGGGTATGCGACATATTGGTGATCTGGCACGTGTCAATATTATTGCAGCTACAGTAGGGACTATTTCTGCAATCGTTCTTTATTGGACGTTCGGATTACGGGGGATTATTCCTACTATCTTAATGATAGCAGCTACCCAATTATGCTCTTCATGGTGGTATGCACGTCGTATATATGTATCAAAAATTAAACTAGGGTGGAGCGAAACCTTTAACCAAGCCAGTGATATGGTGCGGCTTGGTATAGCAATGATGTTTAGTGGCCTTTTAGCGAGTACGGTCAGCCTGATTACAATTAGCTTGGTTACCCAGCAAGAAGGAATTTCTGCAACAGGATTTTATAGTGCGGCTTTTGCATTATCGGGTTTATTTGTAGGTTTTGTATTGCAAGCTATGGGAGCAGACTATTATCCGCGTCTTACTGGTGTTACGCATGCTCCAGAGCAAATGACGAAACTGGTAAATGAACAGACTGAAGTGGGCTTACTATTGGCACTTCCTGGTTTACTTGCGACATTGGTATTTGCGCCTTGGGCGATTCATATTTTTTATTCAGCAGATTTTTTGCCCGCAGTTGAATTGCTGCAATGGTTTTTATTTGGCTGTTTGGGGCGAGTCATTTCTTGGCCGTTGGGCTATGTCATCCTTGCCTTGGGTAAAGGCCGATGGTATTTACTGACTGAAAGTGCATTTAGTTTATTACACCTGATACTGATTTATATAGGATTATCTCTCTATGGAGTACTAGGAGTAGCATTTGCTTTTTTTGTCATGTACTTAATTTATATTGTCATTATGTCTACTGTATGCCGCCATTTAATTGCATTTCGTTGGAGTCATAGTAGCTTACGAGAAATTATATTCTCAAGTCTTGCATTTGCTGCTGCTTTAATGATGTGTAAATTTTTGCCTATTATGTATTCTCTGTGGATGGGTTCTGTGCTTGTTGTTGTTGTAGGAATCATTTCTGTACGTGGGCTTGCTATAAGGTTAGGTAATGATCATCGATTGGTGCAAATGATGAAACAAATTCCAGGTTCCAAATTTATTTTACCTCATTTTTAGAATATTTAAGATATGAAAAACTCTTCTGAATTGAATGATGAACGTCCTTTAGTGACTTTTGCTTTATTTGCTTATAATCAGGAACAATACATTCGTGAGGCAATTGAAGGTGCATTTTCGCAAACTTACGAGCCGCTTGAAATTATTTTGTCTGATGATAAATCAAGTGATCGCACCTTTGAAATTATGCAAGAGATGGTTGCAGCATATAAAGGTCCACATAGAGTGATTGCACGGCAATCATCAGAAAATCGTGGATTACTAAATCATATATTGGATGTCGCTCATGAAAGTCATGGTGAATATATAGTAGTTGCAGCAGGCGATGATATATCATTACCTGAACGTACAAGTATCGTTATTCCATATTTTAAAGATAAAGAAGTATTCGCCTTATCGAGTGATGAAGTTGTGATTGATGAAAGGGGTGAAGTTAGAAATTGGAATGAAACAAGATTTGCTAAACGCGATAGTTCACATAGAAGCGACAATTCATGGTTGCACGGCGCAACTGCAGTGTATCGTGCTAATTTTTTAAAATTGATACCAAACTCCAGTAATAAAATAAATTTTGAGGACACAATTTTTTCAACTTTAATTAGTGCCGCAGGGGGAGAGTCTTTGAGACTAAAACTCTCTTTAATAAAATATCGTCACCATTCTAATAATTTATCAGCAAGAAGAATTGATAAAAAAAATATGAAAGTAATGGAAGAGAATTTTATAAATCGTTGGAAATCTTATTTAAAGGTTGAGGTTTTTTGTAATCAAGTAATTAATGAAAATCCTTTATTTTTTTATGATGATAAAAATCATTTAGTGAGAAAGCAAAAAATTGAATACTATAGTTTAATGTCTAACTGGCAGAGTTTGACACTTTATTCTAAATTGAAGTTGTTTATTATCGCTATCAGGCTAGGGCATATTAAATTCATTTTACCTAGAATTTTCGGTAAGAAATTTTTTTTTCTATTAAAGCATATTGTATTGCAGGCCCATAAAAAATGAATAAAAAGCCTTTAGTCGTTAATGTACTGACCTCACTTGATTTTGGGGGAGTAGAGTCACGTATGCAATTAATTGCCAAAAATACTAATTTTTCTAAATTTAATCATGCTTTTTGTGCAATTGGTGTTGGTGGTTCAACTCAAAAAATCTTAAAAACTTTAGGTATGCAGAGTGATGCTTTAGGTTGTAGTGTTAAAATTCCGAGTATAAGCGCAGTATTTACATTGTGGCGTTATTTCAAAAAGCACAAACCTCAAGTAGTACACCTTCGCGGAGCAGAAGCTAACTTTCATGGTGCTATAGCTGCTCGTTTGGCAGGTGTGCCTGTTGTAATTGCTGAAGAAATTGGAATTCCAAATCATTCGGCTAAGGCGAGGCGCATTTTTGCCTGGGCTTACAGTTATTGTGATTGTATTGTAGCTATTTCTCAAGCTGTTAAAGATGGAGTTATTGCTATGAATGAAGCACATGCATCACAAATTCAGGTTGTTTATAATCCGTTTTCACCTCAAAAATTTATACCTTTAACTCAACGTCGTGGTAGTTTAAGTTTAGGATTTGTTGGGCGTTTAGAGCCAGTCAAAAACCCCATGGCTGCAGTAGAGGCTATTGCATTATTAAGTGAAAAAAGTATTAAGGCTGAATTACATATTGTGGGTGATGGTAGTTTACGCTCAGTATTAGAGCAGAAAATTAAAGAATTAGACTTAGGTACACAAGTGTATTTACATGGGTTTCAGGAGAATCCTTTTACCTTGCTTGAAACCTGTCATTTTTATTTACAACCGTCATTAACAGAAGGTTTTGGTTTGGCGGTTTGTGAAGCGATGTCGGCAGGTTTGCCTGTAATTGCAACTGCAAGAGGTGGTGTACCTGAAATTATTGAACATGACAAAACTGGATGGCTCATACAGGAACCTACTGCAAAGGCATTGGCAGAGATGATCCAGTTTGCAAATAGATACAATGATGATGAATTACAGTCTATCGCAATTAAGGGGAGAGATGAGGTCTTGCAGAGGTTTGGTATTCAACAGTATTTAAATCAATTAGATGAATTATATAATAAGTTTTTAAAAACTAAAGGTATATAAGAAATGTATGATAAATCTCAACAAATCCCTTCTAACCATAATAATCAAAATAGACGTATTCGAATATTACACACTTTGGGGTGGGTAGCCTCAGGTGGAGTAGAACAACGGCGTTTAGTTTTAGCAAGCGGTTTACCCAAAGATAAATATGAGCATGTAATTCTTACCCAAGAAACTGCAGGCGGATTACCTGACTTATTAAGAGCTGAAGGATGGAAAATACATGAAATTGGAAATGCACCTCATATTTTAAGTCCTTCTTGGCATCAACGTGCTTACGAAATTGCACGTGAATTTCAACCAGATATTATCCATGGTGCTGTTTATGAGGGGGTGGGGTTAGCAAATATACTTGGTTGGCGTTTGCCAAAAGCTAAAGTGATTTCTGAAGAAACCTCAGATCCTACTAATCGTAGTTGGCGTGGTAATGTGCTATTACAATTATTATGCTTGCGTAGTTCTGCAGTAATAGGTGTGTCTCCTAGTGTAGCTGACTATCTAAGAAATATAGCTCATATTCCTGCTCGTAAAGTAAAATTGATAAATAACGCTGTGCTACCTGCACCTAATTTGACCTTACCTCAGCTACAGGAGTATCGACAAAGCTTAGGCTTGAAAGATACAGATTTTGTGATTGGTAGTGTAGGGCGTGTTTTTGATGAATATAAACGTTTTAGCGACCTAATACGTGCGCTTAAAATATTACATGATCAGGGTTTTGTACAGGCAAAGCTTCTTATTATTGGTGGCGGTCCTGATGAACAAGTATTAGCAAATCTAGCAGCTGAATTTGGTTTAACTAAAAGTGTGATTTTTGCTGGCTATCAGGCAGAAGCACGGCACTATTATCCATTGATGGATATATTTGCATTAGCTTCAATACGCGAAGCTTTTGGATTGGTGTTAGTTGAGGCAATGTTAGCCCAAGTTCCTGTTATAGCTACAAGTGTGGGTGGCATGCCATATGTATTAGGTCAAGGAAAAGCAGGTATTTTAGTTCCCCCTAATTCACCCCATGATTTTGCAAAAGCTATTTTTAGTTTGTATCAAAACCCGTTACAACGTCAAAAAATTGCTGAAGCTGGTCGTATGCGTGCTGAATTAGAGTTTTCTGCAGAACGCTATTGTAATGAAATTGACGCCTTATATGAGTCTTTAGCTAAGTTATGAAAAAATCTATTAAAAATATTTTGTTTATTACGTGGGATGGTCCAGAAACTCAATATCTTGAGCGATTGTTTTTACCTATCTTTGCAGGCTTGGAAACAAAAGGATATAAGTTTCATGTATTGCAATTTGGTTGGGGAACGCCAGAAAAGTTTGAACAACGTGCTCAAGCCTGTGCAGAATTAAATATACCGTATAAATCGGTAAAAGTTTTTCGTTTATTTAGAGCCATAGGCTCTTTTTTAACTGCCTTTTTAGGTCAATACGCTATACAAAAAGCGGTAGCGGAGTGGAATATTGATACTTTAATGCCACGTAGTTTAATGCCCGCATTGGCGGTTTTAAGTATGTCTAAAACTGCACGTAAAAAATTAAATATTGTTTTTGATGCAGATGGTCTCGCAGCAGATGAAAGAGTCGACTTTACCGGTATTTCATCTACAGGAAAAGTATATCGCCTACTACGCGATATTGAGATGCAAATGTTATGTCATGCCGACGGTGTTATTACACGTACAGAAGCATCAAGAAAAATTTTAATTGCGCGTGCTGGGGCTGGTTTGCCACCCGAAAGATGTTATCGCGTATCAAATGGAGTGGATGTCACACCATTTGTTCAAGCTTTTGAGTTACAAGCTCAACAATGTAAAGCTGATTTTATATTATGTTATTGTGGTTCTATTGGTCCGCAATATCGATTACCAGAGATGCTGGATATCGCCGTTAAACTCAAACAAGTCATACCTCAATTACGATTTAAACTATTTTCTTCAGCATTACCAGAAATTAAAAAGCAGCTCGAAGAAAAAGGGTTGATAGGACAAGACTGGATTGAATACCAAACTTTGCCAGCCGCAGAAGTACCAAAATCTTTGGCAGCTTGTGATTTAGCATTGGCTTTAAGAGAACCTAAATTTTCTACGCAGGGAGTTCTACCTATTAAGTTGGGGGAATACTTACTAGCAGGTTTACCAATATTAGGCACACCTCATGTTGGTAATGCATCTGAATTGGAAGAGACAGGAGTGTTTCATTCAGCGGAGTTAGATGGATTAGAACAGAGCATTGATTGGGTAATCAACAATTATTTACCTCAACAAAAAGAGTGGAAAAAACGTAGTCATGAAGCTGGCTTGCACTATTTTTCATTAGAAGAAACTAATGAGAGGTATAATATTGCTTTAAAAGGAATTGAAAAACTCTAGGTTGGTATATACAGAGTGTAGTTGTGGTGGGTTTTATACTGTTGCACTTGCTGCTTGAATGCACCATTGTAAATTAGACAGTCTTTTTGTTTGTAACTTGAGAAAAAAATATGGATTTTTCTAGTTCAGCTCTTCAGCTTATTAGTGCTTTTATTGTCTTTGTTGTAGGCTGGTTTGTTGTACTAAGAATACGTACATACTTTGGAAGTAATTTAAAAAGAGTATCATTACTTTATATTTGGCATACTATTCTATGTATAGTCTATTTCTGGTTTATATTTTATAAAGGTGGGGATGCTACAGGCTATTTTAAAAAAGCTATATTAGGTGGGTTCAATAACGAATTCGGTCTGGGTACTGCAGGGGTCAGTTATTTAACTACTTATTTAGTACAAATATTAGGACTTTCTTTTTTAGGTTGTTTTCTAGTCTTTAATATATTTGGTTCAATAGGCTTAATTGCTTTTGACTCCACACTAAAACAGGCGACACAAAAAAGTTCACGTCATTTAAAACTTTTAGCTACCGTTATTGTATTTTTACCATCTGTTAGCTTTTGGTCATCTGCACTAGGCAAAGATAGTATTTCATTCATGTCTGCGTGTTTAGCATTATGGGCTGCATTAAATTTTAAAAAACGTATTATTCTGTTTATTGTTGCTGTATTGGCTATGTTGTTGGTGCGTCCTCATATCGCTGCTGCTATGGTGGCAGCTTATGCCATGGCATTTATTTTTGATCAACGAATATCTATAATTCAAAGATTATTTATTGGTAGTATTGCAATCGTATCTAGTGCGGTTGTGGTTCCATTAGCAATGCAGTATGCAGGTTTGGGGGATGCTCAAAATGCTGCAGATATCGAAGCGTATATTGAACAAAGACAGGGTCATAACTTGGAGGGAGGGAGTAGTGTAGATATCAGTTCTATGAGCTTGCCAATGCAACTATTTACTTATTTGTTTAGACCTTTACCATTTGAAGCAAATAGTATTTTTGCTTTAGCAGCATCGGTAGATAATATAATTTTACTGCTTTTATTCATGTTAGGCATAATTGCTATTTTTAAGAAAAGCAAGCCTTTAGTGGAATCTAACCGTGCTTTTTTATGGATTTATGCCATGATAGTTTTATTTATATTGGCAACAACTACAGCAAACTTAGGTATTGCAATGCGTCAAAAATGGATGTTTGCGCCTATTTTAATATTCTTATTAATTAGTGTGATACGACCACGCAAAATAAGAGCAAAGGTTTAATTATGAAGTTTTTACTGATTTCTAGCTTTCTTCCTTCCGTACTTAATTTTCGTGGTAAGTTACTTGAAGCAATTAATCAACAAGGTTTAGAAATTCATATTATTGCACCTGATTTAGCATTATTTAAAACAGAGCAACAAAAGCTAGAGGCTCTAGGTTATTATGTGCACGAAGTACCTATGCAGCGTACGGGTACAAACCCAGTTGCAGACTTAAAAACATTACGGGCAACGTATAATATAATAAAAAAAATAAAACCAGACTATGTATTGTCTTACACCATTAAACCTGTGATTTATGGCACATTAGCCGCGTGGTTAGCCAAAGTACCACATCGTTTTGCACTGATTACAGGTTTAGGCTACGCCTTTCAAAATGTAGAATACGGCAGTAAGCGTAGTTTTTTTCAAAAAATAGTACATGGTTTATATCAGCAAGCACTTTCACATAGTCATAAAGTCTTTTTTCAAAATCCAGATGATTTAAAGCTTTTTCAAGATTTAAAACTTTTGCAACCTAATTTGCCTACAGTGGTGGTCAATGGTTCAGGGGTGAATGTTACGGACTTTAATGTATTGCCTTTTCCTGTTAATACACAAAATAAGTCTAAGCTTTCATTCTTACTTATTGCCCGGTTATTGGGTGATAAAGGCGTAAGGGAGTATGCAGAAGCAGCAAAACTAATTAAACAGCAGCATCCAGAAGTTGAATTCCATTTGGTGGGCTGGATTGATGAAAATCCTTTAGCCATTCGTCAGCAAGAATTGGATCAATGGGTGGCCAGTAATATATTAAAGTACTGGGGGAAACTAACTGATGTTCGCCCTGCAATTGCAGAGAGTTCGGTTTATGTTTTGCCGTCATATCGTGAAGGTACACCCCGTACAGTTTTGGAAGCAATGGCAATGGGAAGAGCAATTATTACCACAGATGCCCCAGGTTGTCGTGAAACTGTAATTCAGGGCGAAAATGGCTTTTTAGTTGAAGTAAAATCTGTGACGAGTCTAGTCGATGCGATGCAAGAGTTTATAAATAAGCCTGAATTAATTGAGCAAATGGGTCAGAGATCTAGAGAAATAGCTTTAAATAAATATGACGTACATCAAGTGAACCGACATATGATGCAAGAAATGGGTTTAATATAAATGCTAAAACGTTTCCTCGATATTATTATTGCTTCTATTGCTCTGATTTTACTGTCACCGTTGTATTTTTATGTGGCATATAAAGTGAAAAAAAATCTAGGTTCGCCTGTTTTATTTCGTCAGGTGCGCCCGGGTTTAAACGGCAAACCTTTTGAAATGATTAAATTTCGCAGTATGAAAGATGCTGTAGATGCACACGGCAACCCTTTACCAGACACTGAGCGATTGACCCCGTTTGGCAAAATGCTGCGTTCTAGCAGTCTGGATGAAATGCCAGAATTATGGAATGTCATTAAAGGCGATATGAGCATCGTCGGACCACGCCCATTACTCATGGAATATTTACCGCTATATAACCAAGAACAAGCCAAACGCCATTTAGCCCGCCCAGGCATGACAGGGCATGCTCAAGTGAATGGACGTAATGCCATTAGTTGGGAAGAAAAATTTAAACTCGATACGTGGTATGTAGAAAATCAATCGGTTTGGTTAGATTTTAAAATTATGCTGAAAACGGTTAAAAAAGTACTCGCCAAAGATGATATTAACGAAGCAGGCGAAGCGACTATGACTAAATTTACAGGCACAAAATCGGATCAACAGCATGACTGAACTGTATGCAGTATATGGTGCTTCAGGCTGTGGACGTAGTTTGATGCCAGTGGCAAGAGCCCAATTAAAGCGTTTGGGAAATCCTGCTGAAATTGTATTTATAGATGATAGCTTAGTTACAGAAACCATAATCAATTCACATCGCGTCATGAATTATGCGGCATTTAAAGCACACCCTGCGACTAAAAAACAGGTATTAATTGCGATTGCCAATAGCCAAGTACGTGAAAAAATTGCGATAAAACTTGAACAAGATGCAATTGAGCTCTGGAGTGTTCAGGCAGATAATGTAGTGCTGATGGATGAGGTTGAAATTGCTGCAGGTGCAGCATTGAGTCCTTTTGTGAGTATTACCTCAAATATACAAATTGGTAAATGCTTTCATGCCAATTTATATAGCTATGTAGAACATGATTGTGTGATTGGTGATTTTGTGACTTTTGCCCCTGGCGTTCAATGTAATGGTAATATTTACATTCATGACCATGCTTACATTGGTGCAGGTGCCGTGATTAAACAAGGTACGCCAGACCAACCTTTAATTATTGGTGCGGGTGCGGTGGTTGGTATGGGCGCAGTAGTGACTAAAAGTGTACCTGCAGGTGTGACTGTTGTCGGTAATCCTGCACGACTGCTGAAAAAGAACTAATTTTTAAGATGAATACAATTAATATTCTAGGATAAAGCATGCTAAATACTGCATTTGAACCATGGCCAAGCTTTACTCAACAAGAGGCAGATGCCGTATCTCAAGTTTTACTGTCCAACAAAGTTAACTACTGGACAGGGCAAGAATGCCGTGAGTTTGAAAAAGAATTTTCCCAATTTGCGCAAACCCAATATGCCGTGGCACTTGCCAATGGTACTGTCGCTTTAGATGTTGCACTAAAAGCCTTGAACATTGGTGTAGATGACGATGTGATTGTTACTTCACGCACCTTTTTAGCTTCGGCAAGCTCTATTGTTACAGCAGGTGCAAACCCAATTTTTGCAGATGTAGAACTCGATTCACAAAACATTTCTGCCCGTACCATTGAAGCAGTACTGACTCCAAATACCAAAGCTATTATTTGTGTACATTTGGCGGGGTGGATGTGTGATATGGACCCGATTATGCAATTAGCACAAGATAAGGGTTTGTATGTGATTGAAGACTGTGCACAGGCACATGGTGCGATGTACAAAGGCAAATCTGCAGGCTCAATTGGTCATATCGGCGCCTGGTCCTTCTGTCAGGACAAGATTATGACTACAGGTGGTGAAGGCGGTATGGTCACCACCAATGATAAAGAGCTCTGGAAAAAAATGTGGTCCTATAAAGATCATGGCAAGAACTTTGACAGTATTTATAACAAGCAGCATCCACCTGGTTTCCGCTGGCTGCATGATTCCTTTGGCACTAACTGGCGCATGATGGAAATGCAGGGTGTGATTGGACGCCTCCAGCTGAAAAAAATGCCGGAATGGACCACAAAACGCATTGCTAATATGGAAAAAATTTATAATGCATTTACAGACAGTCCGTATTTTACTGCCCATCGCCCATCTGATGACTATGTACATGCTGCTTACAAATGTTATGTGCAAGTAAATATCGAGGCTTTACCTGAAGGTTGGTCACGTGACCGGATCATGCAGGAAATCAATGCGCTGCGTGTACCTTGTTTTAGTGGTTCTTGTTCTGAAGTGTATTTGGAGCATGCCTTTGATGGCACGCCATGGCGCCCAGCACAACGTTTGCCAAATGCACAAAGATTAGGTGAAACCAGTCTGATGTTTTTGGTTCATCCGAATTTAAGTGCTGAAAGTATGAATAAAACTGTCACAGCAATTCAACAGGTCATTCATAGAATAATTGCTTAAACTTTTACATTATAAGTGCACCGAAGTTGGTGCACTTATTTATATAATAAACTCTTAACTTACGAATCAAATCGTAATTGATTAATAATTCATTACAATGAGAAGATACATCCAGTGAAATCTATCATTACGCCTTTCGTAGAGTCACCACGAGTAGCCAAACTCGCATTTTTAATTCTTCTGGATTTTTGTGCTTTTCCCATCTTGATCTGGCTGTGTTATGTCATTCGTGGCTTTGACTTAGGGGCAGACGTGGTGCCGAATCTGGCTTTTGGCACACTTTGGGTTAGCTTGATTGCAGTGGCAGCGCTTTTTTTCTGTGGAGTATACCGCTTCATTGTCCGTACCTATAATGAAGTATTTATGATTAAAATGGGACTAGCAACAGCGTTGGCTGTTACCGGCCTGTATGCCTTGGCTTATTTCACTCCAGCCTTTATTCCAACCTCGATTCCGTTGATGTTCGGCTTTATGATGTTTGCCTGGGTCTGGTTTAGCCGCGGCATCATCCGTTTTATTATCCGTTCCTATTTGCAGGCTGACGTACAGAAAAAACGCATCGCGATTTATGGTGCAGGCCATGCTGGTCAACAGGTTGCTGCAGCTTTATATCGTTCTAATGAGCATTTGCCAGTATTATTTATTGATGATAAGCGCTCGTTGACCGGACAGCAGTTGGGGCGGCTCAAAGTCTATGATGCACAGACTGCATTAAAGGTGATGACTAAGAAAAAAGTTGATGAAATTTTAATAGCCTTGCCTTCAGTAGGGCGGGTACGTAAAAGTGAAATTATCAAGTTTTTAGAACCGGCACATTTAAAAATTACTGAAATTCCAGGTCTGACTAAACTAGTCGATGGTGACATTCGGATTTCGGATATTCAGGAAGTGGATATTATTGACCTGTTGGGCCGTGATCCTGTACCGCCAGTTGCAGAACTCTTAGCTAAAAATATTCAAAATAAAGTGGTGATGGTCACTGGGGCAGGCGGTTCGATTGGTTCAGAGCTGTGTCGCCAAATTATCAAAAACCAGCCTACCAAGATTATTATTTATGAATTAACCGAATTTGCTTTATATAGTATTGATAAAGAATTACGTTTAACTGGCAATTGTGACATTATTCCAATCTTAGGTTCGGTGCTGGATGAACGCAAGCTTGAACGGGTGATTGAACAATATGGCGTGCAGACAGTTTATCATGCTGCCGCGTATAAACATGTACCACTGGTGGAGTGTAATCCATTAGCAGGTCTGAAAAATAATGCGGTCGGAACTGCTTTTAGCGTAAATGCTGCGGTAAAAAAAGGCGTGGAAACCTTTGTACTGATCTCGACCGATAAGGCGGTCCGTCCAACCAACGTCATGGGGGCAACCAAACGGATGGCAGAGCTGTATTGTCAAGCCATGGCAGAGGTGCAGGACCAGACTCAAATCAGTATCGTACGCTTTGGTAATGTGCTTGGTTCTTCGGGTTCCGTAGTACCACTGTTTAAACAACAGATTGCCAAAGGTGGCCCAATTACAGTGACCGACCCGGAAGTGACCCGTTTCTTTATGACCATTCCAGAAGCATCGCAACTGGTGATTCAGGCCGGAGCTTTGGGGACGGGTGGGGATGTGTTCTTGCTGGATATGGGTGAGCCGGTACGGATTCAGGATCTGGCACGACAAATGATTGCCCTGAGTGGTCTTAAAGTCCGTGAGGATAAAAATCCGAATGGCGATATTGAAATTCAATATACAGGATTACGTCCGGGTGAAAAGCTGTATGAAGAGCTGCTGATTGATGAAGAAAATACAGAAATTACTGTGCATACACGTATTTTACGTTCCATCGAAAAACATTATCCATTGGCAGAAATTCTGGCAGTATTTAACCGCATGCATGAACTTACAGCGACTCAGACCGACATTGAATGGGCGCTAGCACAACTGGAATATTATGTGGATGGTTATGTACGCGGTAACGAAATTAAAGTGAACTAGGTTTTTATAGATATGATCAAAAAAGCAATTCTCCCTGTGGCTGGTCTCGGCACGCGTTTTTTACCTGCCAGCAAATCTATTCCGAAAGAAATGGTAACTGTGGTAGATCGTCCCGCGATTGAATATGTGGTGCGTGAAGCAGTCGCTGCCGGGATTGAGCAGATTATTCTGGTCACGCATTCTTCCAAGGCCTCGATTGAAAATTATTTTGATCGCAACTTTGAGCTGGAAACTACGCTTGCGCAAAAAAACAAAACTGACCTGTTGAAAGAAATTACTGAAATTTTACCTGCGGGGATGAGTGTGATTAGTGTCCGCCAGCCACAACCTTTAGGTCTCGGCCACGCGGTACTATGTGCTAAAGCCGTGATTGGCGATGATGATTTTGCGGTGCTATTACCGGATGTGTTGGTCAAGGATCAGGATCCGGAAAATGACTTGAGTTTGATGATTCAGCGTTTTAACGAATCTAAAGCCTCACAAATTATGGTCGAAGCGGTACCTGATAATTTAGTCTATCAATATGGGATTGTAGATGTGGCGGAATCACCTGCCGAAGGTGAAAGTATTGTCATGCAAGGGATTGTTGAAAAGCCGGCGGTTGGTACTGCACCATCGAATCTGTCCGTGGTGGGTCGTTATATTTTTCCTGCTAAAATCATGCAGCTTTTGGAACAAACCCCAAGAGGGGCTGGTAATGAAATCCAGCTGACCGATGCGATTGCCATGTTACAGCAAACAGATTCAGTTGAGGCCTATCGTATGAAAGGTCAGACTTTTGATTGTGGTAGCAAGTTGGGGTATCTAAAAGCTGTATTGCATTATGGAGTTGATCATCCTAAGCTGGGTGCTGAGTTTAAAGCATTAATCCAGCAACTGGATGTATAAGAAAAATAAGAATAAAAAAGGAAGATTATGAAAGTCGCAGTATTAGGTAAAACCCTGTTTTCGGGGGTCATGGCTGGTCTGTTATCTGAATGTGGTCATCAGGTCGTATGGTGTAATAGCTTTAGTGCAGATGAGCCAGCTCGGATCTATTTCCAGGATGAATCTTTACAGGACTTGCTGCAAAAACAGGAAAAATCTGGCTTTTTAAATTGTTGTGATTTTCAGTATCTAGATTTTAATCAGGATGCTTTTTTCTTTAGTTTTAATGCCACCGAAGAGCAACAGGCATTCCAGATGTTGGAGACGATCCGGCATGCCTGTTTTGCTCATCCTAAACTGATGGTAAATGCTTCAACCTTTGGCTTGCACGGGACTCAACGATTCCAGCAACTTTTGCCGAATGATGACTGGATCTATCTCCCAGATATTATTCAGGAAGGCAATGCGATTCGCAGTTTTGTTCGGGCGAGTCAGTTGATCGTTGGCTGTGATCATGACGATGCGCAGGTTAAAATCAGGGAGCTATTACGCCCATTGTTCCCGCGCGCCCAGCAGTATTTATTTATGCCGGTTCTGGACGCGGAATTTACCAAACTGAGTATTTCCGGCATGCTAGCCACCCGGATCAGTTATATGAATGATCTGGCAGGTGTAGCAGAAAAACTCGGTATCGATATTGAACAGGTACGGCAAGGTATGGCGGCGGATAGCCGGATTGGTTCTGCTTATCTGTTTCCGGGAGTCGGTTTTGGTGGGGAAAATTTTTCGCATGATATCCGAACCCTGACCCATGCAGTGGCAGATTCCGGGGTAAAAAACCAGCTGTTAGAACAGGTCTGGGATATTAACGAACAGCAAAAAGAATTACTGTTCCGTAAACTCTGGAACTATTTCCGTGGAGATTTAAAAGGCAAGGTCATTGCGATCTGGGGTGCAGCCTTTAAAGAAAATACCCCGAGTATCCAGCAGTCTCCGGTACATGCCATGCTGACCGCCTTATGGGCGCAAGGTGTGACGGTCAAATTACATGATCCACAAGCACTGGCCAATATTGAAAAAGTCTATGGGCCACGGGAAGATTTAATCCTGTGTACAGACCAGTATCAGGCGGTGGAAGGGGCGCATGCCTTGTGTCTAATGACGGCATGGAAACAGTATGGCAGTCCGGACTATCCTTACCTGATGAAGCTGATGCAGCATCCCCTGATTCTGGATGGGCGTAATCTGTATGATCCGACTTATGTCAAGACACGTGGTTTTAATTACATTGGGGTGGGGCGTTAATGTTGAATCATTCAAATCCAAATTTCGACACTGAAACGGTGTGTCAGAAACTCGCCTCGAACAAAGTACAACTGCAATCTGAGCATCTGCGAGAACTATTTGCTGCCGATCCGCAACGCTTTAACAAATATTCCATTCAGTTTGAACAACTGCTATTCGATTACAGCAAACACAGAATCAATCAAAATGTGATGCAGGGTCTGATTGAATGGGCAGATGCGCAGAACCTTAGATCATGGATTGGTTCGTTATTTTCAAATCAGAAAATTAACTATACCGAGCAGCGTGCGGCCATGCATTGGGCCTTACGCTTGCCAGAGCATGATCAGCTGCATGCCGATTTGGCGGCTGAGGTACATACCCAGCTTGAGCGTATGTATGCTCTAGTCGAGCAAATTCATGCCGGGCAGCGTCGCGGTGCCACTGGTGAGGTGATTCAGGATGTGGTCAATATTGGTGTTGGAGGATCAGATCTTGGGCCCTTAATGGTCACCCATGCCCTGTCTGATTTTAAATACCAGTCCGCCCAGCCACTCAACGTACATTTTGTTTCGACCATGGATGGCAGCCAGTTGTCTGAGCTGTTGCATCAGCTGCGTCCAGAAACCACACTGTTTATTATTTCCTCCAAATCCTTTGGGACCATTGATACTCTGACCAATGCCCAAACGGTACGCTTGTGGCTGGAAAAAGCCTTAGGTCAGCATCCTTATATTCTCAAGCACCATTTCATTGGGGTATCAACTAAACCGGAAAAAATGACCGCATGGGGCATTGCTCCAGAAAATCAGCTCTTGCTCTGGGATTGGGTCGGTGGGCGTTATTCACTCTGGTCCTGTATCGGGCTGCCAATTGCCTTGAGTATCGGGATTGCAGGCTTCAAGCAGCTGCTGGCTGGTGCCTATGCAGTGGATCAGCATTTTCAGTATCAGCCTTTTGAGCACAATATTCCGGTGCTGATGGGCCTGTTAGGGGCATGGAATAACAATTTTCTGGATATCCAGACCCATGCTATTCTGCCTTATGATGGGCGACTGAAATACTTTGCGTCTTATTTGCAACAGCTGGAGATGGAATCCAACGGAAAATCGATCCAGCGCAATGGCGAGAAAGTCCAGCTGGATACCTGCCCGATTATTTGGGGTGAGGTCGGACCAAATGCCCAACATGCTTTCTATCAGCTGCTGCATCAGGGAACTCAGTCAGTCAGTTGTGATTTTATTGCACCCGTAGAGCGCTATAACAGTCAGCAATACACCTATGCAGACAGTGCTGAAGCATTGGTCGAACAGCATCATTTGGCTTTATCCAACTGTCTGGCACAATCGCGTTTACTGGCTTTTGGCAATGAAGCACTAGATCAAACTGAATTGGCGAGCTTGCCGGCCTATAAGCAGTATGAAGGTAATCAGCCGAGTACCACACTATTGATGCAAGAGTTGAATCCCTATAGCTTGGGCATGCTCATTGCATTCTATGAACATAAGGTATTTGTGCAATCCGTGCTGTGGAACATTAACCCATTCGATCAGTGGGGCGTAGAAAAGGGCAAAGAAATTGCCAACCAGCTATTGCCAATCCTCAATGGAGAGCAGACTGACTTGAGTGGTCTGGATGGTTCAACCCAAGGCTTAATTAAAATTCTGTTAGGAAAGTCACATGGCTAAAATTTTGGTAACGGGCGGTGCCGGCTATATTGGTTCACATACCTGTGTGGAATTATTAAATGCCGGACATGAAGTGATCGTACTGGATAATCTTTGCAATAGTGCTGGTGAATCCTTAAACCGGGTAGAAAACCTGACCCAAAAAAGTCTGACTTTTGTCGAAGGGGATATCCGCGATAGTCAGTTACTGGATCAGGTCTTTCAACAAAATTCGATTGATGTGGTAATTCATTTTGCCGGTCTTAAAGCTGTGGGTGAAAGTCAGCAGATTCCACTCGCTTATTTTGATAATAATATTGCCGGCTCGATCAGTCTGGTTCAGGCGATGCAGCGTGCCCAGGTGTTCAAACTGGTCTTTAGCTCTTCGGCCACCGTTTATGGTGAAAATAATCCATCCCCTTTAAATGAAGAAATGCCTACCGGAATGCCAACTAATAACTATGGCTATACCAAGTTGATTATTGAACAGTTATTACAAAAACTATCGATCTCGGATGAGCGCTGGTCGATTGCTTTATTGCGTTACTTCAATCCGGTCGGTGCACATAAAAGTGGGAAAATTGGTGAAGATCCGCAAGGGATTCCAAACAATTTAATGCCATTCGTAACCCAGGTTGCGGTGGGCCGTCGTGAAAAGTTGTCTATTTTTGGTCATGATTATGACACCGTCGATGGTACCGGTGTGCGTGATTTTATTCATGTCGTGGATCTGGCCAATGCACACTTATGCGCTTTGAATAATCGTCTGACTGCACAAGGATGTCGTGCCTGGAATATTGGTACCGGTCATGGGAGTTCAGTGCTGCAAGTGAAAAATACGTTTGAGCAGGTGAATGGCGTTGCTATTCCATTTGAGTTAGTGCCTCGTCGTGAAGGTGATGTGGCGACCTGTTTTGCAGATAATACCCGTGCAGTACAAGAGTTGGGCTGGACACCACAATATGGCTTGGAAGATATGCTGGCAGATAGTTGGAACTGGCAGAAACAGAATCCGAAGGGCTATCATTAAAATGCTTGAAGTGGCATGAATAAGAATGGGAGCAATATTGTGCTCCCATTTTATTGTAGGTGGATTAATTGGTTGTACGGTAGATTTTGGGTGTAGGCTTGTTTCATTAGAGAATTATATTGCTGAAGAAGCCTTCAGTGCTAGGATTTTGCAACACAGTCAAGTCAGATTGGTAGTAACTATAGTAATGAGATTTTTGGTAAATGCGATGATGTATGAAAAATAACAAAAAAAACACAACAGAATCACACTATTTTTACCTATCTGCGGGTAAATTGTAAGTATTTGTAAAAATTATTGATGGTTTGAGATTGTAATTACCTAAAAAATATAAAAATCATATGGTTAAGTTATAATTGATTAGTTTCTATTTTCTAAGTTCTTTTTTAGCTTTAGAGGGAGTTTTGTAAGAATTATATGTAACAATTCTTATTTTTAAATAATTTAATATAAAATAATGGCATACAAAAAATAATAATTGGGGGAAATGGAAAAATATATTGTGAATAATAAAGTATGTGTATGTTTTTTAATCAATGATAATAAGATAACTACACGCTGCATAACCTTACTCATCATGAGAAAGAGTTTTTATGCCAGTGTTACTCAAACAAATAAATATATTCTTTTTTTAAGGAATGGAGAAGATCATGAATAAAATGACTCAAGCAGTATTAGCAGCATTAGCACTAAGCTTTGGTTTTGGCTCAACAGTTGTTTATGCAGCAGATGCGGAAACTGCAGGACGCCCAGGTCATAATCCTAAACCACCAATTGACTGGAGTAAATGTAATACTTTAGGCTGTGAAAAAGAAATTCCAATTTCACTTAAAATTAACAAGAAATGTATTTTAACTGGTGGAAATGCAATACTATTATCTGCTGCCGGTGGAACTCAAAGTACAAATTATTCAATTACAACAAACACCCCTTATGTTCTGAATTTGCAAACTGCAAATGCTGGCGCTAGTAATAATACGTTTGTTAGACATGAAACAGATGCATCTGAAACAATTTCTACAACAATTGTGACAACTAAACAAGGTGCAGGTGCTGTTCCGTTTGGTAATTCAAATCATAACGGTCAAGCAGTTGATAATTATACACTTGCAGTTACTAATGCTGCAGTTGATGCTACACAGTTAGCAGGTAATTATACCGATCGCTATCTAATCAAAGCTTACTACTAATTTATTTAATCAACCTAACCTAACATTTATGTTGGGTTAGGTTGCCTTATTATATTTTTAAGTGGAAAATTATAATATGAGAAAAATAGCTAAATTATTTATTATATCTTTTTTTTCTATGACTGGGGTAAAGGCTGATGTGGCAATTGATCCAGTACAAATGTATATACTTAATGATACAAAACAAAAAACAACAACACTTACTTTAGAATCTATAAATGAAGCAGAAAAAAAGATATTTGAAATAAAAGCATTTAAATGGGATCAAAATAATAAAGGTGAAGACGTGTTGGAGAAGGATAACACTCTTATTATTAATCCAAGAAATTTTATTTTGAAACCTAATGGAAAACAAGTTATACGTGTTGGGTTTAATCGTCCAATAGCATCTGTATTAGATGGTAGGGAAGAGGGTGCCTGGCGTATTATAATTGAGGAATTACCTCAGCCTGTAAAAGAATCATCTATTACTTTTTTGATGAATTTTAACCTGCCATTATTTATTGGAAAGCAAGATAACCTAAAATTAAATTTTAATATTGAAAATGATAAGCTTGTAGTTAAAAATAAAGCAAAATCCCATGTTCAAATTTCAAAGTTACAAATCTTAGACTCGAATAAGAAAGAAGTTTTTACTAGCAACAATATGAAATATGCACTTGAAGATAAGAATATTTTCTATGAGTTGGGAGGAGTTAAAATAAATAATCCTCAGAATTATTTTGTTAAATTAATGACAGATAAGTCAAATGATGAAGTAGAGTTAAAGCTTATGGATTAAAATTATAATCAAGGATTATATTATGCAGTTAAACAGAAAAATAATTTTTTTAGTCAATATTTTATTCTTATGTAATGCTAATGCTAACCAGAATCCTGATGAAGAGTTTTTTGCTAATCTCTGGATAAATGAGCTTGATCATAATATAGATATTATTTTAATAAAAAGTGATAATAATTTTTATATAGAGTGTAGTGTGTTGTTGGAACGAGACATTGATATATCTAAATTATCAAAAATGGCTTCTCGGGATGAGTTTTGTCTTATTTCAGATCAGAATATTCAATCGAATTTTGATGTCTCTGAGCAAACAATTAATCTGACGATACCTACTCCTCTATTTAAGTCAAGTACACAGATCTCTCAGTTACAGACTATGCCAGAGAAAGCCAGCTTTGGAAGTTTTGTAAATTATGATTTTACCTATTTAAATTCAAAAATACACAGAGAAATAAATTCTGTATATAACGGCATGACAGAGCTCGGTATTTTTAAAGATTATTGGATATTTAAGAACTCAATAGCTTATTATAATCATCCTTTGAATGAGTATTTTACTCGACTCAGTACTAGTGTTGACTTTGAATTTCCTAAAAGTATGACTCAGCTTACTTTAGGAGATACAACTACAGTATATAATCCATTAATTAATTCTTTACGTTTTGCCGGTTTAAACTGGGGAACTAATTTTACTGAGCGACCAAATTTTATTTATTGGAATACTCCAACCTTACAGGGAAGTGCACGTGTTCCTTCTACAGTTGATTTGTATATTAATGGGGTAAGTATATATAGTCAAAGAGTCAGTCCTGGTGATTTTAATCTTCAAACTGGTGCACAAATTCAACAGGCAGGAAATGCACAAATTGTCGTTGAAGATGTACTAGGAAATAGAAGTGTACAAAGTTTTCCTATTCTGGTTACAAATCGGTTATTAAGGCCCGATCTCAGTGAGTATAATATTTCATTAGGGAAGTTACGTTATAACTATAATATAGAAAGTGATGACTATCGTGATTTTTTCTCTAACTTTTATTATCGTTATGGGGTATCTAATCGGACAACACTTGGTTCTAATTTTTCTTATAGCGAAGACTTGCAAAATTTAGGCTTTCTATGGACTCAAGCGATTAGTCATTATTTGGTTTTGGATAGTGTTGTTCAAGTTTCACATGATGAACTTAATAAGTTTAATTATTCATATGGATTATCTGCTGCAAAGGATTTTGGAAGAGTTTCACTTGGTGCAAGTGCAAAATATACAGAAAGAGATTTTAAATATTTAGGTGATGCTCTGGATAATTTTTATACTTATCCTAAGTATGAGTATTTAATTTATGGAGGAATGAGCAATATTCCTCTCCTACATAATATTTATTTGAATTATGCTGCCCAGAGTTTTCATCAGCAAGAAATACGCGTGGAAGATGAGATTCCTTTATTTTTTCAAAATGATCGTAAAACTTTAAATTTAGGGTTTAATCGTCGGTTAGGTAGGAAGGGGAGCCTAGGTTTAAGTTATTTTAGCTCATTCGGTGATGATCGGGATTCTGGAGTTGTCTTATCACTCAGTTATAGTTTTGATGATGATAAAGCAGTTTATTTTAGTCATTCAACAGAGGAAAGAACTAAATTACAATTTGTTAAAAGTAATCCTAATCAGGTTGGATTTGACTATGAAACAGGTGTAAATAGGCTGGATGATGAAACACTATATAATTTTAATGGGCGATTGAAAACAGATGTTGGGGATTTAGGTTTTTATCATATAGAAGGAGATAATGAGTCTGAATCACAACTAAATTATCGTGGAGCGGTTATTTTTCTGAATAATAAATTTAATTTTACCAAGTTGGTTGATAATGCATTTTCTGTTGTTAGTGTAGGAGATTATCAGGATGTCGATGTTCTAAGGTCTTTATCTGTAGTAGACAAGACGAATAAGAAAGGCTATACCTTTGTTCATGATATAATCCCTTATGTAAATTATGATATTGGTTTTGATCAGAATCAGTTACCTGTTGAAGATAAAATTCCTTATGCAACCAAGAGGCTTACCGCTTTAGATCAGCGGGGCTATATTATTAACTTTCCTATATATAATACAAAACAGGTCACGATTTTACCTGTGGATAGTAATAATAATAAATTTACAGCTGGTTCAGAATTATATATCAATAATGATGGTGGGGAGGTTTATCCTATCTCGTCTGATGGTACGGTCACATTATATGGGCTTATTCCAAATACTTACAATATTAAAATCACCAGCACTGAATCTAAAACTTGCTTTGCACAATTAATGGTTACAGAAAATCAAAAAGAAGAAAGCGGACTATCTACGCTTATCTGTAAATAAAGGATGAAAAATAATGAAACTTAAATTTATTATACTTATGTTCTCTCTATTATTGACCAATCTAAGTCATGCCCAACGTTGTCAGATTGAACGGTCGACAGCATCAGAACTTAAATTGAATTCTTCTTATCTGAGTCAAGCTGCGACTTCATTTATTGTAAGGTGTGATAGCAGTTATGCTATTCAATTTAATTCTAAAAACTTAACCAGCACTAATGGCAGCAGTTATTTGGTTAATGAGCGCAATCATAAAATAAGAACACAAATGTATATTTCTGGGGCGACCTCATCTCGTTGGAATATGCCGATATCTCAACCGGCAACTAACCTAAATAAATTTGTTGTATTGGTACAGCTGGCTGAGCAACCTTCTGCCTTGACTCCAGCTGGAGTTTATAAAGATAGTTTATATGTGGATCTTATCTACTAAATACTTATATTTAGGACAGCCCTGGTAATCCCCCCTACAAATAATAGGATCTAAAATTAGAATTTTCTCTATACAAGTAGGAGCTTCTGCATGAAAACATCTAAATTTACTGACAGTCAGATCATCATGTCCATCTTGAAACAGGCATAGTCAGAGACACCTGTAACTGCCCTTTGTCGTGAACAATGGTATGAGTAATGCCACCTTTTATAAATAGCGTGCCAAATATGGCGGTATGGATACATCATTATTGCCATCATCGAGATATCGACTTAAAGCTAGCCAACGCTTCAGACTGTAATTGATTGCCTTGGCGGTTGGAGAACTCGATGGCACCGTCAAATAATGTTGGTTGAGCTATTCATACAATTGTTGCATCACCAGTTGACTATGTTGTTAT
The DNA here is from genome assembly GCF_013420445.1 of Acinetobacter sp. YH01006. Classification (NCBI taxonomy): domain Bacteria; kingdom Pseudomonadati; phylum Pseudomonadota; class Gammaproteobacteria; order Moraxellales; family Moraxellaceae; genus Acinetobacter; species Acinetobacter sp. YH01006. Next base: position 30,271 of record NZ_VOYB01000016.1, on the reverse strand, counting down.
CGGTATTCGCGGCGGTGTTCTGCTGTACCCTCGGTCTTTTTCCTGAGTTCAGCTTCTATGGCATACAGTTTCTGAATCAGCACTAATGCCTGTTCAGCAATCTGACTTTTCCTGGTCACATGCAGTTCATGGAATTTACGACGTGCATGCGCCATGCAGCCACCTCAATGACCTGGCCTGATTTAAAGCGTGCTTTATAACCACTGTAATCATCACAGACCAGATGGCCCTGCCAGCCTTTCAGGAACTCTTCAGCATGCTGACCTGAACGGCTATCCTGAAAGTCATAGATTACCGCATGAACTGGATTGTACTGTGTGGTGGCATAGGCCCACACATAACCTTTCTTCGGTTTTTTCTCATCATCGCCCATCTGCATGATGGTGACCTGCGTTTCATCTGCATGAATCACCCACTTTTGCAGCATAAGCTGTTTTAAGGCATTATTCTGAATGAGGTTCAAAAAAGTGCTGGAAGTTACGGCTATGGTTATATTGCAGAAATCACTCACCGCCTTAATCACCGCCCAAGAAAAAGACTCGGCTTTAAAAGTTCGAGTCAGGTATTATGGCAACAACATGGTGTTGCACTTCAAATGCTAATCTAAGTTGTTAATGAATATTTTAATTAACTTTGAATTAGCTGAGTTAACTCATCAACATAGTCTTGCATCGGTCGCGGGTTACGATTACGACGGCTTTCAATATTCAAACGCAGTAAAGGTTCAGTATTCGATGCACGGACATTAAAACGCCATGCACCAAAATCCAGACTCACTCCATCCGTCTGGTCGATAGCAGGTTTTTGATCGGCATAATGATCAAAGAGTTTTTGAATCGTGGTTTGAGTATCTGCAACTTTAAAGTTGATCTCACCTGAACATGGGAATTTGGCAATCATTTCTTCGACTAGAGAGGATAATGATTTTCCTGTTTCAGATAGTACCGCTATTGCCAGTAACCATGGAATCATACCGCTATCACAATAGGCAAAGTCACGGAAATAGTGATGGGCACTCATTTCACCGCCATAAACCGCATTATGTTCACGCATTTTTTCTTTAATGAAAGAATGGCCTGATTTGGATTGAATTGCTTCACCTTTGAATTGTTCAACAATATCAAAGGTATTCCAGACTAAACGTGGATCATGCACGATTTTCTCGCCAGCCTGTTTCAGTAAGAAGGCTTGAGCTAAAAGACCGACAATATAATAGCCTTCAATAAACTGGCCTTTTTCATCGAATAAGAAACAGCGGTCAAAGTCACCATCCCAGGCAATACCCATGTCTGCTTGATGTTCTAATACTGCATTACGGGTGCTGTCACGGTTTTCAATTAAAATCGGGTTAGGGATTCCGTTGGGGAAATTGCCATCGGCTTCATTGTGAATTTTCACGAATTTCACTGGAATCTGCAGCTGTTGAAACTTCTGTTCAATTGCATCAACGACATGACCTGCAGCACCATTGCCGGCATTCATCACCAGTTTCATCGGGCTGATTTTTGCCGGATCAATATAAGTCATCAGGTGATCAATAAACTCAGGCAAAATATTGTATTTTTCAGTATGCCCTTTTTGTGCAACTTCAATAAACTGACCTGATTCTGCTAAAGCCTGAATCTCTTTAAGACCAGTAGCTGCACTGATTGGACGTGCATTTTCACGTACCAATTTCATGCCATTATAGTCCATAGGGTTATGACTGGCCGTCACTTCAATACCACCCTGCACATCGAGGTGGAAGGCACCAAAATAGACTTCTTCAGTCCCTGTCATGCCAAGATCAAGCACATTGACTCCAGCATCATTTAAACCACGAATGGTGGCTTGTTTTAAGCCGTCACTGCTGAGGCGTATATCACAGCCAATCACTACAGTTTTCGGTTGGTAGATCTGTCCATAGGCACGACCAATTTTATAGGCAATCTCTTCATTCAGCTCGGTGCTGAGTTTGCCGCGAATATCATAGGCTTTAAAGCAAGTCAGTTGTGTCATGTGATTTCTCAAAATTCGCAAAAAAGAGTCGAAGGTATAAAGTATTGAAATAGTATAGAGATAATGTGGCAAGATTAAAAAACAAAAAACCCCATAAAAAATTACAGAGGTTTTAGGATATAGATTCAAGCGAGCTAAAGTCTTTTATTCAAAGATAATTTAGAAACATTCCCACTGAGGCTAAACCATAACGTTTGTCTAAACGTGAAGCGGTAACGCCATTGTAGAGGAAGGTGATATCACCGACAAAATTATGCTGGAATATTTGACCTTCGACAAATCGGTAGGTACGGTTCAGTATCCTTATCTACACTGTCTCATTCTTTTCTAATTTTTTTAAGTAATTCCTTAATTATTTTATCGAATCGTTCAACCCATCGTTCGAACTCCTGACTTGATTCATTAAGTTCATTTAGATTTTTAGGATGATGTAAGGTTTTTGCCAAACCATAGTCTGCAAAATATTTTAAAGTCGGCCATCTTAGTGAACACTGCATAATTTTTTTCATCATTGCTTCAATTGATGTCTCATCAAACTCTTTTATATCATTTAAGCAGAGGACTAGGGTTGAAAGTTTTTTCACATTATCTGTGACATCTATTTCAAAGATTATGAAATTGTGATCGAATAGTTTATCCAACCTGTAAATCATTAGAGAGCGCTTGTTTCCATCCAAAGTTATGTGGAGTTTAGATCGCTGCAATCTAGGAAGTTTATAGAGTTTTGAGGTTGTCGCCTTAATATTATTTTGCTCAATAAACTTTTCTATCATGAATCTGAAGGCTTCAAAACGATCCATAAGCAAATCTAAATTATTACTCTCATCTTCTAAACCCTCAAATTCACCACGACCAATTGTTCCAACCCTAGTCGCTTCATCAGTCCCTACAGCATCATAGTCTTGGATTTCCTCTTCCAGCGAAGGCAAGGATGTGTTCTTGGCTCTTTTTTTATTATAAATTTTACGGGTGAGAACTGGATCGGAAAAGCTGAGTAATACAGGATAGCTAGGCAAAGTAAGGATTTTACGATCACTATTAGCCTCTTGACTATCATCAATTTCTGGAGATTCGGACTCTTGTCGGGTTGAGTAAGTACCTGATTTCCCTGTAGACGATGTATTTTTATTTTGAGTAAATCGCGAACTAGAAAAATCAATCTTCTTGGGTAAGTTCGATTCTAATCCTTTAATCTCTACAATTTCATTGATATAAATTTGATTCAATTTTTTAGAATAATAGGCTTTAACAGTTATTTCTACATTTGCTAAAGAAGGGGGATCAAAATTGAAATACCACCATTCTTTATTTGTACCTTGTATTTTTTCACTAAAAAAATGAGTAGCAATACTTTCATAGCTTCTTCTGATTTCAGGGTTGATTAAAATCCAAGCGAGTAAGTTGCGCATGCCAGGATGATTATATTGAGATGGGGGAAAATTACTCGAGGATAGTTCTGTAATCAGCACATGGTTTTCTGAAACTCTTTGAACGTCAAATTCCAGACTTAAAAAATTTTGTGAAAGTGCATTTCTCGCAAAATAAGCATTATGAAAAAATAATGCTCTAGCAAGTTCCAATTGTGGCAAATGTACAATTGTATTTTTAAATTTTTGATCAAGGTCAGTTAATTTCTGTGTGAGTTGAAATTGTTTTGTCGCAATATTATTGCTGACCTGCCATTTTGTGAGATCGCTAATTTTAAATTTTAGTGTTAAATGATTTTCATCTTTCAATTCAACTGAGGAATTTAAGCATCTCCGTTGTGCGACCAAGTGCATGCTTGAAAATCGAGTATGTTTAAAAAACCTTTGTTTTTCATATTCTAATCCGAGATTAATATTCCAATCTCTCTCTTGTTTATTCTTAAAAATTGCCCCAATATATGAAATTCTAGCGTTTAACGGAAAACCCCTAATAACCAAAATTAATTCTCCCAATGAATAAGTTTAATAACGTTCGTTAAAAAATTATTTGCTTCAGTTGTTATTCTTTCTTCACTTAAACCCGATTTTCGTAAGATGATCCAGCGTGACAGTTGTTCATTTGCTGAATATGATTGCAGTAATACTCGGGTTAGTCGCCTAATCTGAAAGCAGCTAATATCCTCATTATATTGATCTAAAAACTGTTTAGTTAATGGCAAATTATCTAAATTTTTTTCAATAGTAGCTGGATTCCTAAGTTGCTTGATCCACCAGTTTTTTGATTTTCTAGGTAAATCCAAGTTTTCTATAAGTTGTTGTTTAATATTGATTAATAGTTTAACGGTTTCAAGATCACGTGTACCCCAATCAATTTTATTTCCTGTAGGTATGTGAGGTTGCTGATAATGACTGTTTGTTTCAAGTAGCCATTCTTTATCATTGCGATAGAGCCATGCATATAGAGCACTATTTTGTTTTCTTGATGCATTGATGCTGTCTTGATTGATTGCCTCAAGCCATTTTTTTCGTTTTTCTAATATAATTGTATTTTGAGATTCTGTTATATCCGAGGATTGTAATTTTATAGATTGTGGTTTAATGACTGGTTGTAAAGAATTAACAGTTACTAAGATCTCATTAAATGACCAGTCTCTACCTGCATTCATAGCTTCAATTACAATTAAATGTTGAAGATAGCTAAAACATTTACGATGTTTTCGGAAAATACTACGTAGCCAACTATTTTCAGAACTGAAATTGTCCAAATGATATTGCTTTAAAAACTGTTTAGACCAGCGGGTCGAAATTTTTTCATAAATGGAGTCATATAAAATATGAGAGTTTCCTCGGACACAATTATTTTGATGAGCAAGTTTCTTATAAAAAAGACTCCATTGCTCAAAACTTGCAGATTGTTTTGGACAAAGCTGTAAAAGCTCATCTACTTTTTTACAGATGAACAGATCATCTAATTTGGCTGCTGACTGAGTGACAATCGGGCAGTTTTTAACATCAGCTGCAATAAATTCATGTTTGTGTGGTGACCTAAACTCTATATTTGTTTGTATAAGTTCACCATGTTTTTGACAACAAGTAACACCTTGGACTTGCCAAAGTCTGGACCAATAGTATTCTTTATATTGTTTAAGCTGTTCATTTATACATCCTGGGCAATATTGCAAATAGGTGGGAGTTGCTATGTAAGATGCATTAATTCCTAGGGCTAAATGTACTGAACCATTTGATTTATTCAGCATCCATTGCATGCATTCTTGTCTTCGCTCTTCTGGAACAAATGGGGCATAAAGAGGAAAAAGAGTATGCTGATAAATTAGTTTTTCTGCATCAAATTGTGTTTCAGGTAACAGCTTTAAAATTTTTGATAAATTTGCGGGCAAATCTATTGTCGCTACAACTTCACGATCTTGGAAAATCTCATCTAAAAGTTGTTTTGGGCTATTAATTGCTAATCGTATTCCAGCTCTAGCAACTGAACTATAGATTAACTCATTAGCATAAGGAACCGGAAAATTTAGCATATTTATCCTGCCTCTTTTATTAAAGTTTCCATATTGATGACATAATCAGTCTGGTTTTTTAGATGTTCATAAAAGCTTTGTTTATTTTCTTTCTGACTGAACTGAAAACGTAAATCATCATTATCAAGAGAGTGCCATAATTTGGATTGAATTCTCTGTTTTCTTATCTTTTGTGTATCTTGTGGTTTATTTGCACTAGAAGGTGAAGAGAACTCCTCATTTTGCTCATGCAGCCAGCTTAGGATAATCGACATTACTGATTTCATGTCAAATTTAGGATTCTCTCGGAATACTTTTTTAACTAGAGGTGCTAATAAATTTGATTCGTATCCCAGCTCAATCAGTAGGCGATGTAAATGAATAGATTCTTGATGTCCATCATAGATATCAATATCTTCCATGAACTCTTTTTTTTGCTCTAGTTTTGCTTGTAAGAGGAGTAGCTTTTTATCAACTTCGGGAATAATCAGATCGGAAAATTGTGAAATTTGTTCGGCATCACCTGAGCGTAGCGCTTTAATCATTGGGTGAATTGGGATTAAATCTTGTTCATATGTCTGTTTCAGTAATTTTACCGTGATACGCTCCAGCCCTGATTCAATTGCTCTCATTTGGGCTAATACAAATAATTTAACCACAATATCTGGAATGCCTTGGCTGAGATCATACCAGCAGTTCCTGATTTCTTCACTTATCATAAGATCTGCTTTTTTGAGCCACTGATACTTCCAAAGTGCTTCAGTAAATCCGACCCATTCTGATTTAATTATTTTTTTTGTCTGTGGGTGAATAAAGTTTTCTTCATTTTTAATCTGTTCCCACAGAATTGAGCCTAATCCCACCCCTCGTCTAGCAGATCTCAAATCATCTTCAAAAATAAATCGAGCTTTTGGTGTGCCAACCATCACGACTGGCAAGCCAACCACATTAACCAAAGTGACAAAGAAATTCAGCATTTTATCTGCACCTCCAGACTTGTTCACACTTAGATGCTGAATTTCATCAATAATAAGCAATCCAATTGCATGTAAATTGGCAATCTGGCGCATTAAGTTGAGTAATGTTTCAATACCATGTCTTTTTAATGCATATTTTCTTTCATAATCAGACCCTAGTGCTTGATCGATTGCTCTGAAAAAATGTAGGCACAAACTTTTTAAAGAGCCATCATGTGGGCAATCAATTTTTAAATAAACAATTTGCGTAAAATTATATTTTTCATGAAAAATGACCTGAGGATAAGTAGCGAGAATTCGATTTAATGTAGTAGTTTTGCCACTTCCTGAACAGCCAATAAAACACATACTTCGTGCAGTGGACTTAGCTGCTTCAAAGCGAATGGCATTTACATCACCAGTCATCATTCGCTCATAACCATTCTGTAGATGTGAATTAAGAGAGCCATTTGCAAGATTACGCCCTACGTAACCTTCACGAAGCATAATGGAGAGTTTTTGTTCCAATTGAATATGCCGTGCAATCGGTTGAAAAAAATTATTCATCAATTGAGCAATTAGGTGACCTCTAACTACACCTGATTCATGTTTTTCTGATGGGTTAATGGTAATTGTACTTTTTAGTGCATTTTTCACCTCTGAAAATTCACGTACAGGTGGTAATGCTTCTATAAGAGGATTTCCTTGATACTGCCCAAAACTTGGATGATAAACTGCATTAACTTTCATTTTTATTTACCTCGTTTTAATCATCATCTTCATCAAATAATGATTCGTAATAGGTTGGAAGAAGTAAGGTGGATTCTTCGTCTTCTGCTTTTTTAATTCCTGAGATTGGAATAATATTGTCTCTAACCTTCGCATTTTGTGAGCTTTGGATTTGGGTAGATTTCTTTAAATCCTCTCTTTCTTCAGTTCTTGCCTGATTACGGTTATTCCGTATCGATGAAAGACGTTGAGCATTACTTTTTTGAGTAGAAGATCTTGAAGAAATCGCTTTTTCAATGATATCTTCATTGCGTTGTTCTAAATCAGCACGTGCAAGATTTGCATTTATTTTGTAGCGAGATCGTGTTATTTTTTGCTCAAGTTGAACTTGCCATACCTCCCAAAAACTACAACCTCTAAATTCTCTAGAACGATTTGAAAGTTGTGCTTCCCAATAATCTGAATGATCTTCAGAATGAAATATATAAACTTTTTCAGCGTTAGCTGGATCGTAAGCAACTTTAAATTTAGGCCTTTGTCTTGAAGCACTTTTCCTGTGTAGCAAGCCGCGTTCAATGAGTTCTTTACAATTATAAAAGACTCCGAAAACCTTTAATCCTAGCTCAGAGAGGGTGCCATCTGTGCGGGGAAGTAGTGCAATATAAATCGCTTTTTCTGATGCTGAGCGTAACTTACCTGTTCGATTCTGTATGCCCCAATTCCATAAATGAATAGGAATGCAGGGTAAATCTGTTGGCATATCAATGTCGCGATCATAAGAAGAAAGTTCATGTGTGTTGTTGTAAATGAGAACAGAATTTAAAATGATCTGGGTAAATTCCTTAACAGTGAGTGTTGCATCTAGTCGGTAGTCTTTACCACCACGTTTCTTTTCTTTGATTGCTTGGACTACACCAGGTGCATAAGGTTTAAATTCAGCCTGGATAGTGCGGAAATAGCGCTCTACAATTGACTTTAAATCACCACGATAGGCAGGTGTGTTTTCTATTCGGATGGCAAAGTTTTTTTCGAGATTCTCAATTTGATGTCCAAGTAATTCGGCTCTATCTGCCAAGATTGCCTCAGGTAATCCAATACATGGCCAATCATTAAAAGTAATCTCATGATCAAATTTTTTACAATAATCGACCTTATCAGACATCGCCATACGAAGAACTAGCATACTCGTAACATAAGATGGATTTTCTAATCCCACGTACATGCCAGTAACCATACGGCTAAATTCATCCATCATAAAGTAAATGGTTGGACGTCCAATAATGCAGCCTCTATCTGAGTCAGAAACAAGATAGATGTCAGCTATCGTAGCATCTACTTGGTAACGAGATCCTGGTCCGAGAACATGTGTATTAACTGTTGAATATAAAACTCTTTTGTCTTTTAAATATTCAATTTTACTAGTTCGTGATTTTATTTTTAGAATAGGACTATATTCACGATCATAAAAGTATTTTAATTGCCAGATTGATGGGACTTCAGTTTCAATAATGTCGGGATATAGGCTTTGATATATACTAAGAAACTTACGATATGTGTAGGGTAGAGTATGCTTGTTTTCATTGAGCATGTACTGATTGATGACTCTCCTAAATAGTCTTTCAATATCTTCATCAATAAGAGCACCTGTCCCTTCAGAAATAATACGAGGGCGACCTAATTTTTTATTATTTACAGCCTTTTTAACACCTTTTCCTCCAGAATTGTAATACTGAGGGATTAAGGCATTGGGGGTCATTCCTCTTTGCCAATACTGGCGAAGTAAGCGATATATAGTCTGTTTAGTGGTAATCTTTTGATTTACAATTTCATTAATCAAAGATGCACGTATGTTTGAATCATAAAATTTTTCATGTTCAATTATAGGTTTTATAATAGCTAAATTCTTGTCACGTTTGATTTGATAGACAGAGTTTTCTTCTAATACCATCAAAGACATGTCTTCAAAAGGATCTGTAGTAATTTTTATGTTGCCCGATTCAATTGCCTCGATGAGTGTAGATCTTGTATACAATTCAGGTAAAGCTTTTTGATTTTCAAGTTCTATCCAAATTATATGATCTGTATATACTTTGAGGATGCGATACTTTTTCTCATCAAGCTCATAAACATCATTGATTCGAAGCATTGCAGATGACCTCCCATGAATCTTGTTCACTGAGTTTTATATTGCCACATGTGATTTTTCTATAACTAATGTTGATATCAAATACGAAGTACCTCTGAGCAATGAGCTCGCGGATTTCTAATAGTGATTCTCCTGGTTCTAATGAATATTGAACATCAATATATTTTGATAGTTCAATTAGACTCAGATGAGAATTTCTTATAAATTGCTGATAATAGAAGTTGATTTTATCTGGAGTGTGATTTTTACTTTCTGAGTAATTTGCAGGATATAACCATTTAATATTATCAACGACCGTCAGAGGGATATCTTTTTCTGTAACAAGATACCAAGGGATATTTTCTTTTTGCCAATAGCGTCTTTCTAACTCGAGACTTTCAAGAATATTTAAATTTTCTAATTCAGTATGAGAAATAGCTCTGATGACATAAACAGGGGGAGCATTAGTAGCTTCACTGACAATAAAAAATGTAGAAACTAGTGTTTGTGCAATACCATTTTTCATTGGATGATAAAGGGAAAAAGTACGCGCCAAATCCTCAGTTTCTTTTAAATTCAGTGGCATTTGTTCTCGAATATCTTTGATAAAAATATTTCTATCTAAAATCAAAAAAACAGCGAGTTCTAAATCTGAAAACAAGTGATGAGTTCGACCGGTTTTATAGCCATATACTCGACTTGAGCGGTTGTTTAGGGATTTATTATCCTTAACTGTCAAGAAGGGTTTGTATTTACTTAGAAAGCCTTGACCACGTCCTTCTTTTATCCATTTTAGTTGTTGCTCTTTGGTTAACATATTTTTTTAACCTGCTTTAGTATATTTTTGAGCATATCATTAGGTTGTTTATTATTCAATATGGTATGTATCTTTATTACTTTTTTCCAGAAATTTATATTTTGTTTTATATTTTTTATTTCAAATTATTGATATTTATAATTTAATTATATTTATTCTGGTTAATTTTAAAATGTTTCATCTTATTGTGAAAAATTTAAAAAAATAAAGTTTCATTCTTTACTTTTGAAAGTATGATTTTAAATTCCAGTGAAAACTCTAGAATAAAATGAGCTACTATTGAATTGTTTGGTAGCCAAAATATTAATTTTCCTAGGGTTTTTTATCAATCAGCTTGAGAAAAACTGACTTTTCCTCATTAGTCTTCATAAATTGCAAATTGCTGAATAAGTCCGTCACCTATTCTTGTTCGTAATCTACTACTAGTCACTCCTGTTGCTAGTAGGCCATTTAATTAAAATTAGGTATTTCACTCACTGGATATATTAATGTTAATGGATTTGATGTTAATGAAATAAAGCCAAAACGCTGATAAAATTCCATCGCTTTTTGATCCTTGGCATGTATTACAATAAAATTTACACCAATAATTTGAGCAACTTTTGAAACTTGTTTAAGCGCATGTGCTAAAAGCACTTTTCCTATTCCTCGCCCTTGGGCAGTTTGATCAACGGCAAAGCGACCTATAACTACACAAGGGAGTGGATAACGAGGTAATCGTTGAGTGAGAACCGCATCAACCCCATCAAATCCAATAGAGGTACTTGATAGGCAATAAAATCCTCGCACCTGCTGTGTATCATCATCAATAGCAACATAGGTTTTACTTGTTCCTGATTTCTGATGCTGAGATGCGTATTGTTTGATGAACTTGTTTAAATCATCTTGCCCACAATTAAATGATTTTTTCTGATGATGGGCTTGTAAAACCTCAATTTTCATCCAATAAACTCATTAATTTTTTCATCTCATCATTTGCAGGGCGTGGATTTTCAAGCAAATTCATTAACATATCACGATCAGCATTATTTACTTTTAACTCGTGATTAGATTTAAGTAATTCTTTTGCTCGTTCAAATGAGGACTGGATCATAAAGGAACTCACACTAAGACCCAATAAATTCGCAGCTTGCTCAATTACATTCTTTGCATCTACAGTTGAACGAACATTTATTCGTTCTGTTGCTAAGTTAGTCATATTTTTCCACCAATTTGTACATCAGTATGATGTACAAATTATAGCAGATTAAGGTGGTGGTTTAAGATTCAAATTTGCATATTTTGTTTTGAAATATTTGAATAGAAAATCAGTGGTTTAATATGAACCAAAATGAGGGGGGTGAATAAGAATAGGTAGTAGGTATATGAGAGTAATAAAGTTTCATCCTTTGTTGTGCATAAGTATTTGTTTTTATTGGTTCCAAAATTATATTGTATTTATTAAAGTATCATACTATAGGCAGGGCTAGTCTAAATTTAATTCTATCAAAATAAAAAAAAGTTTCATACCAAAATTACAAAATACTGAAAATAATGAATATATTTTCTTTATTTTGAAAATTCGTATGAAACTTTATTACTAAGTATGATTATTTATTACCTAGTATTTAACTTTATTACTCAAAAACATTCCCCAGCCCTGATTCAATTTTAATTATTCTACCGTAACCGATTTTGCCAGATTACGTGGCTGATCGACATCTGTACCACGCAGCACTGCCACATGATAAGACAGTAACTGCACCGGGATGCTATATACAATCGGTGCCAACACTGCATTAACTGCCGGAATATGTACCACATGCTGGCGTTCTTTGGCTTTAATGCCGCTGTTTTCATCAGCAAACACAAATAGCTCGCCACCACGTGCCTGAACTTCTTCCATATTGGATTTCAGTTTATCCAGCATGTCATCTTGCGGTGCCAGAATCACCACCGGCATGTCATTGTCGACCAGTGCCAATGGACCATGTTTTAGCTCACCTGCAGCATAACCTTCAGCATGAATATAGGAAATTTCTTTCAGCTTGAGTGCGCCTTCCAGTGCGATCGGGAAGTGCGTACCACGGCCCAGGAACAGGCAATGCTGCTTTTCAACAAACAGCTCAGACAGACCTAAAATTTCATCATCATGACGTAAAGTGTCCAGAATCACTTTAGGCAGATGCCAGAGTTCCGTGCTGATCTTCGTCATCTGTTCTGTAGAAATGCTATTTTTGACCGAACCAATTTTCAATACCAACAGCATTAAAGCAGCAAGCTGGGTGGTAAAGGCTTTGGTAGATGCCACACCAATTTCTGGGCCTGCCAGTGTCAACAGACTATGCTGGGTCTCACGTACCATCGATGATGTAGCGACATTACAGATGGTCATCGTAGTGATGTCCAGCCCTTTGGCCGCCGCACGTTTCTGTGTATCACGTAATGCAGCCAAGGTATCGGCAGTTTCACCAGATTGGGAAATACACACATAGAGTGTGTGATTCACAATCACTGGCGTACGATAACGGAACTCGCTGGCAATCTCGACCTGACACGGCAGATCAATCAGCTGTTCAAACCAGTATTTGGCGATCATGCCGGCATGATAGCTGGTACCACAGGCAATAATCTGGATTTGCTGGATTTTTGCGAAGTCCTGTTCCGCACTGGCAAGAAAGTCTTTGCGCAGGTCATTGCCATTTAAAGCCTGGGAAATGGTCTGTTTGATCGCTTCAGGCTGCTCATAAATTTCTTTGAGCATGTAGTGCTTATATTCACCTTTAGAGGCATTGCTGACCGCAGCATCCAGTTCCTTGACCGGACGATCGACCAGTTGACCATCGACGAAAACTTCAATCGTGCTGCGGGTCAAACGCGCAATATCACCTTCTTCCAGGTAGATAAAACGGTTGGTAATCGGGAGCAGCGCCAGCTGGTCAGAACTGATAAAGTTCTCGCCAATCCCCACACCAATGACGAGTGGAGAACCTTCACGTACGGTAATCAGTTCATCCGGATGATCTGTATGCACGATACCTAGGGCATAAGCACCTTTGAGTTGTGGTACCACCTGGCGCACAGCTTCCATTAAGCTTGGGGTAGATTTCAGGGCGTCATTGATCAGATGTGCAACCACTTCTGTATCGGTTTGTGAAGTAAAGACATAACCCAAAGCTTCAAGATCATCTTTAAGTTCTTGATAGTTCTCAATGATTCCGTTATGGACCACTGCCACATTTTCAGAAATATGCGGATGGGCATTTTCTTCAGTCGGTTTGCCATGGGTTGCCCAGCGTGTATGTGCAATGCCAAGTGAACCGCTGATCTGTGATTCATTCACGGCCTGTTCAAGGTTCGCGACCTTGCCGACACGACGTTCACGCAGGACCTGGCTATTGTTGATGAGTGCCAAACCTGCTGAATCATAACCCCGGTATTCCAGGCGTTTTAAGCCTTCAATCAAAATATTGGTAATGCTACGTTCTGCAATGCCACCGACGATACCACACATATTTATTCCCCCTTATTTCTTGATTTTTTGCGGACGTGGATAGTTTTCTTTGGCAAATTGCTTAGAACGTTCTACCGCTAAACTGTTGTCTTCCACATCACGAGTAATCGTCGAGCCTGCACCCACTGTAGCCCCATTGCCAATTTTCACAGGTGCAACCAATGAACTGTTCGAACCAATGAAAGCCTGATCACCAATGATGGTTTTAAATTTATTCGCACCATCATAATTGCAGGTAATGGTACCTGCACCAATATTAGAACCGGCACCGATTTCAGCATCACCGAGATAGGTGAAGTGGTTGGCTTTAGAGCCTACGCCAATCGTGGTATTTTTCACTTCTACAAAGTTACCGATATGCACCTCGGCAGCAAGCTTCGCACCCGGACGCAGTCGTGCAAAAGGGCCAATCTGGGTATCTTCACCAACGATAGCATTGTCAAAAATGCTATAAGGTTGCACTTTAGTCCCAGCTGCAATCTTGGTATTTTTGATGATACAGCCAGCACCAATTTCAACATGGTCGCCCAGCTCGCAATCACCTTCGATAATTACGTTGATATCAATCTGTACATCTTGACCGACAGTTAAATTACCACGCAAATCAAAACGGCTCGGATCAATCAGATGTACACCTTGCTGCATCAGCTGTTTGGCCTGAAATGCCTGAAACTGACGTTCTAATGCTGCCAGTTGCACACGGTCATTTACGCCTTCAACTTCAAAGGCTTGTTCAGGTTCTACCGAAGCAACCTGCATACCATCGGCCAGAGCCATCGCCACAATATCGGTCAGATAGTATTCACCCTGAACATTCTCATTGCTTAAATTTGGCAGCCATTGATGCAACTTGGCATTGCTGACCGCATAAATGCCAGTATTAATTTCTTGGATCTGACGTTGCTCGTTCGTTGCATCTTTATGTTCAACAATGGCCTGAATCTGACCATTTTTACGCACGATGCGACCATAACCATTGGCATCTGGCAAGGTGAGCGTGACCAGACCAATGCCAGTTTCTGCAGTGGCATCGAGTAATTTTTGCAAGGTGAACGGGTTAATACAGGGTACATCACCGGAAAGAATCAGCGATACGCCGTCTTGGGGCAGGACAGGTAAAGTCATTTGTACGGCATGACCGGTCCCCAGCTGTTCGCTCTGTTCAACCCATTTAATTTTTTGCGCTGTAAAAGCAGCTTGAACCTGCTCGCCACCGTGCCCGTAAATGGTAATAATATTATCTGCGTTTAATTTTTTTGCTGTGTCAATGACATGACCCAGTAAAGGACGTCCTGCAAGTGGTTGTAATACTTTCGGTAAGCTTGAACGCATCCGCGTGCCTTTACCTGCAGCAAGAATAATAACAGTCGTTGACATGTTCTAATCCTAAATATGGCTTATGCCACGGTGAAGTAAAAATAAATCAAAATACAAAGAGCCGCCCACAGGCCAGCAATGATGTCATCCAGCATGATGCCAAAACCGCCGTCGACCTGACGGTCAATGACCCGAATCGGCCACGGTTTCCAGATATCAAATAATCTGAATAGCGCAAAACCGACCAGCAGCCAGAGAAAGTTCATCTGGCCGAGATAGATCAGGGGTAAAAATGTGATGGATTGTCCGGCGAATTCATCCCAGACAATGCGGCCATCATCATGAACGCCCATGACCTTGGCAGTATGCCCGCAGATATATATGCCAATCAGGGACATGATGGCAATGGCAAAAAGACTGTTTAAAAAATCAAGATGCAGCCAAATCGGGATAAATAACAGTGCAAAAGCCGAACCAAAGGTCCCCGGTGCTTTAGGCACCAGTCCTGAGCCGAAGCCAACGCCACTAAATACAATCAGTCGGTCGGTCCATGACATGGCTTTAAAATTGATCGCAGGTTTATGCAAAATGTTGATACCCATTAAATTGAAGCAAATGATCTACGCCATCTTTTTCAAAAGTTAAGCCGTGCTGCTGCTGAATTGTGCCGACTATACTAATCGAAACATCAAGTTGTTTTTGCAATAATTTTTCGTAATTTTGCGGGCTTATTGTAAAACATAATTCATAATCGTCGCCACCGGCCAGTGCATATTGCCATTTTTGTGCTTCACTTAAGGCCTGCAGGGCAGGATTGATCGGTAAGTGTTCCAGTTGTAGCTTGGCACCGACTTGCGAGGCTTTGAGAATATGTCCAAGATCTTGGGCTAAACCATCCGAGACATCAATCATGCTATGCGCCAGACCTTTTAAGGCGGCACCGAGCTGACAGCGTGGCGTCGGATAGTCCAGACGTTTCTGTAGCGGATGACCTAAATGATTTAAGGCAAAAGCAGCATCGCCGACAGTTCCACTGACGCAGATCAGATCACCTGGTTTTGCACCTGAGCGTGGCACCGCTTGGCCGATATCGACCCAGCCTAAGGCTGTCACAGATAAAGTGAGATGCGGACTTTGGGTGGTATCACCCCCGATTAAACTCACGCCAAATTGATCGCAGCAATCATACAAACCCTGACTAAAGGCTTTGAGCCAGTCATGATCAATTTGGGGTAGGCTCAATGCCAGAAGAATACTATGCGGTTTTGCACCCATCGCGGCAATATCGGAAAGATTAACAGCAACCGATTTCCAGCCAATGGCATGCGGATTTGTATCGAGAGGAAAGTGTCGTCCAGCAACCAGTGTATCGGCACAGATGACCAGTTGTTGCTGAGGCGGAGGGGTGAGCAAGGCTGAATCGTCACCGACGCCTAAATCGACAGAATGGGTATTCTTGCGATTGAAATAGGTGTCGATAATCGAAAATTCAGCCATACAACAATTCGACTTTAATTAGTTGGCTTGTTGCTTTTCTGCTGCACGTAAAGTTGTCGCTAAACGATCCAATACACCGTTGATGTATTTGTGGCTGTCGGCACCGCCAAAATGTTTAGCCAACTCGATCGCTTCGTCTAGAACCACACGATATGGAATCTCAAGATGTTCTTTGAGTTCATATGCACCAAGACGAAGGGTCGCAAGTTCAACACCATCCAGTGCTGAAAGTTCACGATCGAGTACCGGAATTAAGAGCGCATCCAATGCTTCATGATTGGCAACCACTTGAGTCAACAATTCATGATAATAGCTCAGATCCACTTTATGCATGGCATTTTCCACACGCGTACGTGCTTCAATCTCATGCACCGGATTGTGGCTCATTTGCCATTCATAAATTCCTTGTACAGCAAAGCGACGTGCTTTACGTTTTGCTGCATAAGTTGCTTGAAGTGTTTGCGACATAGCGTTAAATAGCCTTTAACAAGTTAACCATTTCAATCGCAGTCAGGGCAGCTTCGCTACCTTTATTGCCTGCTTTTGTTCCAGAGCGTTCAATCGCTTGTTCAATACTGTCCGTAGTGAGTACACCGTTAATGACAGGTAAGCCAGTGTCCAGGCCAACCACGCCTAAACCTTTGGCACATTCGCCTGCAACGAAATCGAAGTGAGGCGTGCTACCACGAATCACGGCGCCAAGCGCGATGATGGCATCGAAACGATCTGAAGCTGCCAGTTTTTTCGCAACTACAGGAAGTTCCCAGGCACCAGGGGCATGAACAACAGTGATATTATCCTCTGATACACCATGACGTTTCAATGTATCAATGGCACCTTCTAACAGATGTTCAACCACAAAGCTGTTAAAACGACCAACTAAAATCGCATAACGGTCTTCGTTCGCGAGATGTAACATACCTTCAATACGGCGAACTGCCATAGCAACCTCGATGATTTCTTAAGATGTTTGTTGTGCGGTGATGTATTCCACCACTTCTAAGTTAAAGCCTGATAGTGCATTGAAGCGCAATGGAGAGCTGAGCAGCTTCATTTTTTCAACGCCTAGATCACGCAAAATTTGTGCACCGACACCAATGGTCTGATACTGCTGAGACAGTGCAGAATTTGATTTTACATTTTTTGGTGCATTTAAGGTATCTAAAGCCGGACCCAAATCCTGTAAATGACGTTGCCCAATCCAGACCAGTACACCACGATCACTATTGGAAATTTCTTTTAGTGCACGGTCTAAATTCCAGGCCGGTTCGCCGTCCTGTTTTTTCAGTTTGAGCAAATCACGGGTCGGATTAAAACCATGTACACGAACGGTGGTCACGCCTTGTTTAGGCTCGCCTTTGACCAGGGCCAAATGAATATCCGGGTTGCCCAGTTCACGATAACGATATAAATCAAATGTGCCGTATTCAGTGTCGAGTTTTTGATGATCGAGACGCTCAACAGTTTGCTCATTGGTCATGCGGTAATGAATCAGGTCGGCAATGGTGCCAATTTTCAAACCATGCTTTTCAGCAAAAACTTCAAGATCCGGACGGCGCGCCATCGTGCCATCTTCATTGATGATTTCACAAATCACCGAAGCCGGTTCCAGTCCTGCTAAACGAGAAAGATCACAACCTGCCTCGGTATGCCCGGCACGGTGCAATACGCCACCCGGCTGCGCCATCAGCGGGAAGATGTGTCCTGGCTGTACAATATCTGCCGGTTTGGCATGAGCAGCCACCGCAGTTTGAATCGTGTGCGCACGTTCAGCCGGTGAGATCCCGGTAGAAATACCTTTGGCTGCTTCAATTGACAGGGTAAAATTGGTTCCATGCTGGGCACCGTTTGCATCGACCATCAAAGGCAGATTCAACTGCTGGCAACGCTCTTTGCTTAAAGTCAGGCAGACCAGACCACGTGCATGGGTGATCATGAAGTTGATGTCTTCAGGACGTACGTGCGTGGCAGCAATCACTAAGTCGCCTTCATTTTCACGATCTTCATCATCCATCAGGATGACCATTTTTCCTGCACGGATATCTGCTACAAGCTCTTCAACAGTATTGAGCGGCATCAACCTTCACCTTCTTTTTTGATCTTGATCAGACCGAATCATGACATTATTGGGTACATAGTCTAACGCTTTTTAAGCAATTTTGCCTATGCTTATTAGTTTCCCTATAGTGGTTCAATGTTATACACAGTCTTGGGAATCATGAAAAGCCGACTTTAAATGAAAGCCAGGGCTTTATGCAGGTTTTTTGAACAATTAAAATGCATAAAAAATGAAAACCTTAGGCGAAGTCCTTCTAAGTTAAAGTATTCATTTGTTTTTTATACAGTTTTATTCCTGTTTTTGTGATTTTCAGACTTTTATTTTGCTGGTCAACGATCAAGAGCAGAAAAATTTACCAGATATTAAAAAACTTGAATAAAACAAAAAAGCGAACCGCAGTTCGCTTTTGAGAAAATTCATACTTAGAAGAAACCAGCCGGTTTGGTTGAATAACTTACCAGCAGGTTTTTGGTCTGTTGATAATGATCCAGCATCATTCTGTGATTCTCACGGCCAATCCCTGATTTTTTATAGCCACCGAAAGCCGCATGTGCAGGATAAATATGATAACAGTTGGTCCAGACCCGACCCGCTTGAATCGCGCGTCCTGCACGGTAAGAGGTGTGTGCTGAACGTGACCACACACCTGCTCCTAAACCATAAATGGTGTCATTGGCGATTTTAATGGCATCATCAAAGTCCTTAAATGTCGCCACCGCCAGCACCGGCCCGAAGATTTCATCCTGAAAGGTTTTCATGTCATTGGTGCCTTTGAAAATGGTCGGTTCAATATAAAAACCTTGTCCCACTTCCTGACGTGCTTCACCGCCGGTCAGAATCTGCGCACCTTCTTCACGGCCAGTGGCAATACAGCCCAGAATCTTGTCCTGCTGTTCCTGTGAGGCTTGCGCACCAATCATGGTGTCGGTGTCGAGCGGATGACCGGTTTTAATGCGTTGCACCCGTTCTACCGCACGCGCCAGAAACTCATCGGCAATACTTTCCTGCACCAAGGCACGAGAAGGACAGGTACAGATTTCACCCTGATTCAGGGCAAACATGGCAAAGCCTTCCAGTGCCTTGTCCAGATAATCGTCTTCCTGATCCATAATGTCGGCAAAGAACAGATTCGGTGACTTTCCGCCAAGTTCCAGTGTTACCGGAATAATATTCTCGGTGGCGTATTGCATGATTTGCTGACCGACTGCGGTTGAACCGGTAAAGGCAATCTTGGCAATGCGCGGATTGGTCGCGAGTGGACGACCGACTTCGATACCATAACCATTGACAATATTCAGTACACCCGGCGGCAAAATATCCTGAATCAGTTCAGCTAAAACTAAAATGCTGACCGGGGTCTGTTCCGCAGGTTTCAGCACGATACAGTTGCCTGCTGCCAAGGCAGGTGCGAGTTTCCAGGCCGCCATCAGGATCGGGAAGTTCCACGGAATGATTTGACCCACCACACCCAACGGTTCATGGAAATGGTAGGCAATGGTATCTTCATCAATCTCGGAAATGCCGCCTTCCTGAGCGCGGATACAGCCGGCAAAATAACGGAAATGATCAATACATAGCGGAATATCGGCCGCTAAGGTTTCACGGATCGGCTTGCCGTTGTCCCAGGTTTCTGCCACCGCCAGCAGTTCCAGATTTTGTTCCAGACGATCTGCAATTTTTAGCAGGATATTGGAACGGGTGGTGGGCGAGGACTTATTCCACTGTGCTTTGGCCTTGTGCGCTGCATCCAGGGCCAATTCGATGTCTTCTACAGAAGAGCGCGGCACTTTGGTAAAGACTTTGCCATCTACCGGAGAGATATTGTCAAAGTATTCGCCTTTGACTGGAGCGACCCATTCGCCGCCAATGAAGTTGTCGTATTGGGCTTTAAATTGAATTTTTGCACCGTCAGTATTGGGGTCTGCATAACGCATAATCTATTCCTTTATATGATTGTTATTGGTACATGCTGACCCTATTTTCTCAATTGAAAATGCTACAGTTTCAGCAGTCAGCTCTACTATAAAGAGGGAAAAAGACAGGTGGTGCTTTGATTACACGCTTGCTACAAAAGACAACATTTGGAATATGAAGTATAGGAATTAAATTTTATATTTAATCGAAGCTTATCCTAAGAAATAAGCATTTAACTGGCGCTTAAAAAATCGAAGGATTCATGTATTTCTGATGGTTGCGGATTACATTCAAGAGGGCCATTTTATTCAATCAAAACACTTAACAGAAAACAGGAGCCTAAAATCATCTTTCCTGTTTGCCGGCATTATAGTCCTTTGCTGTTGAGCCATTGAAACAGCTGCTGATAAACCTGTTCACGTACAGATTTGTCTGAAAGCACCAGATCGTGTAAACCATTCTGAATGCTTTGAACCGTGACATCAGCTTTAATTTTTTTGGCATATTTCTGAATGTCTTTAACTCCCAAAATCACATCACTAGTTTGCGCTGCCTTGCCCCATTTTTTTGGATATAAAGTCTGATGCGAATGCATGACCAGAACCGGAATATCGAGTTCGATGCCGCGATGAATTTCTTTTTGTGCTTCATAGATGGCACGAATAAAACTGATCCGTACCCTTGGGTAGCGGGTCTTTTTCCAGTCCAGACTGAAGTCCCATTCCCCTTTTAAATCCTTGTGCAGACTGGTGGCATACCATTTATTTAACTCACTCGGAAATCTAAGGTCGGGAAAAATTTTCGCCAGTTTGCTTAACTGCGGGATGCCGAGCGCACGTTTTATCGGATTCATATTAAAGTTATAAAATGGACTGTTGACCCAGAGTGCTTTGATTAACCGATGATTAGGGTGATGTGCCGCGAACAATGTGGTGATGAGGCCGCCGGTAGAATGACCACAGAGCAGGGCAGCATCATGGCCCTCGCTTGCGATAATATCCAGTGCCTGGCTAATTTCTGCATCATATTCAGACAGCTCATGCACATTATAATAGTTCTGATGCGGCAGAATCGAACGGCCATATTTTCTTAAATCCAGCGCATAAAAATCAAAACCTTGCTGATTAAAGCGTTCCGCCATTTCAGTCTGGAAGAAATAATCAATAAATCCGTGAATATACAAAACTGCTTTAGGAGTAGGCTGCGCTGCTTTTTTACGTATCAGGGTTGCTACAACTTTGCCCTCATAGTCATCTGGAAAGCTCAAGGTGGCTTGCTCATAGCCGATGCCTAAAATATCAGCTTGATAAAGGGGCTGGAATTCACTCATTTTTATACTCATTTATATTATTGAATTTATCCTTTATCCTTGATGAGCTTTGACTTTTTGTCAAATCAATCTTCTGCCTTAGCAGTATGAAAAAGATCAACACTATTTAAATAGGCCATAACCCATTTTAAATCAGTGAGATTTTAAAATAGAACAAGCATTTTTGATGGATAAAAGAAATTTATTACAAAATTAACCAAAATCTCTCCTATCACGCTACGTTATCAGATTATAAAATCCTGCTAAAAGTATTATCAATTTACTAAATACCCCAAAAGGCTAAAATCAGGATAGGCTATATAAAATAACGATAGTGATGTCATTGTTTTCGGCGAAGTGCCGAGGATTGATTAGAAGAGTTAAATAATGCCCAGAGAAAATTTGAACAGTAAACGCCCTTTATATATTCCTTATGCCGGAAATACCTTATTAGAACTCCCGTTACTCAATAAAGGTTCTGCATTTACTGAAGAAGAGCGTAGAAGCTTTAATTTGCATGGTTTAATTCCTCATGTGACCGAGACCATCGAGGAACAGAGTCAGCGCTCTTATCAGCAATATTGTGCTTTTAATAGTGATATCAACAAGCATATTTATTTGCGTAATATCCAGGATACCAATGAAACCCTGTTTTATCACCTGATTGAAAATCACCTTAGCGAGATGATGCCGATTATTTATACCCCCACTGTGGGGGAGGCATGTCAGCGCTTTTCTGATATTTATCGCCGTCATCGCGGGATCTTTATTTCCTATCCTGATCGCGATCAGATCGATCAGATTATTCACAATATTAATAAAAAGAACGTGAAAGTGATTGTGATTACCGATGGCGAACGCATTTTGGGTTTAGGCGATCAGGGGATTGGCGGAATGGGGATTCCGATTGGTAAATTGGCGCTCTATACTGCCTGTGGGGGAATCAGCCCGGCGTATACCTTGCCGATCACTCTCGATGTCGGCACCAATAATCAGCAATTGCTGAATGATCCGATTTATATGGGTTGGCGTGAACCGCGGATCAGCGGCGATGAATACTATGCTTTTGTCGAAATGGTAATTCAGGCCATTCAGCAGCGCTGGCCGGATGCATTGATTCAGTTTGAAGACTTTGCGCAGAAAAATGCCATGCATTTGCTGGAAAAATACCGTGATCGCATTTGCTGTTTTAATGATGATATTCAGGGAACCGCTGCGGTTTCGGTCGGAAGTTTAATTGCCGCTTCACGTGCAGCAGGTAAGCAGTTGAAAGATCAGGTGGTGGCATTTCTGGGGGCTGGTTCAGCTGGTTGCGGGATTGCGGAACAGATCATTAAACAAATGATTGCGGAAGGCTTGAGCGATAGCGAAGCACGTGCACGAATCTTTATGGTCGACCGCTTTGGTCTGATCACTGAAAATCAGCCGAATTTACTAAATTTTCAGCGTAAATTGGCGCAGCCTGCTGAACATGTAGAAAGCTGGGCAGATGCTGAAGCCATGATTTCATTAACAGATGTCGTGAAGCATGCTAAGCCAACAGTACTGATTGGGGTTTCGGGGCAACCGGGATTATTCACACAGGAAGTGGTTGAAGCTATGGCTGAGAATAGCGTGCAGCCAATTATTTTCCCTTTATCCAATCCGACTTCACAGGTAGAAGCAGTACCGGCAGATATTTTGCAATGGACCAAGGGTAGAGCGCTGATTGCCACAGGTAGCCCCTTTGCACCGGTGAATTATCAGGAAAAAATTCATCATATTTCACAGTGCAATAATTCTTATATTTTCCCCGGAATTGGGTTGGGGGTGATTGCTTCGGGTGCGAAGCGTGTTACAGATAATATGCTGATGGCTTCTAGTAATGCTTTGGCGGATTGTTCGCCTAAGTTGCAAGACCCACAAGCGGATTTATTGCCAAGTCTCGATCATTTGCAGTCTATTTCAAAGCAGATTGCGTTGAAAGTCGCCCTTGCAGCCATTGAGGATGGGGTGGCGCCTAAAGTAAGTATTGAGGACTTGCAGTTAGCGATTGAGCATAATTTCTGGACACCGCAATATCGTGATTATCAGCGGGTCACTTTCTAATTTTAAATGAAGACAAACTCTGACTTAGCACTCGTTTTGGGCTGGTCAGCGTTTATTGGTTAAAATAGACAATGCATAAAAAAAGCCCCGATCTTTCGATCAGGGCTTTTTTGAATCTGGAGCGGGAAAGGAGACTCGAGCTCTCTGATTCCAATCTCGATAAAGTCGCTGAGATTTATTTTATTAAATGATATTAATTTTAAATATATGATTTAATGTAAAATATTTTACTGACTGGTATAATTTGATGATGAGAGAGGGGCCTGGGTCTACGGTTTCTGTTTTGCCTTTTGGCGTAAGACGTACAAATATAAGCTTTCTACTTTTTCACGTGCCCATGGTGTGGTACGCAAGAATCGTAATGATGATTTAACACTTGGGTCTATGCAAAAACATCTAATTTCAATTTTACGACTTAAACCTTCAAAGCCACCGTAGTAATCCAATAATTCATCCAAAATGTCAGCAAGTTTTTTGCCGTGTAAAGGGTCATTGGGGGTGTTCATAATAGATCAATCGTATTTTGGGTGGCCATTATTATAACCTGAGCTAATTGGAAAACTAGAGCGTTTGAATGTAGGTAATGATGGACTGAATAGCCACCAAAATTCTGGAGCACGCCTAGCAATCGGATGAGGCATCATATATATGACTTGGTAATCCCATGTGCTATGTAGGAAAGTTTTTTCTTAATGGGTCACCTTTTAATGGGGGTAGGTACGAGGAGAGTTCTAAACCTTTACGGATCGCTTCAGCACTGTATTCAAAGGCAATTAATGGTCGACCTGTGATTGCTGTTGAGGAGACCAGTGTACCCCAAAGCCAATATTCACCCCATCAATTATAGTAAGCATTAAGTTTTTTGAGCGTGGATTTATTTCCAGATAAAGTCGTTCTTTACGAAGCCTCTCACATAAAACGCAACAACTTCTTCAGGTCTTTCTGAATCTTAAATCCATAATATTGGGTCTTATGTTCAGATATGGCTATTAAGCCACAAAATAATGGAGTTATAAAATGTGTCGGTTGATCGGTGAAAAGGTGCTTTATTGGGTGATTAGATCCTATTAGATTAAAGAAGTCTAATTAGACATTTACAATCTAATACAATCTATAGCAATAAAGAATCATTGTTGAGTAATTAAAATGAGTAGCATCTCCAATGATCCTTGGCATTTTCCACGTACAGAACTAGCTAAACAAATTTTAGGCATGTTTGAGACTGGACTAGCTAGTTCTCTGACTTTTTTTGCCCCACGCCGGATGGGAAAAACTGAATTTTTACGAAAAGATATTACGCCCTTAGCAGAACAGCTTGGATGGCGCGTTTTTTATTTCAGTTTTTTAGATGCAGGCCTGCATAGTGAAGGACAGTTTGTAAAAGCTCTTGATGAGTTTTCACAGCAAAATGGCTTGATTGGTAAAGCCAATCATTGGATTAAAAATATTGGCTCTTTAAGTACAGAGGTGGCAGGTGTAAAAGCCGAAGTGACTCTTGCACAAGGGCAAGTGAATTCCAGTATTTTATCTAGTATTACAAAACTGGCTCAGCAGGGTAAACCTATTTTATTGCTACTTGATGAGATTCAGGCTTTTTTTATTGCTACTTGATGAGATTCAGGCTTTAGCTAGTTCAAAATATAAAACAACTATTGCCAGTTTGCGTACTGCTTTAGATATGCATAAAGAAACGATAAAGGTAATTTTTACTGGTTCAAGTCGAGAGGGCTTGAGACAAATGTTTTCTGTGAGTAGTGCTCCATTTTTTCATTATGGGCAGAATTTACCTTTTCCAAATCTAACAAAAGCATTTACAGATCATCTGGCAGATGTATTTAATCAAACAACAGGACGTAGTTTGGATAAAGAAATTTTATGGTGTGCTTTTTTAGATATGAAGCAAAGTCCTCAACTGGTGAGGTCATTGGTTGAGCGTTTAGCATTAAACCCAATGCTGGCTATAGATTTTGCAAAGGAACAGCTTATAGCCGATACAATGGGGCACCGTGACTTTTCAGGATTATGGGGAGAGTTTAAGTTATTAGAACAGCTGCTCTTAAAAGCCATAGCTGAATCACAAGTTGAACTTTATAGTATTCAATTTAGACAGCATCTTGCTGACTCCATCGGTGTAGACAGCATTGCAGTATCAAGTATTCAATCTGCCCTACGTTCTTTATCAAAAAAACAAATTATTTTTAAACCAGAAAATGGTACTTATGAAATCGAGGATGCTCTTTTTAAAGAATGGATTATGGATGAAGCATAAATTTTTTAATAATGGTCAGTACCCGGTAAAATACCTCGTTAAGAGGATTCATGATTCCTCATCTCCGAGAAGACCCTTCCATGGGTTGGTCATTAAGTCATCCTGATCTTCGATCGTGATTTTAATTTCATCATTCAATAATTGTCTGATTAAATGAACTTTATCATCTGGAATGAGCATCAGTTGAGCATTTAATCCTGCCGCGATAATTTCTAAGGTCTCTAATCGTGGATTGCCCTGACTTTCCAGTTTTTGGTACTGCTGTCTTGAAATGCCTGTACGGGATTGCATATTAACTTGCTTTAAGCCCAATAGGGTTCGTCTTTTTTTGATTTGCTGAAGTAAAGATTCATTTATTGTAGACACATTTATTTCTTTTAGGTTCTATAAGAAATATATTAGTTTCTTTTTTAAAGCAATTTATCATTTCGATCTGTAAAACAGCCCTAGCTACGTAGTGATCTGAAATCACTCTGAAAATACGCGGTTCAATTTAACTTATCTCCTTACGGAATTGGCAGAAAGATTATCGATGCCGGATCTGAACTGTCGACAACTCTCTGGCAAAAATTCCTGGCAGCCCTGCATTTAACTGCCTAGCACAATCCGATAATAAATAATAACAAACCCGCCGCGCAGTTGGCATACAGTAAGTAAAGAAGTGGTGGACTGTGATCATAAAAATAACATCTCAAGCCGGAGGTAAACTAGATGGCCAAGTATAGTGATATCAATAGTTTTAATACCTTAGAAACATTGACCGTCGGTTCAGAACACTATCAGATTTTCAACCTGTCCAAATTGCAAGTGCAGTTGGGCGACCTGTCCCGGCTGCCAAAATCTTTAAAAGTCTTGCTGGAAAATTTACTGCGTTTTGAAGATCAGCTCACGGTGAAAACCGAGCATATTCATGCGCTGGCAGGGTGGTTAAACAACCAAACCTCAGAACAGGAAATCCAGTATCGTCCGGCACGGGTGCTGATGCAGGATTTTACCGGTGTTCCCGCAGTGGTTGATCTTGCCGCGATGCGTGCAGCGGTGGCCAAAGCCGGCGGTGATCCGGAAAAAATTAATCCGTTGTCACCGGTGGATTTGGTCATCGATCACTCGGTGATGGTCGATTACTTTGCCAGTCCGCAAGCTTTTGAGCAGAATGTCGCCATTGAGATGCAACGCAATGGCGAGCGCTACCAATTTCTACGTTGGGGGCAGGCTGCGCTCAATCAGTTTCGCGTGGTGCCGCCAGGAACCGGGATTTGCCATCAGGTTAATCTGGAACATCTGGCACAAGTAGTTTGGAGCAATGAGGTCGATGGGCAGCGCTTTGCCTTTCCTGATACCTTAGTCGGTACCGATTCACATACCACCATGATCAATGGCTTAGGCGTGTTAGGTTGGGGAGTAGGCGGCATCGAAGCGGAAGCGGCCATGCTGGGCCAACCGATCTCCATGCTGATTCCGGAAGTGATCGGCTTTAAGCTCATAGGTAAACTCAAAGAAGGTATTACAGCAACTGATCTGGTGCTGACCATTACCCAGATGCTGCGCCAAAAAGGCGTAGTTGGAAAATTTGTCGAATTTTATGGCGATGGCCTGGCCGATTTACCCTTGGCTGACCGTGCCACTATTGCCAATATGGCACCCGAATATGGTGCTACCTGTGGCTTTTTCCCGGTTGATGAGGTAACGCTTTCCTATTTACGTTTAACCGGACGTCAGCCGGAAAGAATTGCCTTGGTAGAGGCCTATAGCAAGTTGCAAGGATTATGGCGTAATCCGGGGGATGAACCCGTCTTTACCGACACTCTGGCTTTAGATATGTCGACAGTAGAAGCCAGTCTGGCGGGCCCGAAACGCCCGCAGGATCGTGTGCTATTGTCGCAAGTGCCAAAAACCTTTCATGCCTTCATGGATCTGACCTTGAAACCGGTCAAAGAAGAAAAAGAGCGTCTGGAAAATGAAGGAGGGGGAGGTACGGCTGTTGAAGCGAAACAGGCCAACCTGCCACATGAAAATGCTTTTTGTATGATTGATGGTGAAAAATATCCGTTGCAGCATGGTGATGTAGTGATTTCAGCCATTACCTCCTGTACCAATACCTCGAATCCCAGTGTCATGTTGGCAGCAGGCCTATTGGCCAAAAAAGCAATCGAAAAAGGTTTACAGCGAAAACCTTGGGTGAAAAGTTCACTGGCTCCAGGTTCCAAAGTGGTCAGCGATTATCTTGATGCAGCAGGGTTGACGCCTTATTTGAATCAACTGGGTTATAACCTGGTGGGTTATGGTTGCACTACCTGTATTGGTAATTCGGGACCTTTACCTGAAGTGATTGAAGAAGCTGTGCAATGTTTTGATTTGAATGTAGCCTCAGTGCTTTCCGGAAACCGTAACTTTGAAGGACGGGTGCATCCTTTGGTGAAAACCAACTGGCTCGCCTCGCCACCCTTAGTAGTTGCCTATGGTCTGGTCGGGAATATTCGAACTGATCTCACTGCTGAGCCGATAGGTGAAGGTTTTGATGGCCAAGCAGTTTATTTAAAAGATATCTGGCCGACACAAATGGAAATTGATGCCGCACTACAGAACGTGAATACTGAGATGTTCCATAAAGAATATGCGGAAGTGTTTGAAGGCGATGCCAAGTGGAAAGTAATCCAGATCCCACAAAGTCAAACCTATGCTTGGGATGAACAATCAACCTATATCCAGCATCCTCCCTTTTTTGCAGAAATTGATCAGCCGGTGCGACCAATTCAGCCGATCAAACAGGCACGGATTTTGGCTATATTAGGCGATTCAGTCACGACGGATCATATTTCCCCGGCGGGTAATATCAAAAAAGATAGTCCGGCCGGCCGATATTTGCAGCAACAGGGGGTTGATGTAAAAGACTTTAATTCTTATGGCTCCCGCCGTGGCAACCATGAAGTGATGATGCGAGGTACCTTTGCCAATATCCGCATCAAAAACGAAATGCTGGGTGGCGAGGAGGGTGGCAATACCCTGCATATTCCAAGTGCAGAAAAACTCTCGATTTATGATGCGGCAATGCGCTATCAGGCAGAACAAACCCCACTCGTAATGATTGCTGGGAAAGAATATGGTACCGGTTCTTCACGTGACTGGGCGGCCAAAGGCACCAACCTGTTGGGGGTGAAAGCGGTGATTGCTGAAAGTTTTGAGCGGATTCACCGTTCCAATCTGGTTGGCATGGGGGTGTTACCTTTACAGTTTGTAGAGGGTCAGAACCGGCAGATCTTGAACCTGACCGGCCATGAAACACTGTCAATTTTAGGCTTGTCTGATGATATTCATCCGCATCAAATGCTGAAAGTAGATGTGCAACATACCGATGGTACGTGTAGCCATTTTCAAGTGTTGTGTCGTATTGATACCTTGAATGAGGTGGAATACTTTAAGGCCGGTGGTATCTTGCACTATGTCTTGCGCAATTTGCTCGCTTCCTAAATTGAATTATGAAAGCCCGATACCTACCACAATGCCGGTCAGTTAAGAATTGAACCGTACCGGGTTTGTCGGAGAGTCAATATTCTGAGAGACTATTCCGATGAAAAAACCAAACTATACCCCCGAAATTAGAGAAAGAGCGGTTCAATTACTAATTGAATCTGAAAAAGATTATCCATCGAATTGGGCAGCAGTTTCCGCAATTGCTCCTAAAATTGGCTGTACTCCTGAAACACTACGTGTTTGGTATCAAAAATACTTAGATCAACAAAATCCCGCCAAAGTACAACAGGTATCTGACCAAGAAAAAATGAAGCAAATGGAACGTGAAATTAAAGAATTAAAACGTGCCAATGAAATTCTACGTAAAGCAGCCGCTTTTTTCGCCCAGGCGGAGCTCGACCGCCCACACAAATAATGGTGGATTTTATCCTTAACAATAAAGATCGATATGGTGTTGAGGCGATTTGTAGGATTTTACCGATCGCTGCTTCAACCTATTACCGGACTTTAGATCTCACAGTAAATCCAGAACATCGAGCGAAACGAGATTTACATGACTTGCAGCATGCTGAGGAGATTAAGCGAATTTGGAAAGAAAGTTCAGGTCGATACGGTGTGCGTAAGGTCTGGCAACAACTGAAACGTGAAGGCTATGTGATTGCACGTTGTACAGTTGCTCGATTGATGCAAAAGCTAGGTATACAAGGTGTTTGGCGTGGTAAGAATAAACAAACCACCCGTAACCGAGATGACCAAAAACGGGCAGATGATTTAGTGAAACGTA
>NZ_VOYB01000015.1:0-63156 GCF_013420445.1 Acinetobacter sp. YH01006 | reverse complement strand
CAATCTTGGCTCATCAATTTTCTGACAAATATTTCTCAAATAAACTTCGAGTCATTTCTACCATCAATCAATGAAAATAATTTCGATCGATCAACCAGTAAAAATCCACACAAGTTGTTCTTCATAAGCTCTTAATGATCTTCTTGTTGGTTCGTCACCAGCAAGCTAGGTCGGCTATATTACACTGAATTTCTAGAGTGTCAATCCGTAATTCAAATTAATTTAAACTTAACCAACAAAACCCAATCTTAACACTTCGTGCTAAGTTACTGTTTTATCAGAAGTTTTAATCTTCATCACTGCCGATGGATGTGCATTCTACAGCATTTCACACCCAACACAACCCCTATTTCTAAATAATTCAGCAAAAAACCAACGACTGTTTATTTATTCTACAAAAAGTGCAGGTTTTTCTATTTTTCACTCAAAATTTATTCAATTATTGATGTTTTAAAGTAGTTTATTTACTTATCAATGGGTATTTCTAGTTAATTTAATTGCTATATCTATCTAAAAATTTTTTATTGTCTTTATTTAAGATCAAACACAACAGATGAGTTAATAAAATAGATTTACTATGGAATCCCTTACCCATTTTAAAAATATAATCCTCATCCATCCATTAAAATTCCATTCAACAAGATAATCACTCTATAGATAAACTCTGGTTAAATTGTTGAATGATTAAAATTAAGAGTGAAGCAATGCGAGAAGAAAGCAATCTTCAATGCACAGTTTTATTAGATGAAAAATAATTTAATAGGAATTCGAGCATTCATCATGATAGCCACCGATAACAATTGTATATTTTTTATTCACATTGAATTTCAGGCATAAAAAAACCGCTTAACGCGGTATCTTTTATCTCGACCATCTTGAAGGAGATGGTCGGAGCAGTAGGATTCGAACCTACGACCCCCTGGTCCCAAACCAGGTGCACTACCAGGCTGTGCTATGCTCCGATTTCAACTTTAAAAGTTGGGGTGAATGACGGGATTCGAACCCGCGACAACTGGAATCACAATCCAGGGCTCTACCAACTGAGCTACATCCACCATCATTTTGATTCTTAACATCAAGCGACCAAATGGCGCGCCTGACAGGATTCGAACCTGTGACCATCCGCTTAGAAGGCGGATGCTCTATCCAACTGAGCTACAAGCGCGTTACTGATGCAAACATCATTTGCCTTGAAGAATTGGTCGGAGCAGTAGGATTCGAACCTACGACCCCCTGGTCCCAAACCAGGTGCACTACCAGGCTGTGCTATGCTCCGATTCATCTCAGCTTTCGTATCGAACATCGTTCGGTACGGTGTGCATTCTAGGCGTGACGCCCGGAGACGTCAACACCTATCTTAAAAAAAAACCTAAAAAACGCGCCAAGCGTTTATTTATCAAGCGCTTCAGACATTTTTTATACAAATTTTAACGTTTTAGTCCGGCACTAAAATTCAACATGCGATCTAGAGGCAGTTTTGCGCGTTCAGCCAGTACAGGATCGACATGTACTTCCTGATCCTTATGCTGTAATACATGCAAAATACCATCCAGCTCATTCATTGCCATCCACGGACAATGCGCACAAGAACGACAGGTTGCCCCTTCCCCCGCAGTTGGTGCCTCAATCAGGACTTTATCGGGAACTGCTTGCTGCATTTTATAGAAGATACCACGATCCGTAGCCACAATTAAACGCTGATGTGGCAAAGTCTGTGCGGCTTTAATCAGTTGCGAGGTACTGCCTACTGCATCGGCAATCTCGACTACAGACATGGGGGATTCCGGATGTACCAACACCGCAGCATCGGGATAGAGTGCTTTCATATTGACAATACCGCGTGAACGGAATTCTTCATGCACGATACAGGCACCATCCCAGAGCAACATTTCTGCACCGGTTTTGCTTTGGATATATCGGCCCAAGTGCTGATCCGGCGCCCAGATAATTTTTTCACCGAGACTATCCAGATGTTCAATAATTTCCACTGCACAGCTAGAAGTCACCACCCAATCGGCACGTGCTTTCACCGCTGCGGAAGTATTGGCATACACCACCACGGTATGATCGGGGTGCGCATCGCAGAAAGCTGTAAATTCATCAACCGGACAACCAAGATCCAGTGAACAGGTCGCTTCCAGGGTTGGCATCAGCACGGTTTTATCTGGAGATAAAATTTTTGAGGTTTCACCCATAAATTTCACTCCTGCCACTACCAACGTAGAGGCTGAATGATCGCGACCAAAACGTGCCATTTCCAGAGAATCCGAAACACAACCACCGGTCAACTCAGCCAGTTCTTGTACTTCAGGATCGCAATAATAATGCGCCACCAAAACGGCATCCTGTTTTTCCAGTTCAGCCTTGATTTGTGCAAATTTGTCTAATTTTTCCTGCTGGCTCATTTGATGTTCTTGAGGAACGCCTAAACGATCTAAATGCGCCTGCACAATCGACTTTGCTTCATTGGCTATTAATTTGGTCGCACTATTCATAACAACTCTTACTCTACCCTAATTATCCGTTATGACACGGACATTTACCCTACACCCTAATCACAATTGGCAAAATGCCATTTTTGACCAGTCATTAAAAATCATAAGATATAAAAAAAGCCCCACAACGGAGGCTTTAGAAACGATCTGAATTATGAACGATAATCTGCATTAATCTTGACGTAATCATAAGACAGGTCACAGGTATAGACCGTGTCTTTCGCTGTACCACGTCCAAGATCAACACGAATCGTCATTTCAGCTTGGGCCATCACACCTGCACCAGCTGCTTCAGTATAGTCTGCCGCCGCACCACCATCTTTACAGATTTGTACATCATCTAACCAAACCTGAATTTTTGCAACGTCTAAATTCGGCACACCAGCATAACCAATCGCTGCCAGAATACGCCCCCAGTTTGGATCAGAAGCAAAAATCGCAGTTTTAACCAATGGCGAATGTGCAATGCTATAAGCCACATCACAGCATTCCTGAATATTAGCACCACCTTCTACCGCAACTGTAATAAATTTGGTGGCACCTTCACCATCACGCACAATCAGTTGCGCCAAGCGTTTCATGGTACGCATTAACACATCAAGCACGACTGCATAACGTGGATCTTCAGTCGAAGTAATTTCAGCCCCCCCGCCTTGACCTGTGGCAATCAAGATGCAGGAATCATTGGTTGAAGTATCACCATCGATAGTAATGCGGTTAAACGACACATTTACTGTTTCTGTTAATAACTGCTGAACCAGTTCACGGCTGATTGGAGCATCGGTTGCCACATAACCCAGCATAGTCGCCATATTTGGACGAATCATGCCGGCACCCTTGGAAATACCGGTCATGGTATAGGTGACACCATCCAGCTCGAACTGCTCTGAAGCGCCTTTCGGTGTAGTATCTGTGGTCATGATTCCCGTTGCAGCATCGACCCAGGCATCATCACGCAATGAGTCTAGCGCAGGTTGTAAACCGCTGAGCAAACGCTCGATTGGCAATTGCTCGCCAATGACACCCGTAGAGAATGGTAAAACTTCAGCAGCCTGTACCCCTGCCAGTTCAGCCAGCTTGGCACAGGTGGCTTCTGCATTTGCCATGCCTGTAGGGCCGGTTCCTGCATTGGCATTGCCGGTATTGATCACCAGGTAACGCGGATTCCCTACCTGTAAATGCGCTTTAGATACATGCACAGGGGCTGCACAGAAGGCATTTTGAGTAAATACCCCTGCAACATTGGAGCCTGCAGCCAGTTCAAATATCACCAGGTCACGTCGGTTCTGATAGCGCACATAGGCTTCAGCCGAACCAATTTTAACCCCTTTCACCACATGCATCTGTGGCATAGATACGTCACCAACTGCCATTTTAAAGTCCAATATTGAAGTTTCGGAAAAATACAGCTTAGTTGATCTGCAACAAAAAATCGAGCCAAAGCCTGAGTAAGCTTGAGATTTATGATGGATTTTCACAATAAAAAACCAGTCATCAAGACTGGTTTCTGCATTTTCAAAAATCGGGGATTTTAATTTTTCGCAAGTTGCCCTGCTTCATTTAATAAAGCCTGCTTCGCTTCCTGCTGACTCGCGGCAGAAAGTGCCGGATTAGATGCCACAATACGATCTGCATTGGCCGCATTGGCCGGTGCGATCGCAGCGGTCTGCAACACAATCGGGCGATTCTGATTGGCAAAGGTATAACGAATCCCGGTACGCGGGCTGGCCACGGTCACTTGTTCATCTGTACGTTGTACTTGAGCTGTAGTAGAACCCACTGCTTGCTGAACTTTATCAAGTGTCGTGGTGGCTGCAGTTTCTGCAAAACTTAAAGCAGGCATGGCCAAAGCGGCAATCATGAGCGTTTTTAATACTTTTTTCATTCAGGTTATTCCACTTTTCGGTGTTGAATGAGCCATTAAATACCATTTAATCCGCAGGACTGCAAATAGTATTCAGTTTCTGAAAAATCTTTATACATAAAAAATCAGAGCCATGTGGCTCTGATTTTCAATATCGCTTAGATTCTGCCATGACACTGTTTATATTTCAGGCCTGAACCACATGGACAAGGTGCATTACGGCTTGCCGGCGCTTCAAAGACTGGCGCTACCGGACTTGCCTCAGCATTTTGTTCAGTCGTATTTTCATGTTCATCTGCAAGTAAACCCTCGAACTCATCATGAGATAACTGCAATCGCATTGCCTCAGCCTGTGCCTGCTGCTGTGCTTCCATTTCAGCCAGCTCTTCAGGGGTCGGCACATGAATACGCGATAAATCTGTAACGACATCCGATTTGATGACACCCAGCATATTCACAAACAGGTTATAGGCTTCTTTTTTATATTCCTGCTCTGGATTTTTCTGTGCATAGCCACGTAAATGGATGCCCTGACGTAAGTAATCCATCGCTGCCAGATGTTCTTTCCAGTGGCGATCCAGAGAATTCAGCATAAAGTGACGTTCAAGCGATGCTGCAGATTCCGCACCCATTTGTTCACGACGCGAACGGTAACGATTCAGTACTTCATCGCTAATACGCACCACCAAGGCATCTTCATCGAGACGACGGTCCTGTTCCAGCCATTGTGCGATAGGAAGATCGAGTGACATGTCTTCACGCAAGGCCAATTCCAGACCTTCAATATCCCACTGGTCATGAATCGACTCAGGCGGAATATAATTAGCAATTACACCCTGCATCACTTCACGAATCATTTCTTCAATATAATCTTGCAGCGAATTTTCTGCCAGAATGTCATCACGCTGACTATAAATAATCTTACGCTGTTCGTTATTCACGTCATCGTATTTCAGCAAGTTCTTACGAATATCGAAGTTACGTGCTTCGACTTTACGCTGTGCATTCTCAATCGAGCGAGACACCATTTTGTGTTCAATCGCTTCATCTTCCTGCAAGCCCATGGCACGCATCATACCCACCACACGGTCACCGGCGAAAATACGCATCAGGTCATCTTCAAGCGACAGGTAGAAACGCGATACACCCGGATCACCCTGACGGCCTGCACGACCACGCAACTGGTTATCGATACGGCGTGATTC
Organism: Acinetobacter sp. YH01006; assembly: GCF_013420445.1. Taxonomy (NCBI): domain Bacteria; kingdom Pseudomonadati; phylum Pseudomonadota; class Gammaproteobacteria; order Moraxellales; family Moraxellaceae; genus Acinetobacter; species Acinetobacter sp. YH01006. The sequence goes on along the minus strand of NZ_VOYB01000015.1, from coordinate 57,592 downwards.
ATGACGTTCAGAACCGATAATATGCAAGCCACCCGAATCCAGAACGGATTGATGATTAACATCCCATTCCGCTTTCAGACGCGCTTCGTCATCGCTTGTCGGATTTTCAATTTTGGCCAGCAGCGCTTTCCAGTTACCACCCAGCAGAATATCGGTACCACGCCCCGCCATGTTGGTGGCAATGGTTACGGCACGCGGCGCACCGGCTTGCGCAATAATATCCGCTTCACGTTCGTGCTGTTTGGCATTCAGTACTTCGTGGGTAATACCGGCAGCTTTCAGCTTATCGGATAGAATCTCAGATGCTTCGATGGTTGCCGTACCAATCAAGATTGGCGCAACACCGGCTTCATGCACACGCTGAATTTCTTGAATAATCGCGTTATATTTGCCTTCACGATTTAAATAGATTAAATCGTTCTGGTCATCACGGATCATTGGACGATGGGTCGGAATCAGCACCACATCCAGACCATAAATTTCTTTCATTTCCGCGGCTTCAGTATCAGCAGTACCGGTCATACCGGATAATTTTTTATACAGACGGAAATAGTTCTGGAAGGTTGTGGTTGCCAGGGTCTGGTTCTCTGGTTGAATTTCCAGACCTTCTTTGGCTTCTACTGCTTGATGCAAGCCTTCAGACCAACGACGGCCCGGCATGGTACGACCGGTATTTTCATCAACGATAATCACTTCACCATCATTGATGATGTATTGCACGTTACGTTGATATAAATAATGGGCACGAATTGCCGCAGTCACATGATGCAACAGATTCAGGTTTGAAGCCGAATACAGGCTCTCACCTTCAGCCAGCAAGCCCATTTCAATCAGTTCACTTTCAATGGTTTCAAAACCCACTTCAGTGATTTCAACTGAACGCTGTTTTTCATCAATCCAGAAGTGACCACCATCCGGCACTTTCTCTTCTTTTTGCGGCTGTAATTTTGGTGGAATATTATTAATGGCTGCATAAAGCTGCGAAGAGTCTTCACTTTGACCCGAAATAATCAGCGGAGTACGTGCTTCATCAATCAGGATCGAATCGACCTCATCAATAATCGCATAGGTTAAACCACGCTGCTTTTTCTCAGCCAGCGAGAACACCATATTGTCACGCAGGTAATCAAAGCCAAATTCGTTATTGGTACCGTAGGTAATATCGGCACGATAAGCTTCCGCTTTTTCCATCGGATTTTGCATGGAATAAATAATCCCGATGCTTAAACCCAAAAATTCAAATAATGGACGGTTGAGCTCGGCATCACGTTGTGCCAGGTAATCGTTCACGGTAATGACATGCACACCCTGACCGCTGATGGCATTCAGGTAACAGGCCAAGGTACCCATCAGGGTTTTACCCTCACCGGTACGCATCTCTGCAATTTTACCTTCGTGCAAGGTAATACCACCGATCAGCTGCACGTCATAATGACGCATGCCCATGACCCGCTTGGCGGCTTCACGACAGACTGCAAATGCTTCAGGCAATAATTTATCGAGGTTTTCACCCTTATTATATCGTTGTTTGAATTCTTCAGTTTTTGCAGATAAGTCTGCATCGCTAAGGGTAGATATCGTCGGCTCGAGCACATTAATCTTGTCTACGATTTTACGCATGCGTTTGAGTTCGCGCTCATTTTTGGTACCGAAGATTCCTCCGATCAGACTTGCCAACATGAATAGACTCTCTAAATCTTGCTTGTCAAATGAATATGTTCTTAGTCGTTATTATGGTGCTAGAAATTTGAACTACAAGGGTTTTGCTATAAAACCGCTGAAAAAATCTGATCCTGAGTTCTAGCCCCGAGATCTAAGGCAAAGTAATGTAGCAAACTTTAGCTGTGCAATATAGTCAATTAGACGACTGATTTGTTTGATTCTAGATAGATAAAACAAATCACTTATGCTATTTATTCATAAAGAAAGCTAAAAACACTATTTTTAATCATAAAAAAATTAGTTCATATTAAATCTCATCTCTACATTAAAAGACCAATTGAGGCAAAAAAATGAGTTTACGTCTAGGCGACACCGCACCGAATTTTGAACAGCAATCCAGTAAAGGCCTGATTAATTTTTATGATTTTCTGGGCGATAGCTGGGGCATTTTATTTTCACATCCGGCGGACTATACGCCGGTATGTACCACTGAACTTGGCTATACCGCAAAGCTGAAGGATGAATTTGAAAAACGTGGTGTCAAAGCCATTGCCTTATCGGTTGATGATGTTGAATCACATAAGGGCTGGATTAAAGACATCAATGAAACCCAGAATACCACAGTCAATTTCCCAATCATTGCCGATCAGGATCGTAAAGTGTCTGAACTATATGACTTTATTCACCCGAATGCCAGTGAAACGCTCACAGTTCGCTCTTTGGTGGTCATCGATCCAAACAAAAAAGTCCGTTTGATTATTACCTATCCGGCATCGACGGGTCGTAATTTCCATGAAATCTTGCGTGTGGTGGATTCATTGCAACTCACCGACAGCCATAAAGTCGCAACACCGGCCAATTGGCAGCATGGCGATGATGTGGTGATTGTGCCTTCCCTAAAAGATGAGACTGAAATTGCACAACGTTTTCCTAAAGGGTATACCGCGGTCACGCCTTACCTGCGCTTAACGCCACATCCTGAGTGAGGATCAGCAAGGCACTGCCTTGCCCGAACGCAAGACGAAAAGTACGCTTCGAGCAACAAATGAAAAGGACTCCTTTTTTAATTTGGCGCAAAACAAGCGAAGCGCGTAGTTATAAATAAAGCACTACCTTAATTTGGCGCAAGACAAGTGAAGCGCGTAGGACGGGATAAAACGAAGCACTGCTCTGTCCATAAAGAATATGTATAAGTACATTCATCACTCTTAACGTTGATATATCTATATAAAAAGCAGCAAGATTAAAACTGAATTTCTAACCCGAATGACGTGCCGAGTTCGAAGTTCATCACCAGCCTATCTTTAGATAGGCTTTTTTAATCCTGAGAGCTTTGTCACCTTTTTAATTTTTGCTCCCCAATAAAAATGGATTCAGGCATAACCTGAATCCATTTTAAACCAAAGTACAGTAATACGCCGTCTTAGTTACGCTTATCTAAAGGCACCCAGTCAATCACCCAGGCAGATTTCATATTCAGACTGTCATCTGCAGCGATTTTTTTACGCGAAGCATCAGCAGTTTCCCGATCCTTTGATGGACCGACCATGATACGAATCCCTTTAGAGGTTGGACTCTTGGTCACTTTATAACCCTTGGCACGCAGCTTTGCCGCAACCGCATCTGCATTGGCTTCATTGGCTGCCAGTGCAACCTGCACCATCCACTGCTTGTCACTTTCACCTTCCAGCAATTTACGTGCCTGCTCAGCTTCTGCTTTCTTTTTGGCGTCTTCTGCTGCCTTTTTCTTGGCTTCTTCAGCCTTACGTTTGTCTTCGGCTTTACGTTTTTCTTCGGCGGCTTTACGTTCAGCTTCTTTCTTCTCGGCTGCCTTACGCTCTTCCTCAGCCTTACGTTTTGCCTCAGCCGTCTTACGTTCTGCTTCGGCTTTTTGCTGTTGCTCCAATTTACGTTTTTCTTCAGCCGCTTTGCTTTCAGCGGCTTTACGCTCCGCTTCTTTCTTGGCCGCTTCAGTTGAACTGTTGGCTTTTTGCTGCTCAAGCTTCTGCAGGGCTAGCTTTTTGTCTTGTGCAGCCTTTTCTTCAGCCAAGCGTTTCTGTTTGGCCTGTTCGTCTTCGACCAGTTCTGGTGGAATATTATCCGAGCTTTGCTGTCCCATACGATGCGCATTAAGTGCAGCATATTCTTCAGCCGCTTTACGCGCCGCATCTGCTTCTGCCTGCTGCTGCATCGCTAAAAATTCAGCCGCACGAGCCTCCTGCTCTGCCACAGATTTTTCCCGATCACGGCGTTGCTGTTCAAGTAAACGCTTTTCTGTTTCCACATCGACCGTCAAGGAACCCAGCGAATGATTCACTGCATCCTTCGTTTCCACTTCCGCAACCTGTGCCGGTTTCTGCTGACGGTCCTGCTTGATTTCATCTTGACCTTTCAGGAGTAATGCTGCCAATAAAACACCACCACCGAGTAAAACAACACCGCCCATCCAGCGCTGTTTGTTATTCATTGACATTCTTCCAAATACTCCCATACCGCTTCTAAGGTATGAAATGATCCACATACCAAAATCAGCTGATTATTATCTGTTTGATCCAGTGCTGATTTAAAAGCTAATTTCACATTGTCAAATTGTTCTACCGCCTCACCGCCTAGAGCTTCAGCCAAAACTGTGAGCTCTGCCGCACGTGGGACGGATAATGGTGCAATTTTCCACAATTGAACCGTGTCTTTCAATAACTTGGTGACAGAATTTATATCTTTATCTGCCAACATTGAAAACACACAAACGATATTTTTATAGTTTTGATTGTAATTTAAATAGTTTCGCAACTGTTTCAGCAGAAACTCGACCCCATGCGGATTATGTCCGGCATCAAAAATCACGGTTTTATTCTGGATTTGACAGACTTCAAAACGTCCCGGCAACTTTGCAGTCTGAATACCTTGAGCCATCACATCCTGACTAACCGTTAAACCGCTCAGCAAAATTGCAGCCACCGCCGTGGAAATATTATCCAGCGCCAACGATCCTGTAGAAAGTTTTAAGGTCGTACCCGAAGAGGCAAAGACCCAGCTTTGCCCATCTGCACATGCTTCATAGAAATAATCACGATTCACCGCATATAGGGGCGCGTTGCATTGCTGAGTTTTAGCTAAAATGGCTTGTGGAATCTGTTGCTGTCCACCAAACACCACCGGAATATTCGGCCGGATAATTCCGGCTTTTTCAAAGGCAATTTTCTCGATGCTATCACCGAGCCAATCGGTATGATCCAGACCAATATTGGTAATCACTGCTACATCCGGATTAACCACATTGACCACATCCAGACGACCGCCCAGACCGACTTCCAGCACCCAGACATCACATAACTGATCTTTAAAAATCACAAAAGCGGCCAAAGTGGTCGCTTCAAAGAAAGACAGGCTCAAATCACATTCGCGACGAGCCTGATCCACCTGAACAAAAGCATCCACCAACAACTGATCTTCAACTTCAATGCCGCGCAGTTTTACCCGCTCATTGAAACGGTACACGTGTGGAGATTGATACAGTCCGACCTTGAAGCCTTGTGCATTCAAAATCGCAGCCAGTGTGGTGGTGGTTGAACCCTTACCATTGGTTCCAGCCACCGTCAGCACTTTGGCCGCCGGACGTGTCACACCGAGCTTTTCAGCCACCGGAATAACCCGTTCCAGACCTAAATCAATACCCGTAACGTGAACATGGCTCCAATAATCGAGCCATGTACTTAAAGAATCTGTTGCTAGCGGTGCTGTGTTCAATGCAGGTTCATCAATTTCGTAACAATACGGTAAACTGTATCACGTAATGCGTGACGGTGAACAATCTGATCGATTACCCCATGATCAAGCAAATATTCCGCGCGCTGGAACGGTTCTTCCAGTTTTTCACGGACAGTTTGTTCGATCACTCGTTTACCGGCAAAGCCAATCATCGCCTTCGGTTCAGCCAGATGTACATCACCCAGCATCGCCAATGATGCAGTGACACCACCGTATACCGGATGCGTCAATACCACCACATAAGGCAGGCCTGCTTCTTTTAAACGCTGGATAGCAGCCGAAGTACGTGCCATTTGCATCAAGGACAACATGCCTTCCTGCATACGTGCACCGCCTGAAGCAGCAAAGCAGATCAAGGGCTGACGGGCTTCAATCGCACGCTCTGCCGCCTGAACAAAACGGTCACCGACCACTGTCCCCATAGAGCCGCCCATGAAATCGAATTCAAATGCACAGGCAATCATTGGGACATCTTTTAGCAGGCCTTGAATCACGACCAACGCTTCGGTTTCGCCGGTTTTCTTTTGCGCTTCTGCCATACGCTCTGGATAAGCTTTGCTATCGACAAACTTTAACGGATCTTTAGCCTTAAACTCCTGACCCAGTTCAGTCTGTACCTGGTCAAAGAACCAGTTCAGGCGATCACGGGCTTTCATGCGTAAATGCTCATCACACTGCGGACAAACATAGGCATTGAATGACATCGCGGTACGGGTCACCAAAGCATGACATTCAGGACACTCGACCGTAGGCTCGGTAAATGTCGCTTTGTAGATCGTTTGCTCATCAGGTACATGAATGCCTGGAACAATGCGTTCCGTCCATGGGGTCGATGGGCTCAGAATTTTGCCTGATTTCACGGGTTGACTCATACTATAACTCATCGAGCGCTGCTCGAAGCTCCTTGACTTTATTCACCGTCGCAATAACGGCTTGTTCTGGTGCAAGCGTTGCAAACTGCTTTACAAACGCACTTCCCACAATAACTGCATCGGCAGCAACACCCATCGCTTTCGCAGATGCAGCATCGCTGATACCGAAACCTACGCCTACAGGAACATCAGTCACAGCTTTAATCTTTTGAATGCGGGCAGCGGCTTCAGAGACATCTAAAGTTGCTGCACCGGTCACGCCTTTCAAGGATACATAGTAGATAAAGCCAGTGGCCTGTTTCGCTACGTGTTGAATACGTGCATCGGTTGAAGTGGGTGCCAGCAGGAAAATCTGATCCATGTCATATTTTTCCAGTACTTCACCCAGACTTTGTGCTTCCTCTGGCGGTAAGTCCACCAGCAGCACGCCATCTACTCCACATTCGTAAGCATAAGCCACAAACTTTTCATAGCCAATCACTTCGACCGGATTCAGATAACCCATCAGCACCACAGGTGTTTCGCGATCTTTCAAGCGAAATTCTTTCACCATGTGCAGTGCGTCCAAAGTATTGGTTCCGCCTGCCAGCGCACGTTCAGCCGCTAAAGCAATTACGGGACCATCTGCCATCGGGTCGGAGAAAGGAAGACCCAGCTCAATCACATCGACACCCGCCTCTACCATTGCATGGAGCAAAGGTACAGTGACCTCTGGATGCGGATCACCAGCCATCACATAAGAAACTAAAGCTTTACGCTGTTGAGATTTAAGTTGTTCAAATCGTGTGGCTAAACGTGACATAGGGCTGAGCTTTCCTTAACGTGTTTCAAACTTGAGGCATTGACTATGTAAAAATACAAGACGTCGCATTGTAACGCTATTTTTTGTCCAATGAACAGTCTGCGATACCGACCTCGAGTATTTCATTTCCTGTACGAAGATTTCAAAACAATTCGGAAGGGTCTATTTACGATTATTTTGATTTTTTTCACAATGATCAAAGATGCCTAATTTTGCTATTAGCCAAAATCCTGAATATTTAGATAAACTTATTTTTATCATGCAAAAATTAATAAAAATGCAGATGTTAGCGCATTCATTTAAAGTTTTCTGAAATTGCAAAACCTGCTTTATACTAGTCCTATTCTCTTACTTTTTTATCTCCTATGCAGACTGATTCTGAGGCTACAGTGCAGGCACGCGCCATTGCACTGCTGCCGCTTATTGTATTTTTAACCCTATTTTTGGGTAGCGGGATCTATCATTCCCTGATTGGAACCGAATTTGCGTTCTATCAGGTGAAAGCGCCTGTTGCTGCCCTGCCTGCGATTATTTTGGCTGCATTGGTGTATCGCGGCAAACTCAATCAGGGCATTGAAGCCTTTCTAAAAGGGGCCAGTCATCCGAACTTAATTTTGATGTTTATGGTGTTTATGCTGGCCGGTGCCTTTGCCAGTGTCAGCAGTGCGATTGGCAGTGTGGATGCCACGGTACAACTGGGCCTGTCGATTATTCCGCCTGAATTTATCTTGCCGATGCTGTTTATCATCTCGGCATTTATTGCCACGGCGATGGGCACCTCCATGGGCACCATTGCAGCTTGTGCCCCGATTGCCTTTGGTTTTACCCAGGTCACCGATATTAATGTGATCTACGCCATTGGTGCAGTCGTAGGCGGTGCCATGTTCGGTGACAACCTTTCCATGATTTCAGATACCACCATTGCAGCCACCACCAGCCAGCGGGTGCAATTACGTGACAAGTTTAAAGTCAATGTCTGGATTGCTGTACCGGCCTCTATCAGCACCATTGTGATTTATATTTTAAGTACAGGCAGCTCCAGCCCCGTAGAATATAAAGATTTTAACTGGTTACTGGTCTTACCTTATATTGCGGTCTTTGTTTTGGCTTTTAGTCGCCTGCATGTCCTCGCAGTACTGACCATTGGTGTTTTGCTTTCGGGTCTGTTCGGTCTGTTTGCGACGCCTGAATTTAACCTGCTCAAGCTGAATACTTCGATTTATGACGGCTTTGTCGGCATGTTTGAAGTGGCATTACTGTCCATGTTTCTGGGGGGTCTGTCAGCGATCATGCAACGTGAAGGTGGTTTACGCTGGCTAATCGAGCGCATTTATAGCCTGACCCGTCTGTTTAAAGTTGGGCAGCAAAGGGCCGGCGAAATCGGGATCAGCTTTCTGGTGGTATTTTCAAATATCTTTGTGGCCAATAATACCGTCGCAATTATTCTGTCGGGTGATATGGCACGTGAAGTCGCCAAAGAATACGGCGTGGATCCCAAGCGTTCTGCAGCACTGATGGATATTTTCTCCTGCGTGGTACAAGGTCTGATTCCTTATGGTGCACAGTTGCTCCTCGCCTGCTCGATTGCAAAAATCTCACCGGTTGAACTGATTGGCGGCTTGTACTATTGCTGGATTCTGGCCATCTTCGCAATTGCTGCGATTGCGTTGAGATTCCCCAACCTTAAAGCAACCGCTTAATCTCTGTATCATCCTCACATCAAAAAGCGATCTGATTGGGTCGCTTTTTTATTGCTGTGCATGCTTTAACTGTTTCTTGCGCTGGAACAAAGTCTGTCCGGTGGCTGCTTTATAGGCGCGGGCCAAGGCCGACTGGTCGGAATAATCCAGCGCTTCAGCAATCTCGCTCAGACTAAGCCCCTGCTGTAACAAAATCTCACAGCGTTTGATGCGCTGCTGTTGCAGCAGTTTTTTAAATGAAGTTTGATATATGCTGAATAAGCGTTGCAAGCTTCGGGTCGACATCCACAACTGCTGGGCAAGCTGCTCAATTTTGATCGCCTGTTGCCTGGTTCGCAACTGTTCGGCAATGATTTGCTGTGCTTGCTGCAAGGTATTTTCAACAGGTACTTTTGCTGCAATCGCCTGTTCCGCCTGAAGAGTCAGCAACTGCAATAATATGGGGTCAGCATGCTCAGACCCATGAGCTAACCCCTGTACATCCAGTTCCAGAGCATAATAATCTTGAGAAAACTGAACCTCACAGGCAAAGAATTTTTGATAATGCATTTGTGCCATTTCAGCTGCATGAGCCAGTCGTACACAACGCAATAAAAGTGGCTGCTCTTGCAAAATAACCCGTCCCAGTTGCACCATTGCTGCCATGGTGAGCTCATTTAACAAATTATATTTTTCATCTAAATAGCCCCAATAGAGTTCCATACTGTGTTCATGCTGCTTCAACTGTAAAGGCACGAATTCACTGCCATCAATCACCAGCCGCTGAAAGCGCATGCTATAGCCGATCATTTCCGCGACACTACTGCTACGTGAAACCATATAACCCAGTACACCAAAATGCTCAGGACGAATGACCTGCACGATTTCAAAAATCAGCTGCGGACAGTTCAGATGTTGCCGAGTAGTTAAAATAATATGATTCAACAATTCCAAAGGTACTTGTGTATCAAAAGGCTGATCGATGAGGGTCACAAGCGAGTCATGCACATCTTGCAGAAAGTCGGCAGTTAAGGGTTCAATCCCCACATCACGCAAATAAGTCGCCCAGAGCTGAAGATAACCATTGGATATTTTTATGTCTTGCATGTGCGATTCTCGCTGGCAGCTCTAATCTGACCAGTTTTATTTTCATTTGGCATAAAATGTATAAAAATTGGCAAGCTCTGTCAAAACAATGGCGAGATTCGCCGACATACTGTCAGCATCGTCACAAAAAAGAATTACAAGATGAACGCCATATTAAAATCCGCCCTACAGCCTGTGGTTCGCACCCAACTTGATTTTAAACTGGATGAAATTCCACGTTACTGGTTCGGCGGCGATCCCTTTATGACACGCATGTTCGATGCCCTGAGCCTGACCTTTCCAGACGGCGAGCGCTATTTTATTCAGAGTGTCCGCCTGTTCCGCGATCAGATCCAGGACCCGGAGCTGCAACAACGTGTCGCGGATTTTATCCGCCAGGAAGCCCAGCACGGCATCGCGCATGACAAAATGAATCAGTTGATGCGCGAGCAAGGCATGCCTGTAGACCAATTTATTGAACGTTTAAATAAAATTTTCAATTATGATCTGAAGCACCGCTCACCCCAGTTTAATATTGCCATTACCGCTGCGGCAGAGCATTTAACGGCGCTTATGGCAGAAACTTTTTATGGACAAAAACAGACCCTGAAAGATGCCCATCCTTTTGTACGGGCATTATTGGCCTGGCATGCCATTGAGGAAATGGAACACCGCGATGTAGCTTTTGATGTGATGAAAAATGTGGCTAAAACCCCAGAATTTACCCGTCGAGCCACCTTAGTCAGCACGACCATTTTAATGTTTAGTTTTACCGTCTACCGTGCCAATGTCATGCTGAAACATGATGGCTTTAGCCTCTTGCAACGCTTGCAGATGAATATCAAGAGCTTACCCTGGTTTTTTGGCCCAAAAGGCACATTGACCCGAATGGGCAAACAGTATCGAGACTGGTTTAAAAAAGACTTTCATCCGAGTCAGCACCCAGTGATTGCCCAATACGATGTCTGGATCAACACCCTAAATGAAACCGGCGATCCGATTCAAGCCGGTGAAGCCTTCTGGCAGGCCGCGAAAGACTACACGTGAGCATCGCTTAAATCAAAAAACCCTCATTAACTTGAAGGCTTTTTGATTTAAGATGATTTACCATTTGGCATAATGCTGCTCAAGCAAGGCATATTCATTCAGTAAAATAATTTCCTGATCATCCTGCTGAATGGTGCCACAGACTTTGGCCTGCCACTGGCTAAACTGGCTGCCGACCAGACGCAAATTCAGATTTTCATAACGTCGCCAACCGGTTGTCACCGTTAGATTCAGCTTTTCATCTAGTGATTGAATCGTCCATTGAGTTTCAGTTTCCTGCTGAAAGAGCACATCAGCCAATGGATAAATTTTTCCGTTGATCCACAAACAGTTTTCATTACCAAAGCTTTCGTTAACACCGGATGCTAAATTAATTCCAATCCGCTGATTGGTCGCATCCCAAAAGTTACACGACAACCAAAACCAGGCAGTTTCTGGACGTAAAAAGCCACAGGTGTCATCCAGCAAGGCAAAAGTTCGTTCGTTAAATTGAATCTTTTGTTTTTGTTTATTTAAAAAATAGCCTTCGCAACCTAAGGTCGTGAGCTTTTGCGTATAAGTCCAACCGTTGATACCAGTTGGGCTACACATACTTAAAGGATCGGTTCCTGCACAAAAGATTCGTGCACTGAGCTGAATTTCGCCGTATTTACTGACATTGATATAGCGCACACCGTTGGCATGCTGAATATCGACCTGAAAAGGCGATTTATGAAAATAACTGTGATTGAATAATGGTTGTTCATCCAGCACAGTATGGCGAGACAGGAAATTAATCGCATTCCATTCCAGAACGTCATTGGTCATATGGTTGTAGACATAGACAAAACTGTGCCCTGCCCATGCAATATCGGCAATCGCCAGCCCAATGGTATAATGTTCGTGCTGAATACTACAAAATTTGAATTTCTTATATTTTAGATGCTTACGCCAGCCTGACAGCACCTGACCATAAGGGTTCTTGTATTGATATGCCTGATAGTCAATACTTTTTGGAAGTTCCTTGAAACGTCCATAGTGCGGTTGTCCATTTGCCTGAATTAAATCCATTTAAGATGTTCCATCTCAGTCAAAAGCTGTTTTTCCTTTCCGGTATTATGCAGATTATTGAACTTTGATAAAGATTTTTTTTAAGTCACTCGTCGAATCCTGACCCTCAGCCACGCTATAGCCCTATGCTTCAGTTTTAAATCGTAAGATAGGTATTTTCCCAGCGATTCGCACTAAAATGTCCCTCCACCAGCTGTACATATCGGCCATACACCTGATCAATCGCAATGCAATCATCGACATCCAGCACCCGGTCAGTATGCTGTTTTTGCCAGTGCTTGGCGAAATAAGCTTTACCGCGCTGTTTTGCCACCATGGCATTCTGTGCCACCACCAGCACATAACGGTGCAGCTCACCAAATTCACGTGCATCATAACCACCTAAATTAATCAGCCAAAGCTTTTCGGCAGCCTGATTCGGGGCAGCATCGCTAAATTGAACGTGATAATTTTTGCCCTCGAACTCCAGTCCATTAATTTGCGCCCAAGCATCAATATGCAGCCCTTTTTGCTCGGCAAACCAGGCATTTTTCAGTTGAGGATAGGTTTCTTCCAGAGTTTCGCCTACTGCCAGTACCACATCATGAACTTCTGTATTGGCACGGGCATGACGGCCACCAAGCATCACAATAAATAAACTGGGCATTCGATTTCCTTATTTCGCTGCAATTTTAAGAATGATTTGATCAATGCTTAGAAGTATATCGCAAAGTAATTCCATGATATTGAGGTGATGATTCGTCAAGACAAATTTCCTCAATTGACCCTAAGAAATTGTCCCGAAATAGTATCTGCTTACTCAACATTTATTTGTATTTCGAGATCATCACGATCCCGCCCAATGCTCAAAAACTCATCTTCAGTGAATACAATCTGGTAGCATAAAATTTCCTTCCAGCACCACAATGATTTCTAAGCGCCGAAAATTATTTTTTGTACAAAATACAAACACAGCTAAACCATACAAATCTGTACAAATTTTCGCCCAAATTTCAATCTAAAAGCATATTTCGTTGACTGAAATGCGCTGAAAGACGATACTCTCAATGTTTTTATTTAAGCAAATCGGTTCAATGAGGCTGGACCAAAAGTTCGGTCCTCAGAAACTCAATCCAACGCAAGGGGCTATATATGGCTGGTGGAAAGTCAACTATCATTTACACACTGACCGACGAGGCGCCATTACTGGCGACTTATTCTCTGCTGCCGATCATTGAGACCTTTACTAAGCCAGCTGGCGTTGAGATCGTCAAAAGTGACATCTCTGTAGCTGTGCGCGTGCTCTCTGAATTTACAGATTACCTAAGCGAAGAGCAAAAGGTGCCTGACACTCTAGCTGAGCTAGGTCGTCTTACACAAGATCCAGACACGAACATTATCAAACTCCCAAATATCAGTGCTTCTGTTGGCCAGCTAACAGCGTGTATCAAGGAACTCCAGTCTAAAGGCTATGCCCTTCCTGACTATCCTGAAAACCCGGCCACTGAAGAAGAAAAAGCAATCAAGGCACGTTATAGCAAATGTCTTGGTTCAGCAGTAAACCCGGTACTACGTGAAGGTAACTCAGACCGTCGTGCACCTGCTGCCGTTAAAAACTATGTGAAAAAACACCCGCACTCTATGAGCGAGTGGAAACAGTGGTCTCAAACTCACGTTTCACACATGGACGAAGGCGACTTCTACCATGGCGAAAAGTCGATGACTTTAGACCGTGCACGTAATGTGAAAATGGAATTGATCACCAAGTCTGGTGAAACCATCGTTCTTAAGCCAAAAGTTGCACTTCAAGATGGCGAAATCATCGATTCAATGTTCATGAGCAAAAAAGCGCTTTGCGATTTCTATGAAAAAGAATTAGATGATTGTAAAGAAGCCGGCATCTTGTTCTCACTTCACGTCAAAGCAACCATGATGAAAGTTTCACACCCGATCGTATTCGGTCACTGTGTGAGAATTTACTACAAAGACGCATTTGAAAAACACGGCAAGTTATTTGATGAGCTGGGCGTGAACGTAAACAACGGTATGGCTGGTCTTTATGAAAAGATCGAAACTCTACCAACCTCTGTACGTGAAGAAATCATTGCAGATCTACATGCTTGCCAAGAACATCGTCCAGCGCTTGCGATGGTTGATTCTGCCAAAGGCATCACGAACTTCCATTCACCAAACGACGTGATTGTAGATGCTTCTATGCCTGCAATGATCCGTGGTGGCGGTAAAATGTGGGGCGCTGATGGCAAACCTTATGACTGTAAAGCCGTTATGCCTGAATCAACATTCGCACGTATTTACCAGGAAATGATCAACTTCTGTAAGTGGAATGGCAATTTTGATCCACGTACAATGGGTACCGTACCGAACGTTGGTTTGATGGCGCAAAAAGCGGAAGAATACGGTTCACACGACAAAACTTTCGAGATCTCTGAAGCAGGTATTGCCAACATCGTTGATCTTGAAACTGGCGAAGTGTTGATGTCACAAAACGTGGAAGAAGGCGATATCTGGCGTATGTGTCAGGTGAAAGACGCACCGATCCGCGACTGGGTGAAACTTGCAGTAACGCGTGCACGTAACTCTGGCATGCCGGCAATCTTCTGGCTTGACCCGTACCGTCCACACGAAAATGAACTGATCAAGAAAGTTGAAAAATACCTGAAAGATCACGACACTACCGGTCTTGATATCCAGATCATGTCACAAGTACGTGCAATGCGTTATACGCTTGAACGTGTTGCGCGCGGTCTAGATACCATTTCTGTAACAGGTAACATCTTACGTGACTACCTGACTGACTTGTTCCCGATCATGGAATTGGGTACATCTGCGAAAATGTTGTCAATCGTGCCGTTAATGGCGGGTGGCGGCATGTATGAAACAGGTGCAGGCGGTTCTGCGCCTAAACACGTACAGCAGTTAGTTGAAGAAAACCACTTACGCTGGGATTCACTCGGTGAATTCATGGCGCTTGCAGTTTCTCTAGAAGAAATGGGTATTAAAGAAGGCAATGACAACATCAAGTTACTTGCTAAAACTTTAGACCGTGCAACTGGCAAATTGCTAGATAACGACAAGTCACCTTCTCGTCGTACTGGCGAACTCGACAACCGTGGTAGCCATTTCTACCTGGCGAAGTTCTGGGCTGAAGAACTTGCTGCTCAAGACGAAAATGCTGAATTGAAAGCGAAATTTGCACCACTTGCAAAAACTTTAGCTGAAAATGAAGAGAAAATCGTTACTGAGCTTGCTGAAGTTCAAGGTAAATCAGTAGACATCGGTGGTTACTACGCTGTTGATCAAGAGAAAGTAAATGCAGTGATGCGTCCAAGTGCTACTTTGAATGCAGCACTTGCTACGATCTAAGCTTTTGCAAAACTGACTTGATCAGTAATGTAAAATAAAAAAACCGGCGTCTAGGCGCCGGTTTTTTATGTCTGATTGATGTATCAAAGTTATTCAATTAATCTATTTTTCGCTATAGATATAAATCATCATCTTACTGACAAAACCACTCAAATTCAGTCAAAAACCATTTTAAGAAATGATGAAAATAAATACTTTTAAATATACAGACAATAAAAAACCCCAAGACTGAATGTGCTTGGGGTTTTCTAGAATTTTGGTCCCGAGGGTCGGACTCGAACCGACACGTCATCTCTGACAGCGGATTTTGAGTCCGCCGCGTCTACCAATTTCACCACCTCGGGAGTGGATGAAAGGTATAATACGCGATTTCTCGGCACTGTCAACGCAGAATATTTACATTTGTTTATTTTTAAAACAAATGGCATTTTTTCGTTTTAAAATCGAGCAATTCCCGCCATAAAAAAGAAAAAAGTTTATACTAGCCGCAGTTTTTTTAGCGTAAATCATCATGCAACTTTCTGATTTTAATTTTGATCTCCCCGATGAGCTGATTGCTCGCTATCCTCTGGAAACACGCAGTGCCTCTCGCCTGCTGCACCTCGACGCACACGGTCAATATCACGACCATCAATTTACCGACATTCTGGACTTGCTTGAAGACGGCGACTTACTGGTATTGAACGACACCAAAGTCATGAAAGCACGTCTAAAAGGCAAACGTGCCTCAGGCGGTGCCATAGAAGTACTGGTTGAACGCATGATGGATCAGTTCATTGCACATTGTCATATCAAGGCCAGCAACTCACCGAAAGCCGGTGCAGAACTGTTTATTGGCCCAGATGCAGTAAAAGTGACCGTGCAAGGTCGTCATGAAAACCTGTTTATTGTGGAATTTTCACAGCCGATTTTAGAAGTCTTAGACAAATATGGCGCCCTCCCTATTCCGCCCTATTTCAACCGTGAAGCAGAAGAAATTGATACCGAACGTTATCAAACTGTGTTTAATGATCCAACCAAGCTGGCCAGTGTCGCAGCACCTACGGCTTCTCTGCATTTCGATAAAGACTTATTGAAAAAGTTAGCAGCCAAAGGAATTCAAACCACCTTTGTCACACTACATGTGGGCGCAGGTACATTCTTACCAGTACGCACTACCGATATTGAAAATCACATCATGCACAGCGAATGGTGCCAGGTGTCCGATGAGTCGATGGAACTCATCAAAACAACTAAAGCGCGTGGCAATAAAGTGATTGCTGTCGGTACAACGGCTACCCGTGCCACAGAAAGTGCGGCGCAGGCCAATGGCGGTGAACTAAAAGGCTGGACCGGTGATACCCAGATTTTCATTTATCCAGGTTATCAGTTCAAAGTGGTCGATCGTCTGATTACCAATTTCCATTTACCGGAATCGACCCTGTTAATGCTGGTTTCTGCCCTGTCCAATCGTGACAACATTCTGAATGCCTACAAGCATGCAGTAGACAGCCAATATCGTTTCTTCAGTTATGGCGATGCCATGCTGATTGATCAGGCACAATAGCGAGAATAGCTGCCCATGCCGATCGAGTCTGTACAACAGTCCATTCATATTCGCCGCAAGAAAAATGCAGTGGTGTTTCAGAATATCGCCCGGCTGTGGGATTTGGGCCGTCAAGCCAAGAGTCATCAAGACCTGCTGGACGGATTGCATCCCTGGAATGGCCCGATAACGCTAAAATTTGAAAATAATCTGCCATTGGCGCTGGCTGGTATTGGTTTGTTGCTCATCGTCAGCATTTTTATTGCACCGGAAAATATCTGGATTCAAAGTGGCGTTTTTCTGGGCGGTCTGCTGCTGTTCTGGGCCTATCTTTGCTATGAGCAACAACAACCATTAGATGAAGTTATTGGCTTTCTGGAAGATGCAGCACTGGCCAAAAAATATCAGCTTGCCTTTCAGCAACAGCCACAGCATATTTCAATTCCTTTAAATCCCCTGCATTTTATTGGACATTTAAAACGTTTATTCCCCTTATTCAATCAAGGTTCTTTGAGTAATGAGATTACACGTTATGCCAGCACGGTATGGGAAGATGAAAACGGCCAGCAACATCAGGTGCTGCTGTTTCAATATCACTATATTGATGAAGTACAGGTTCGCAACAAGCAAGGGCAGCCGGTTAAATTAATGCAGGTTCACAAAGACCTGTGGGGCGTGTTTGTCTTTGATATCCAGATTCAGGGACTGGCGGTCACGACTTCTCGACGTAAATTTTATTATCCTTATAGCCATCCCTGGCATAGTAGCGATATTCGTACCAATCAACGCTTAAGCTTTTATGGCAGTGATCCGATGCAAACCGCCAAATTACTCAGTCCGGGTTTTGTACTGCGTCTGGCCGATTTTTTTGCACAGCGTCAGGGGGATTTACTGTTTCATCCGGAAAATCGGATGCTCTGCTATCTGGGGCCTCATGATTTATTTCAGGTGTCGAGCAAGCATCGTCATATCAATGATATTTCGACATTGCGCGGCCATCTCAGAACGTTTAAATTAAGACAACTCGAACAGTTACAACATGATCTTGTGCAGTTTTTAAAATAACTGCTTTTTTTTAAATCAATATTTTCAGAATATAAATATGAATTGGGGATATCTCGCATGGGATTTTTGGTTTTATGTTTGATCATTATTGCGCTGATTGTGCTGATCATTATGATCCGCAACAGTATTGTCCGTCATCACAACGCGACGATTCGCGCCTGGTCGGATGTTGCCAGTTATGAACGGCAGAAACTGAAAATTCTGGATGGACTGCAGCCGCTGGTCGAGCAATATTCTTCTTTTGAAAAAGGCACACTGGAAAAAGTCATCGAACTGCGTCAGAACATCATGAATTTAAATATCAACGATGCCGACATTTCTCAGTTACAGCGCATTGAAAGCCTGAACAAACAACTCATGCATAGCCTCAATGTAGTGGTTGAAAACTATCCCGAGCTAAAAGCCAATGACATTTATCTGAAAATGATGGCTGAAATTGAAGAACAGAATGAAAATGTCGGTGCGGCAATTACCATTTATAATCGCAATGTGGAACTGTTTAATAACCAGATCCAGATTTTCCCACACAATGTGATTAATAATATGCTGTTAGGAAAAAAAGCAGTTCGCCCTTTTCGCGATCAGAGCGCAACCCAGAGTTTTGACTATCGTCCAAATTTTCACTGAGCAACTATCTCATCTGATCGACTTTCTCATCCTGGCGTACTCAACTTATAATAAAATGCCCCAGGATGAAGCTACACCTTTATAAAACCAATAAAATAAAGAATAAAAATTATGCTGAATTATGTAGAGCGCTTAGAGCAGACGCTGGTGGAAGAATTTTATCCGCTTTATGACCATTATCAGGACGATGGAATCTATGCCTGTAGTCTGGTCTTTGACGAATTTTTACTGCTGGATGATCTGGCTATTTCGACTGAGTGCAGTATTTTTAAAGATCCGGAAGATCAGCGGCAATATCTGGCTAAACAAGATCGCTGGAATGTCCCAAAATGGCGTTATCGGGCACAAGCTGCGCCCGACTCCGGACTGATCCCGTTCAAAACTTTGCTGGCCGATTATTTTAAAACCCAGCATAGTTTTGGTCATCCGCTATTGGGACAGCAACAGCTCCACACAACACATCTGGACTTATTACTGCAAACGTTCAAACAGGCCAAATATCGCCTCTCCGAAGCCTATGGTCTGGATCTGGGCAATATACTTTTTTTCCTGAGCCTGCCAAACCAAGTCGAATTTGAGCGCCGATCTGCACTGGAAATCAACCCAGAAAGCGCCTTATTGCAAAACTTTTTAGTCTCCCGACATGCCCAGCCTTTTTCTGAAATCAGCAAGCGATTAAAACTCTCGCAAAATGACAAGGACATTCTGATTGATCTGGAACAAATGCTGGTGATGGAGCCTTATGATTATCTGCAAGTGGCGCACGATGCCTATTTGCTGACCTTGGAATCCTACTTTATCGACAGCAATATCTATATCCAGAAACTGATCCAGCATATCGCTGCCATGGCCTCTGAGCCGGATGGCAGCTGTGCTCTTAGCCGGGAAGATATCCAGCAGCGCTTGCAACAGTTTTCTGCAAATTCGACTATTTCACCTGATCTTGCATTTATTCAACGATAAATAAAATTACAGAGCGAATGCTCTACAATGCTGGCGTTTAGCGTAAGAATCAAGGAAAATAGCGCCCTTTAGCTATGAACTAGCAGCGAACTGTTTTTTCGCCTGGATGTGGAACTCCTATGAAGTTTGAAAAATTAGGTCAGTCGGGTCGCGCCCGTCGTGGTCGTTTAACGCTTGAACATGGTGTGGTTGAAACCCCGATGTTTATGCCTGTCGGCACTTACGGTACGGTGAAAGGCCTGTTGCCGCGTGATATTAAAGAGATCAAGTCTCAAGTCATTTTGGGCAATACCTTCCATTTGTATTTACGTCCAGGACTCGATGTGATTCGTGAACATGGTGGCCTGCACGAATTTATGAAGTGGAATAATCCCATTTTGACCGATTCCGGTGGCTTCCAGGTGTTCAGTCTGGGCGCAATGCGTAAAATTAAAGAAGAAGGGGTCACCTTCCGCTCACCCATCGATGGTTCAAAAGTATTTTTATCGCCTGAAATTTCAATGGACATTCAGCACACGCTGAACTCTGACATTGTGATGATTTTTGATGAATGTACGCCGTACCCTGCGACGCATGAAGAAGCGCAAAAATCCTTGCAACTGTCTTTGCGCTGGGCGAAGCGCTGTAAAACCCAACATCACGAGGTTCTGAAAAACCGTAATGCACTGTTTGGGATTATTCAGGGTGGCATGTATGAAGACTTACGTGAAGAATCGTTAAAAGGCCTGCTTGATATTGACTTTGATGGTTACGCGATTGGCGGTCTGTCCGTTGGCGAGCCTAAAGAAGAAATGATCAAGGTACTGGATTATCTTCCAGAACAAATGCCGGCAGATAAACCGCGCTATTTGATGGGGGTCGGCAAGCCTGAAGATATTGTGGAAGCGGTGCGCCGTGGTGTCGATATGTTTGACTGCGTGATGCCAACCCGAAATGCACGTAATGGTCATTATTTTGTCACAGATGGTCTGGTACGGATCCGTAATGCAAAATATCGTCACGATCAAAGCCCGCTTGATCCACATTGCGATTGCTACACCTGTACCAACTTCACTCGTGCTTATTTATTCCACCTCGAAAAATGTGGGGAAATGCTTGGTTCGATGCTCGGTACCATTCATAACTTGCGTTATTACCTGCGCTTGACTGAATCCATGCGTGATGCCTTGGACAACGGTACATTTGATGCGTTTGTGCAGGACTTTTATGCCCGTCGTGGCCTGGAAGTACCCCCTTGCCCGCAAGATTAATCCATCAGCATTTGCGCTGAGGAAAAAGACAATGTAAATTGCAAGAATATGTCAATTTATTATCAAGTTGATCACCAGTTTTTTTATTTTAGGAAAATGTAATGAGCCTTTTTATTTCGACTGCTCACGCTGCAGGTGAAGCTGCACAACAACCCAGCATGATGGCGAACCTTTTGATGATTGCGGTTTTTATTGCAATCTTCTATTTTTTGATCTGGCGCCCTCAATCTAAACGTGCCAAAGAACATCGTGCTTTGGTTGAAAGCCTTGGTGTTGGCAGTGAAGTCGTTTTTGCAGGCGGATTAATGGGCAAAATCACCAAGATTGAAGGTGACTTCGCAGTGGTTGAATTGAACCGTGGCGTAGAAGTTAAAGTTCAGCGTGCGAGTGTGATTTCAGTCCTTCCTGAAGGCACTTTAAATAACCTTTAATCAAAAATAGTCGTGCCCTTGCACGACTTTTTCATTTTAAGAAGAAAATAAATGCGTTACCCAGCATGGAAATATGTACTGATTCTAGTTGTACTAGTCATCAGTACCTTATATGCCCTGCCAAGTTTGTATCCAGATGAACCTGCTGTACAGATTTCGGGTGCCAAAGCCGGTACTCAAATTGATGCAAGCATCGTACAAAAAGCAGAGCAAATTTTAACAACTGAAAATATTGCCACCCATGACAATAGCTTTAGCAACAATGCTGCCTTATTACGTGTAGATTCAAGTGAATTGCAACTTAAAGCCAAAGAAGCTTTACGTCGCGGATTAGGTGATGATTACGTGGTTGCATTGAACCTTGCCCCGACCACGCCGGAATGGCTGCAAAAAATTGGTGCCAAGCCAATGAAGCTGGGTCTGGATTTACGTGGCGGTGTTCACTTCTTACTCGAAGTGGACATGGACAAAGCGATTGCGCAGCGCATGGAAACCTCTGCGACAGACCTACGTCGTCAGTTGCGTGATAACAACCTGAAATTTAATAGCCTGAACTTAAGCAGCAACACCATTGTGGTGCAGTTTGCCAGCAATGATGATCGTGCTGCAGCGATGGACTTCTTGCGCCGTAATGGCAATGAGTTTACCCAGCAGGCTGTTGCGACTGATACCGGTTCGACTTTACGTTTGACTTATACTGATGTACGTAAGCAAGAAATCGAGTCTTATGCAGTCAACCAGAACTTGACCACGTTACGTAACCGTATTAACGAGTTAGGTGTGGCAGAAGCACTGGTGCAAACCCAGGGCAGCAACCGTATTGTGGTTGAATTGCCGGGTGTACAGGATACTGCAGAAGCAAAACGTGTCTTGGGTCGTACCGCAAACCTTGAGTTTCGTCTGGTTTCTGACCTGAATGATCAATATATTGATCCATATACCGGTCAGGCGACTGGCACATTGCCACCAGGTACAGAAGTATTCGCTTATGAATCCCTGGACAGCGGTCGTCAGCTGCTGTTGAACCGTAACCGTATCTTGACCGGTGAACGTGTTCAGAATGCATCAAGCGGCTTTAGCCAGGACACTGGCGGTGCTGAGGTCAACATTACCCTAGACAGCGCAGGCGGCAAACTGATGTCGGATGCGACCCGGAATGCGGTCGGCAAACGGATGGCAGTATTGTTCATCGAGAACAAACAGCGCATTAGCTATGTAGAAGATCCAGCGACTGGGACTCAAACTGAAGTGCGTACGCCATATACTGAATCTGTCGTGATTAATGCGGCAACCATTCAGGCGGTACTCGGTTCCCAGTTCCGTATTACCGGTCTGGACTCACCACAGGAAGCTGCTGAACTTGCCTTGATGCTACGTGCCGGTGCCCTGGCTGCGCCAATGTACTTTGTTGAAGAACGTGTGATTGGTCCAAGTCTGGGTCAGGAAAACATCGACAAAGGTGTACTTTCAACACAAATTGGCTTCCTTCTGGTGGCGATCTGGATGGTGGTATTCTTCCGTCTGTTTGGTGTGATTGCGAACTTTGCCCTGGTCTTTAACCTGGCAATGATTCTGACCGTCATGTCATGGATTGGTGCTTCTCTGACCTTGCCTGGTATTGCCGGTATCGTGATTACCATCGGGATGGCAGTCGATGCCAACGTTCTGATCTGTGAACGAATACGGGAAGAGATGAAATGGGGAGCTTCGCCGAAACAGGCGATTGTGGCCGGTTATGATCGGGCCTATAACACCATTTTCGACTCGAACCTTACTACCTTCCTGGTAGCCTTCATTCTGTTCGCGATTGGTACAGGTCCGATCAAAGGCTTTGCCGTGACCCTGATGATTGGTATTGTCTGCTCGATGTTTACTGCGATTACAGTAACGCGTGCCGTGATACAGCTCATTTATGGCAAAAAACGTAACTTGAAAAAGTTGAGCATTTAAGGAGATCGATGATGACTGAAAATACTCAACTGAATCAAAAACAGTACGGTCGCCCTGAAGACGAACGCGTCATTCCGTTTATGAAGATTGCTTTGCCTGCGGCATTGTTTTCAATCATCTTAACTGTTGCGAGTCTGTTCTTTATTACGACCAAAGGCCTTAACCTGGGGCTAGACTTTACCGGTGGTGTGGCAGCCGAGCTGAACTATACCAATCCGGTCAAGCCTGAAGATGTTTCCAAGGCACTGAGCCAGGCCGGTTTCAACGATGCTGTCGTACAAACTTTGGGTTCGGAACGTGACCTGATGGTGCGTATGCCAGTTCAGGAAGATGTGGAAGCTGAAGACCTGACCAAAGCAGTTACTGCAGCGGTTCAACTGCCAAATAATGCGGCAGAGGTACCGAAGCTTGATGTGGTCGGCGGACAGGTGGGTAATGAGCTGTATGTCCGCTCTGGTGGCGCGGTGGCACTGGCGCTCTTACTGATGCTGGTCTATGTCACCATCCGCTTTGAGCTCAAACTGGCGATCGGTGCAGTACTGTCGCTGTTCCATGACATCGTGGTGACCCTCGGGATTTTTGCCATGACGCAGTGGCCATTTGACCTGACGGTACTTGCGGCACTCCTTGCGATCATTGGTTTCTCACTGAACGATAATATCGTGGTCTCTGACCGTATCCGTGAGAACTTCCGTAAGATTCGGGGTGCAGAACCGCTTGAAGTGATTAACATTGCCCTGACCGAAACCTTACGCCGTACCATTCATACCTCTATGACGCTATTGCTGGTTGTTGTTGCAATGATGCTCATGGGTGGTGATGGCCTGAAATGGTTCTCGATTGCGATGTTTGTCGGCGTTTTTGTCGGTACCTACTCTTCAATCTATATCGGGACTGGATTTGCACTTTGGCGTGGTTTAAACCGTCAGGACTTTATCGTACAAGTCAAGCCAGAATTTGAAGACGAAAACCAGATTCCCTAATCTGATATTTCATTTTCATCGTTCAGCCCGTCCTAGGATGGGCTGAATTATTTCTGCTGTTTGAATGTTGAAGTAGCCGGCAGAATCGCAATCACTGGATGGATTTTTTCAATATCTGTTTTTTGGAAAATGACTTTCCGATTTTCATCCAGACTTTGAAATTCATAAGTATCTTGAGCTTCCCCCACCCCCTCCAAAATGAGCTGCAAGCCGTTGGCCAGATACACACAGCACATCCCAAAAACTGGCAACTCTTTATCACAAACCAGCCACCAGTCCGGTTTCAGACTGGGAAAATAATAGCGCTCTGCCACCTGAATCGCATAATGCTGTGCTTGCAGATGAAAAATATCCGGATTGAACGAAACCGTAGAATCTATGGGATTGAGTTTAAAGGCCTGTTGTTGTACCACCTGCATCTGAAACAAAACGACCCGATCTATAGCTGTAGCAAGTTCAATCTTCGGTTCGACCGTCTGATCCAGAATTAAACGGGCTAAGCCAAGCTGCTGTTCCAGTTCCCTTGCCACCTTCTCTCCGATCTGGCGTTTGCTATTCAGTAACTGCGCGATATAAGCAGCAGACAAGCCAAAATGCTCGCAGATCTCTTTGCCGGTTTTAAATTGCTGGGTGTCAATCAGCTGATCAATCACTTTTGTCAGATGATGTCGTCTTCGTTCAAATATTTCTGGCGCACTCATATCGGTCTGTTGATCTGTTTTTATCCATTTTGTTCAAATACCTTACAATAAAAAAGCCCACAATTGAATTGCAGGCTTTCTTCAGCTTAGAAATAAAGAATTAAGTGCCCTGTACCAGACGGCGGGCGCTGATAATGCCCGGCTGCTGTTCAAGACGCGCCAGCAGTTTGGAAAGTTGCGCCAGACCTTTAACTTCAATCAATAGCTTCATATTGGCAATACCGTCCGCTTCCGAAATAGTATTGACCTGACGGATATTGATCTGGTCGGAAAAAATCACTTGCGTCAGATCTTTGAGCAGACCACGTCGATCATAGGCTTCCACCACAATCTGTACGCTCTGGCCACGTGTTGGCTGCATTTCCCAGTCGGCTTCTACCGCACGTTCAGGCTCTTGGGTGATCATGCGCACATAGTCCGGACAAGCCACCTTATGAATGCTTACCCCACGATTCAGGGTGATATAGCCAGCGATCGACTCACCATGCACCGGTTGGCAACATTGCGCGACATGCAGCTCTACGTTATCCAGCCCGTCAATCAGAATACCGTGCGCTGACAGGGTATGACTGGCACGCGGATTCAGCGCTGGCTTCAGCACCAGCTCAGGTTCATCCTGATCCAGATGCATATGACGATTCACCTGATTAATCAAGGCATGCAGGCTGATATCACCATTGACCAGATTCACCAGAATGTCATCACCGGTTTTGACATTAAAATGATTGCAATAATCACTCAAATCGATCGATTTTGGATGAATCGCCAGACGTGACAATTCTTTATTCAGCACTTCACGGCCGACTTCCAGGTTTTTACTGCGGTCCTGTTGACGGAACCAGTGGCGCAACTTGTCGCGCGCACGTGCAGTCTTGATATAACCCAGAGAGTTAACCAGCCAGTCCCGATTCGGCTCACGGTCTTTTTTGGTCAGAATCTCGACCTGTTCCCCGGTTTTCAGGGTATAGGTCAGTGGCACATAGCGCTGATTGACACGCGCGGCATAGCATTTGTTACCAACTTCGGTATGCACATGATAAGCAAAGTCGAGCACAGTTGAATCACGCGGCAACTCTTTGATATCACCATCACGACTAAACACATAAATTTTTTCGAAGCCTTCGAAGTCTTGAATATGTTCGAAGTTTTCGATTTCATCTTCTGCTTCTTTATGTGCACTGGACTCATTGCGTTCCTGATAATGCTCGAGAACTGCGCGTAAAGAATGCAAACGATGATTAAAAGAATGATCGGTGGTTTTCGAGCCTTCTTTATAATTAAAGTGCGAACACACCCCCAGCTCTGCTTCTTCATGCATGCTGTAAGTACGAATCTGCACTTCAAGTGATTTGTTCTCGGCAATTACAGCCGTATGCAGGGAACGATAGCCATTGGCTTTTGGATTGGTAATATAGTCATCAAACTGATGCGGAATATGTCGCCAGATCTGATGTACAATCCCTAAACTGTGGTAACACTCCGGTACGCTCTTGACCAATACCCTTAAGGCACGAATATCATAGAGCTGGTCAAAACTCAGGCTCTTGCTTTTCATTTTTCGATAAATCGAATAAATGTGTTTTACGCGTCCGTTAATTTCAGCTTCGATGCCATATTCAGATAATTCATTGCGTAATTTATCAATCACGAATTGAATATATTGCTCTCGCTCTAAACGTTTTTCATTCAGTAAAGAAGCAATTTCTTTATAACGTTCTGGCGCAAGATAACGGAAGGCCAAGTCTTCCAGTTCCCACTTTAACTGGGCGATGCCTAAACGGTGCGCCAGTGGTGAGTAGATCGTCAGAATTTCTCGGGCAACCCGCTCCTGACGCTCACGCGAGGAATTGGTCAGCTCACGCAAGGCATAGGTACGCTCTGCCAACTTCACCAGAACCACACGCACGTCTTCGGTCACTGAAATCAGCATTTTATAAATGCCGGACAGATGTTCACGCTGATTATTATCGAAATGGTCTTCCAGACGTTTATTTTTTTCGATCAGTTCAGACAGTTTACCCATGGCCAGCGTGCCCTTGACCAGGCTATGCACTTGCTCGCCAAACTTCTCTAACACTTCAGTCAGTGGCATGACGCCTTCACGCACCGAACGATAGAGCATGGCCGCGGACAGGGTATCTTCATCGACATGCAGATGTGCCAAAATATCCGCCATCTCAATACCGGTATAAAAGGTATTGGAACGATGCTGAACCGTACTTTGCAGCTCTCTTTCTAATGTTAAGTGGGCGACTTCTTCGAGCTGCTGTAAAGGTGCCCCATCTAATATGCCACGAACCCGATCCAACCACTCAGTCAGATCGTGGTGTGCTTGTTCGGCATGTTCTACAGTCGTCTCCTGTGACAACTCATTGAGTCGTCCAGGGAGTTGCTCACGTACTGTGACCATACCCTTCTCCTACTTGTAAATACATCATTTCTTCAATCGTTCATTTAATTTTCTTTTTCGAACAATGCAATCGATTCAACATGCCCAGTATGCGTGAACATATCCATCACTCCGGCTTGAGTGAGGCGATAACCCTGTTGTACCAAGAGCCCTGCATCTCTTGCGAGTGTCGCAGGATTACATGACACATAAACGATTCTTTTTGCGCCAAACTGAGGAAGATAATGCATGACTTCTTCTGCGCCAGCACGTGGCGGGTCAATCAATAATGCATCAAAACCTTGATTTGCCCAAGTCTGGTGCGAGAAATCTTTGGTTAAATCTTGTGAATAAAAAGCAACTTGGGCAATACCATTATTTTTGGCATTTTCCGCACCGCGTTGCACCATTTCTTCACTCCCTTCCACCGCAATCACCTGACCAGATGTGCCTACACAGCGTGCCAGTGCTAGAGAAAAATTTCCTAATCCACAAAATAGATCCAGAACCCGCTCACCCTGTTGCAGCTGTAGCAAATTACATGCCAGCGCTACCATTTGCGGATTGATAGTCGAATTCACCTGAGTGAAGTCCACAGGATTAAAACCGAATTTCACATCAAAGTCATCAAGACTATAGTGCAAGCGCGCCGCGGCATCTGGAGCATCAATTCGCGAGAGTGTATCTTTGCCGGCAGGCTGCACATACAGTTGCCAGCCTTTCTGTAACGTAAATTCGCGCAATTGGTTGACATCAGCCACTGATAATTTTGCAGTTTCACGCACCAGTAAGGCAATATCCTGATCCCCCATGGCCAATTCTATATGACCAATGTCAGCCTTGCCATTGAGACTTTGCAGCAATTGTTTAAGGCTTGTAAGCGATCCAAATTCACGATCCAGAATCATGCAGCGATCAATCGAGGTTAATTTATTGCTTTGATTCTCACGAAAACCCACCACCAATGTGTCTTTAGCCGGCAGATAACGCACTCCGATCCGGGCTTTACGGCGATAATCTTCACGCTCGGAACGTAGCGGTGCAAGCCACTGCACAGGCTGGATGCCAGCAAAATGCTGTAAATGCGATTTCAGCACATTCTGTTTTAGTTCAATCTGTGCATCGGCTGCGATATGCTGCATATTACAGCCGCCACAGACCCCAAAATGTGCACAGATCGGCTTGACGCGAATTTCGGAAGCTTCGCTGAGTAATTCAAGACTGTCAGCTTCTTCCAGTTTTTTAACTTCACGGGTAATGCGAGCACGCACGGTTTCACCGGGCAAGGCATAACGGATAAAGACTTTCTTGCCGTGTTTATGCGGTGGATGATCCGGGTGTGAACCATAATGAGCGATGCCACGTCCCTCATGCGAAAGTGACTCAACCTGAAAAATGTACTCGGGTTGCTGGGTAGGACGTGTGTGTGCTCGATGCTTCATGAAAACCTAGGATGTGGGAGTTGGAAAATCAAAACGGGTAAAGTCAGTTCTTTGTGACGTTTCACGCCAAACCGATAAAAAGTCCGCATGCTGCGGTTGCGTATGCAAATATTGAATCGTACTGTGCAGCAAATGCTGATAATCCGGCAATAACAGCTGTCCTTTTAACAACAGCCAGCGGATATAGACCAGCCAGGTATTCAGCACATCGCCTTCACAATAAGAGGTCAGTTCGATCCATTGCTGATTGCGGACATATTCAGGAACCCGATAGGCCCCGTCACCGCGTTTACCCGGATAACCCAGCAAATGTGCAACATCGTCCAGCTTCTGGAAATGACGCGTATGGAACATGGCCATCACATCCATTAAGTCAACATGACGATGATGGTAACGATTCTGGTAGTTATTATAACGCTTTTGCGTGTCAATTTCGCCCTGATCGAATAGACTCGGTGCAGAGAGTCCATGATACATGGCACGGTATAAAATCACCGGTAAATCAAACTGTGAACCATTCCAACTGACCAGCGTCGGATGACGCTTATCAAAAATCGATAAGAATTTTCTTAAAATTTCCGCTTCAGAATGCTGTTCCCGGCTAAAGGAAAACAGCTTCATGCCCTGCTCATCGATCCATAAACCGGAAATACAGACAATTTCATGCAAGGGCGGACGCTGAAAATCAGAGCCTGAATCCTGACGGCGCAGTTTGGTCAAGGCCTGATCCAGATCTGCTTCAGGCAGGTCCAGACCAAATAAATGCGCGCCTGATTTGAGATCGGTTTGGGTTTCAATATCGAAAGTTAAAACAGGCAGGCGCATAACACAGTGCTCAAATAATTATTCAGAATCTTGCACAGAGAATAACCCTGTAGACAAGTAACGGTCACCACGGTCACAAATAATACACACAATGACGGCATCCGGATGTTCTTCCGCCAGCTTTATGGAAGCCCACACTGCACCACCAGATGAAGTACCAGCACTGATGCCTTCTTTCTGCGCCAGCTTACGCATGGTTTTTTCAGCTTCAATTTGTGGAATATCGATAATACGATCCACGCGACTGCGATCAAAAATGGTCGGCAGATATTCTTCCGGCCAGCGACGGATTCCGGCAATGCTTGAACCATCAGATGGCTGTAAACCCACGATCTGAATCTCCGGATTCATTTCCTTCAGATATTTCGAGACACCCATAATAGTGCCGGTTGTACCCATAGAACTGACAAAGTGGGTAATCTTGCCACCGGTTTGCTGCCAGATTTCAGGACCTGTAGTCAGATAATGTGCTTCGACATTATCCGGATTGCCAAACTGATTCAGTACCAGACCCACGCCATCATTTTGCATTTGAGCGGCCAGATCACGTGCACCTTCCATGCCTTGTTCTTTGGTAACTTCAATCAGCTCGGCACCATAAGCACGCATCGCATCCTTACGTTCCTGACTCATATTGTTCGGCATGATCAGCTTCATTTTATAGCCACGCATCGCTGCGACCATCGCCAATGCAATCCCCGTATTTCCGCTCGTTGCTTCAATCAGGGTATCACCCGGCTTGATCTGTCCACGCTTCTCGGCCTGCATGATCATATTATAGGCCGGACGGTCTTTGACCGATCCTGCCGGATTATTGCCTTCGAGTTTCGCGAGTACTGTAGCTTGAGTGTGACTTGCCAGACGCTGTAAACGCACCAATGGCGTTTTGCCAACATAGTGGTCTAACAAAAATTCATCTGCTTGAAAATCGGGGGTGGTATTACTCATTGTGTGCACCTATATCGAGGTGCGGCTATTGTATGAAAAAATGCTTTTCCCTGCATCCATTTAGCACTGCTTTTTCAGGAAACTCTCTAAAACAAACTCAGTATCCTGCTATAAACTTCATTTCCCTGTGATTTAGCAAGATCAAGCAGCTCGGCTGTGAATATAAAAGCGTTATTTTCAGCCCCGGACTTTCAGACGACTGAAGTCTTCATCGCCCGCTTTTCACTGTATTTCAGCAATCATTTAACTGAAATCTCTTGTATTTTTAAAGGTTGATCTGAACCCTTATAAAAATAATGCTTAAATTTTAACTGTCGATTTAAAGCATGCTAATATGCCAGACATAAAGAAAATACTGCTTAAATCATGTCAACGATCAATAAAAAGCTGTTTAAACGCCTACACTTAAATCACGCCTATGGACAGTTGATTGCGCTGATTTTTGTGCCGATTACTATTTTGGCCTGTGTTGGCGCGATGCTGGTGTTGACTGAAACCTCGAATGCCGCACGTGCCCAGCAAAAGCAGATGGCAATTGCCATTATGACGCGTTTTCAAGGCACGTCTGAGTATGCACTGGATATTTTAAGCTTGTATCCCTGGCAATATGATCAGGCCCACAATGCCATGCAGAATATGCTCAATGAAAAACATCTGGTTCGGGCAGCCATTCTGGATGACAGTGGCAAGAATCGTTTAGGTATCGGCTTTCAGGAACAGGCCGCTTGGCCCGATTTTGATAAAAGCGGTAACTTTATTGGCCCGATTCTGCATAAAGACAATCATATTTATGCCATTAAAGTGAATGAAAACAGTTTTTCTAAAGGCTGGCTGGCAATTGAGCTGGATAATCAGCCGCTGGCCATTGCTCGCTACCGGGTATTGATCGTATTGATTGCAACGGGTCTATTAACCTTATTATTGTTATTACTCTGTCTGAACTTTTACTCACGGCGCTGGATTGCACCGATGTATGAAATTCGCATGCAGTTGCAGCGACTGAATGCCGATACCCTCGGCCAGCATATGGTGATTAACAGCACCGGAGAGCTGCGTTTACTGCAACGGGATATTGCCAATGTGGTAAAACGTCTACATTTTAGTTTTCTAGAACTGCGCGAACATACTGAACAGACTGAAGATGATTTACGTCGTACTTTAGATACGCTCGAAGTACAGAATATTACTTACCGTCAGGCACGTGACCAGGCGATTTCAGCCAACCAGGCCAAGTCGGTGTTTTTGGCCAATATTTCCCATGAACTGCGTACCCCGCTCAACAGTATTGATGGCTTTATTCATCTGCTCTTGCGTCAGGGCAATCTCAGCAATGAGCAAAGTCTATATTTGCAAACCATTCGTAAATCTTCCGCACATTTACTGGCGCTGATTAATGATGTGCTGGATTTTTCCAAAATTGATGCCGGCAAACTGGAACTGGAAACCGCAGCTTTCGATCTGGAAGAAGCCATTTTTGATGTGATGGACATGCTCTCGCCACTGGCGGCACAAAAACATATTGATATGGCCTTCTACTACGCAGACAGCGTACCGAAACATGTGATTGGCGATGCGCTACGCTTTAAGCAGATTCTGACCAACCTGATTTCCAATGCGATCAAATTCACGCCGGATGGCGAAATCATCGTGCGGGCACGTATGGAACATGAGGGGATCGATCGATGTGTCTTGCATTTTAGTGTACAGGACAGCGGCATTGGCCTGAGTGGTACCGATCGTAAAAAATTATTCGAGTCTTTCTCACAGGGCGATACCTCGGTCACCCGTCAGTTTGGCGGTACAGGACTGGGGCTGGCCATTTCCAAACAGCTGGTCAGCCTGATGCATGGCCAGATTGGTTTTGAAGATAATCAGGAACGTGCCCCAACCGAAAAAGGCTCGACCTTCTGGTTTACTGCGCAGTTCCTGGTCGATGAAGATACTGTAATTGAACATCCAGATTTCAATGAATTGACGGTGGTGTCTTATCTGGCCCATCCGGCAACCGCGAACGTCTTGCGTCATTATCTGGAAAATTATCAGGTCAAGCATATTGAATGCGCATCGATTCTGGATCTGTTTAGCCGCCTGAATCATCTACAGAACTCTGAAAACACCTGGCTCATCGTCGATCATAGTGGCGACAGCGAAGTCCTGTTACGCGAGATCCGCTCGCGTTATCAGGGTCATTTGGCCGTATATGGTTATCAGATGCAACTCGATCCAAGCATGCTGAACGACCATCGTGCCCGTGCTCTGCATCAGCCACTCAGCCGCAGTGCCTTGATTCAGCTGCTGGGCAATCAACCGGTCTTCGATCAGGAACAGCATGAAGACTTTAATGGTCAGGGCCTGCATATTCTGGCCGTCGATGATCATTTACCCAACCTGATTGTTTTGGAAGCATTACTTGCTGAACTGAATGTCACCACCAGCAAAGCCCTGAGCGGACAGGAAGCGATTGATATCATCCAGCGCCGTTATGAGCAGAAACAGCCGGCTTTTGATCTGGTCTTTATGGATATTCAGATGCCGGTGATGTCGGGAATTGATACCACACGTGCGATTCGCTCACTGGAATCGACCTTTGAAAACCATAACCGACTGCCGATTATTGCCCTGACTGCACATGCGCTGTCGGATGAAAAACATAAGCTGCTGCAAAATGGCATGGATGATTATGTCACCAAGCCGATCCAGATCGAGCAGATTGTGCAGATTCTGACCCACTGGACCACCGAACATTTTAAACGGCTTCCAGTGCTGGAACGCGCCCATGTGATTGATGCACTGGATCCGAATATTCTGGACTGGCAGCAAAGCCTGCAACTGGCAGCCAATAAGGAAGATCTGGCAGTAGACCTGTTGCGCATGCTGGTCGACAGTTTTGCCGATGAACTTACTGAAATGCAGCAGTTAATTGAGCTGGAAGATTTCCCGCAACTGGAACATGTCTTGCATCGTTTATATGGTGCAACCCGCTATGTCGGCGCACCAACTTTACAGAAAGTCACGGGCAGATTTGAACAGTTCGTTTCAACCCTGCGCAAAGAACGTCGCAAGGCCGACGAAAACTTTGTTCAAGACGTGCTGAAACATTTTGATGAACTTAAAGCCGTGGTCGAACAAGTTGAACAGGCCGCCCAGCAAATTCTGAAACAACATTTGAATTAAAACTTGAAGCTGCTCAGTCCGTGACTTAGAAAGTATGACTGAGCTGTCATGCAAGCTCATAGGCCGCATGCTATGCTCGGCTCAGGAAAAATAAGGAAGAATGCCATGTCACTCGTGCGCTTGGAAAAAAATAACGGCATTGCCACAGTTACACTGAATCGCCCGGATAAACGCAATGCCATGAGCTTTGCCCTGCTGCGTGAACTGGTTGCGACTGCGCAGAAAATCAAAAAAGATAAAAGTATCCGTTGCGTCATTTTAACCGGTGAAGCGCAGGTGTTTAGTGCCGGCATTGATCTGGCCGATTTAAATAATCCTAAAAATCGTGCCTATGCGGCCTGGGAGTTAATCCGTCCGGGTCAGAGCCTGTTCCAGAAAGCCTTTCTGGTCTGGCAGGAATTACCGGTGCCGGTGATCGCTGCGATGCAGGGCTTCTGTTTTGGCGCTGGTATGCAGCTTGCTCTGGCCGCAGATATCCGTATTGCACATCCTGATACCAAAATGTCGATTATGGAAACCCGTTGGGGACTGGTACCAGATATGGGACTCAGCCGTTCGCTGAAAGGCCTGATTGGGATTGATCTGGCCAAAGAGCTGACCTTGACTGCCCGGATTTTTGACGGTGCCTATGCCAAAGAGATTGGTCTGGTTACCCATGTGGATCAAGAACCACTGGCACGCGCACAAGCATTGGCTGAGGAAATGCTGCAACGCTCTCCGGATGCCCTGATGGCCTCTAAGTTTGTACTGGATGCCATGCAGCATCGCCCAAATAAATCTTTACGTATGGAAAAAATCTGGCAGCTCAAATTATTGCTAGGTAAAAACAGTCAGCTGGCTCGCAAAAAGGACAAGAATCCGGAAGTCCAGTTCGTGCCACGCCAATATAACTAAATCGAGTTAGAGTCCAAGCAAGGAATAAGAAAAAGCATGCAGTTAAATCGCGATACTAAGATTGCCTTTTTGGGTATGGGCCTGATGGGACGCCGGATGGCGACCCGTCTACTACAGGCAGGTTTTCAGGTCGCGGTATGGAACCGTACCTCGGCGGCTTGCCATCCCTTAATCGACTTGGGTGCAACTGCGCTGTCTTTGAATCAGATTGCGGATTATCCAGTGATTTTGACTTGCTTGGCAGATGATCAGGCGGTGCAATCGGTCTTTGAGCAGATCGTGCCGTATTTGGTTGCCGATCAAATCATTGTGGATTTTTCCAGCCTTTCGGTGCAGCAAACCCACGCGCTTGCAGCACAAGCACAGACCAGACAGGTGAACTGGATTGACTCCCCAGTTTCAGGCGGTACCGCAGGTGCTGAACAAGGCAGTCTGGTGATTTTTGCCGGTGGTGATGCCGCAATGATTAAACATCTTGACCCAATTTATGCAACACTTTCACAGCGCGTCACCCGTATGGGCGACACCGGTACTGGTCAGGCGACCAAAATTTGTAATCAGCTCATTGTCGCAGCCAATAGCACCCTGATCGCGGAAGCAGTGGCATTGGCGGGCCTTGCAGGTGTAGATACACGCCTACTGGCACCTGCCTTGGCGGGTGGTTTTGCCGATTCCAAACCTTTCCAGATTCTGGCGCCACGTATGGCCACACAAACTTTCGAACCGGTGCAATGGAAAGTGCAGAC
The DNA here is from genome assembly GCF_013420445.1 of Acinetobacter sp. YH01006. NCBI lineage: Bacteria > Pseudomonadati > Pseudomonadota > Gammaproteobacteria > Moraxellales > Moraxellaceae > Acinetobacter > Acinetobacter sp. YH01006. The sequence continues at coordinate 22,350 of NZ_VOYB01000015.1, read as the reverse complement.
CTTATCTAAAGATCTGAACAATGCCGTGCAACTGGCCCAAAGCTTTGACCTGGATGTTCCGGTCGCGACTCAGGCCTTATCACAGCTGCAAATCCATCAGGCCCAGGGCTTTGCCGAGGCCGATCTGGCCACTGTGATTCAACAGCTCAAGCACGCATAATTTTTACTTTTGTAATACCCTGAATGTATAAGGAAAATACATGATTAAACTCGCCGTTAACCTGTCGATGATTTTTACCGAAGTGCCACTCATCGAACGCTTCGCACTGGCTCGAGCACAGGGCTTTAATCATGTCGAAATCCAGTTTCCTTATGAATTGACGATTGGCCAGATTCAAAATCAGCTCAGCATCCATCAACTGAACTTATGCCTGATTAATGTGCCTGCCGGTGATTTAATGCAGGGCGGCCATGGCCTGGCCGGTATCCCGGGGCGGGAAATCGAGTTCCGTCATGCTGTTGAACAAGCCATCCAGTATGCCACGGCCTTAAATGTACCTCGGGTCAATATTCTGGCAGGCAAACAGCCTCTGGATTGTGACCTGTTGCCCTGCCTGAATACGCTGGCAAGTAATCTGAAAATGGCCTGTTCAATGCTGCTCGAGCATCAAATTGAACCGGTCTTTGAAATGGTCAATGGCACCGATATGCCACGTTTTTTGATTCAAAATGTTGCACAAGCTCAGGAAATGCTGGAAGCAGTCAATCATCCGGCCTTAAAAATGCAGTATGACTGCTATCACATGGCGATGATGGGCGAAGATGTACTGGAAAATTTAAAAGAAAATATTCACCTGATTGGTCATATCCAGTTTGCGGATTGTCCGGGACGACATCAACCCAATACGGCGTCTATTCAATATCATGATATATTTCAGTGGTTAAAACATAGTCAATATCAAGCTTATGTCGCTGCCGAATATAAGCCGATGCAGCATTCCAATGACTCCTTTGTCTGGAAAGCCGAATTCTTTCCGGAGCATGACTGAGTGGACTGCGGCTTCATTTGAAATTCAGCACTAAAACCGCTATATTAGACCATGCATAATTGTTAGGAAATTACACACCCCATGAATTTAGAACCATCGCCCAGCGCTTCTAATTCTCACGATCTTACTATGAATTCAAATTCTCAAGCTGTACAGGACTGCTTAAAAGTCGTACATGCTGCACTTGAAGATGTAAAAGCAAAAGAAATTGTTGAGCTTGATGTCAGCGGTATCAGTAATGTGGCTGATGCTATGGTCATTGCAAGCGGCACATCGACACGTCATATCAAATCACTGGCCAATAACGTTGCTGAAGAAGCACGTAAAGCTGGCTTCCGTCCGCTTGGTATTGAAGGCGAACGTGATGCTGAATGGATCCTCATCGACCTCGGTTATGTAGTGGTTCATTGTATGCTTCCAACAGCGCGTAAATTCTATGATCTAGAAAGCTTATGGCGCAATCCTGCAGATACAAACTCTGTAGCGTAAAATCAAATATTCAAAAAAGCGACCTGTGTAGGTCGCTTTTTTTATGTGCGTATAAAAAGAATACGAAATAAAAACCACCCGAAGGTTAATGCCAGTCAGTTAAGCAATTGACTGGCATTTTCTTTTTTAAATTCATGATTATATTTGATAGCTGGAAAAGTCATCCGCAACTGTCTGAGGCAGGACTACATTAAAAAATGATTGTTTCTGCGACAAATTTGCTAGTGGATGGTGGCTGACGAGTTTTGCGGATGACAAATGCTTTTGGTTACTTTGGGCGAAACCAAAGTAACAAATGATATTGCAAATATTTGATTTAAAACGTTAAGACTCTGTCGTGAACGACTAAAAAGTTAAAGAGTCTATTTCTAAATTCCTTAACTGATCAGCATTAACCCGAAGGTGGTTTTTTATTTAATCCTCCCCGACCCTCCTTTTTCAAAGGAGGGAGCCTTTATCAAAAAAGTCCCCCTTTAAAAAAGGAGGACTTACCTGAGTAACCAATTTGATTTTGGAAGTTCCCCCTCTTTATTAAAGAGGGGTTAGGGGAGATTTTGAATTAATGACCCGTACCATTAATAGCTTTAGTCATATCTTCCACCACTTTCTTGGCATCACCGAAGATCATCATGGTCTTGTCATTATAGAACAAGTCATTGTCTAGACCCGCATAACCGGTTGCCATAGAACGCTTGATCACCATAATGGTACGTGCCTTATGCGCTTCCAGAATCGGCATGCCATAAATTGGCGATGTTGGATCATCTTTCGCCGCAGGGTTTACAACATCGTTGGCACCAATCACCAGCACCACATCTGTTGCCGGGAAGTCCGAATTGATCTCATCCATTTCCAGGATGTCTTCATAGGGTACGTCAGCTTCAGCAAGCAATACATTCATATGACCCGGCATACGACCTGCTACAGGGTGAATCGCAAAACGAACCGTTACGCCCTGCTCTTTCAGCAAGTTAGCCAATTCTTTTACCGCATTCTGTGCACGGCCTTGCGCCATACCATAACCCGGTACAATCACCACGCTGTCTGCATTTGACATCAGGAAGCCTGCATCATCTGCCGAGCCAGAACGGTGATTACGTTGAACCTGTTCACCTGCTCCTGCTGTCGGCGCAGCTGTACCGCCCATTGCGCCACCAAACAGAACGTTGATGATTGAACGGTTCATGGCTTTACACATGATATAAGACAGAATCGCACCTGAAGAACCGACCAGTGAACCTGCCACAATCAGCATGTTGTTTTCAAGCGTGAAACCAATCCCGGCTGCAGCCCAACCAGAGAATGAGTTGAGTAGCGAGACCACCACCGGCATATCACCACCGCCGACAGGTGCAATCCATACCCAGCCAAAGACCAGTGCAAGTGCTGTCATTGCCCAGAATGCGGTCATATTCCCTGTTGAGAAGAACATGAAACCAAACACCAACATGGCAATAAAGATGATGGCCTGAACAGGTTTTACCCATGCGCCAGAAATGGTTTTTGCCCATTTCTTCGCAGCCAGTTTTCCATAAGCAAAGACTGATGCTGTAAAGGTAATTGCACCCACGAAACAACCCACGAACAGTTCAAATAAATGAACACGGCTCATTTCATGGAAATTGACACCATTGGCCGCCAAAAGGTCTGGACCGAGTTCAATCAGTTTGTTGTTATGAATAATTGCAGCAATCGCAATCAAGACCGCAGCCAGACCCACCAATGAGTGCATCAGCGCCACAGTTTCTGGCATTTGGGTCATAGGGACAGTACGCGCACGGGCAATACCCACCACCGCACCTGCTACCATTGCGCCCACAATCATCCACACCACAGGATTATCTGCAACAAAGAAGGTGGTCAATACTGCAATCGCCATGGCGATCATACCGTAACGGTTACCTTGAATTGCAGTTTTAGGACCTGATAAACCACGTAGCGTCAGGATAAAAAGAACGGCACCAATCAGGTAGAACCAATCCGCATATTCTCGAATCATTTCCATGGATTAACCCTCTTTTTTCTTTTGCTTAGGTTTAAACATTTCCAGCATACGTGCAGTCACGGCAAAGCCACCGAAAATATTGATACTGGCCAGGAACACCGCGATTGCACCCAGCACGCTCACCACGTTAATGGTCTGGAAATCCACGCTGCCTTCAACGCCGATCACCGGCAGACCAACGGTCTGGATCATCGCACCGACAATAATGATCGATGACAAGGCATTGGTGACCGCCATCAACGGCGTATGCAATGCTGGTGTTACACCCCACACCACGTAGTAACCTACGAAAATGGCAAGGACAAAAATCGTAATTGTTTCAACCATGAGTCTTCTCCTTAACCACGTTTCAGCAGCACTTGGCCGGCATGAGTGACAAGTAGGGCTTTTTGAATTTCTTCTTCTGGATTCAGGACAAAATTCTTGTCGGCATCAAATAGTGTTTCCACGAAGTTAAAGACGTTACGTGCATATAAAGCCGATGCTTCAGTCGAGACTGTCGAAGGAATATTAGGAATACCGAGAATTTTGACACCATTGCCGGTATGCACAGTTTCACCGCATTTCGAACCTTCAACGTTACCGCCCGATTCCACTGCCATATCTAAAATGACTGAACCCGGTTTCATTTTCGCCACTGTTTCAGCACGGATTAAACGCGGTGCATCACGGCCGGGTAAAAGCGCTGTGGTAATCACAATGTCAGCATTTGATACGGCTTTATCCACAATGGCAGCCTGATCGCGGATGTATTCCTCACCCGGCATCCAGCCATAACCATTCTTGGCCGCATCCGCCGCTTTTTGCTGCTCTTCGGCAGACATCGGCACGTCCAGCCATTTACCGCCCAATGACTCCACTTGGTCTTTTGCTGTTGGACGCAAGTCTGTAGCTTCCACAATAGCGCCTAAGCGTTTTGCAGTGGCAATCGCTTGCAGACCCGCGACACCGACTCCCATGATCACCACACGGGCCGGTTTGACTGTACCCGCAGCCGTCATTAGCATCGGGAACATGCGCTGGTATTCAGCCGCAGCCAGAAGGACTGACTTGTATCCTGCAAGGTTGGCTTGAGAAGACAAGACATCCATATTCTGCGCACGAGACAAGGTCCGTGGCAAAAGTTCCAATGCAAATGCAGACACGTTCTGTGCCGCAAATTGGTCAAGCTCAGTATTACGGTAAGGATCAAACATCGCTACGATGGCGGTATTCGGATTGAGTTTTTGAATTTCCTCACCTTTCGGTGCACGAACTTTTAAAATCAATTGACTGCCGATGTAGGCATCATCCGTAATTTTGGCACCAACTTGTTCATAGGCACTATCGATATAGGCAGCTTTAAGCCCTGCACTACGTTCGATAATCACGCTATGTCCTGCGCTGATCAATTTCTTTACTGTCTCTGGCGTCGCAGCGACGCGATTTTCACCGACAACAGTTTCGGCTGGAATTCCGATCTGCATGAGCGTTCCTCAAGCTAATTTTTCTTAAGTAAACATCGCTTAAACGATGCTTCCCCTCAGGATGTGTTCTTGTTGAATTTTTGGATTCTAATCAAACTGTTTGAAATTACTACCTACTATTTATTTAATAAATGCCTATATATTGAACTGATGATTCATAAAAATGTTGCTGTACTGGTGCGTGGCTTACATACGCCAAATATTTATATTTGATTATTTTATAAACGATATTCATTTACCTGAATGAAAACCTGAAAATGCGCTCGGCTGATAAGCCGCCTACTTGAGATTTCTTTTGTTACATTGATCTTTCTGACCAAAATTCCTGTTTTGGTTCTTTAGGCTACCCGTTTCTGAATAGGTCTCTCTGCTAAGGACAGCGGCACTTTAGCTTTCCAAGTTTTCTAAATTTGACTTTATTGACAAATAAAGAACTTATTCCCGATAAGCTATCTGATCTGTAAAGTAATACCTTTTATTCAATTTAGTTATGATTTAACACCCATCGAGCTAGGGTTGAATTGATGGATGTGACACAACGAGATCTGTGGGTCTAAGGATCAATTATCTCTAAAATGATCAGACCAAGAGGAACAAAAATCTTGCTGACCATTTATTATATTAATGTCATAAACCGAATAAGTGACTAAAATAAAGTTTATGCACCATATCTGCGCATAAAATGAGAGCCATTATTTAATTTTTTTCATTTTCAGGGGATTTTCCGTTCTTTCTTTGTCCTATGCGTTGTAATAAAGCCAGCTATTGATCAAAAATCTGGCAACCTGATCATTCCTGACTGGTTTTCTAATTCAAGTCTTGTGTAGTCCTTGCGATCTAAGATCTTTTCATTGAGTCATTGTAATATTTTTCTACTTTTAAAGCCTAAAGTTCTCACTTATAGTGCCTTTCATTCCTGCATCAATGCGCTGCTTGTTTTAAATTCTCCTCGGCTTAAATAAGGTTGCTGCTATGAACACGCCCCTCGATATCAGTCAAAACAAGCCCTTATTATGGCTGATGGCGATTGCCTGTGGTTTATGTGCCGGCGCCAACTATTATTGCCAGCCACTGATTTCATCGATTCAGCAATATTATCAGGTGCCGGAATCACAAGTGGCACTCACCGTTACCTTTGCTCAAATCTCTTATGCATTAGGCCTGCTGTTTATTGTACCTTTGGGCGATATGCTGAATAAAACCAAGCTGATTCCCTTTCTCATGCTGGGTGCAGCTGCAGGTTTATTTATTTGTGCCAGTGCGATAAACCTGCCGATGCTGTGGGTTGGCACCATCATTGCCGGACTGTTTTCCGTGGCTGCACAGATTCTGATTCCCTTGGCCACCATGGCAGTCAAACCGGAAAAAACTGGAGAAGTAGTGGGTTTCCTGATGAGCGGCTTGCTGGTCGGTATTCTGCTCTCGACCAGTATTGCGGGATTATTGTCCGACCTGTTTCACTGGAAAATGATCTATATCGTCAGTGGCATCAGCATGCTGGCTTTAAGTTTTTATCTGCGAGGAAAATTACCGAGTCTGCCACGCCTAAGAATCAGCTATGCAGCGATTTTCAAATCTATGGCGAGCTTATTAAAACATGAACCACGATTGGTCTTGCGCTCTCTTACCGGTGCTTGTGCTTTTGCCGCCATGAGCATGCTGTTCTCGACCATTGCCCTGCTGCTGACCCAAGAACCTTTCCAGCTGTCTGATGTCATGGTCGGTCTGGTGACACTGGTTGGTGTCTTTGGCGCATTGTCGACTCAATTCATTGGCAAATGGGCCGATCGGGGCCATATCAAAACCTTGAGCTGGATTGGCTGTTCGATCCTGATTGGGAGCTGGCTGTTCCTATATTTTGGTGCGGTATCGCTGCTGAGCTATATTCTGGGCTATGGACTGATTAATCTGGGGTTGGCGATTACGCATAGCTGTAATCAGAATGTGATTTTCCGCCTGCGCCCGGATGCCAAATCACGGGTCAATTCACTGTATATGACCCTGTACTTTATTGGCGGTGCCTGTGGTTCGGCCTTGGGTGTATATGCCTGGCATCATGGGGGCTGGAGCATGACCTGTATAGCAGGACTCGGGCTAGCCCTAGGCGCCACCCTATTCGCCTTACTGGACCAATGGCATCACGCCCGGACAGCAGCCTAGATGCTTAACTATACTTAGCTGACTTGAGCCGCTGGATAGAAAGGTTTATTTAAATCTAGAGCAACTGAATTTTCCAATAAAATACAGATAAAGACCGGCAGCAAAGCGGCCAGAATCCGGCAGCTTTCCTCGAGTGACTTGTGATTCAGGGAACTATGATAGGTAACTCCGCCCTGCATGAGCTGATGATGTAATGTATATAAACGACGAAACACCCCGACTAAAATTTCTACAGAATTTCGCTCATTTAAAGCATGCTGTATGATTTTTTTCTGTGTTTCCAGTTCAGCATTACAGCGTTCCAGACTAATTTTCTGGTGACGATAATCCCAAAAACTTTGTTCCATATAGGGGTTCGCTAAGAGTGAGTGGATTGGCTGACTGTACTTTTCCCAGACAATATGATTAATCTTCTGGTCCAGATCATTTTGGCAAAGTATTTCTAGAAATTGATGCAGCTTATCCTTTCCCTGAACCCGATCATCCTCTTCTGCATAAATAGCCTGAAAACCAATCCATAGACTGATGAATTTAAAATCCAGATCTTGATCCAAGTCTAGCGCTTTTTTAAACCAGCCTAAGCCACGATGAATTTTTAAGTTAAAATGTGCTGAATTTTGTGCTTTATGGCTTTTATAAATCTCCTCCAATAACAGCATAATTATTCTCCTTATTTCTATCATTTTTTATATTGGTGTTTCTACTATCAAAATATACCATTCTGGAATGACTTGGAATTCTAATTTTATTTCTTGTTTTATGTCCTGGACTTACTGGCTTGACTCAAGTTCGCCGGGTCGTTCTGCTGATTTTATGCTAGTATTACGCCCTCTTTTTTTGCGATGTTGGCCTAGCGAGCTTGGGCAAAAAAAAATAATCTTTGGGTGATTTATTCATCCCTTCTTCTTCCATTTCGTTAAGGCATAATTTTGAATGACTGATCTGACCACCATTGAAAATAAACTTCAACCACGAATCAGTGTTGCGCCGATGATGGATTGGACCACCAAAGACTATCGCTTCTTTGCCCGTCTGTTTAACCCAAATGTGATTATGTACACTGAAATGGTCACCACAGGTGCCATCATTTATGGGGATGCCAAACGGCATTTGGACTTTAACACCGAAGAACAGCCGATCGTGCTACAACTTGGTGGCTCGAATCCTAAAGATCTCGCGACCTGTACCAAGATGGCACAGGATTGGGGTTATAACGAAGTCAATTTAAATGTGGGTTGCCCGAGTGACCGGGTACAGAATAATAAAATTGGGGCCTGCCTCATGGCTGAACCCGATTTAGTCGCAGAATGTATTGCTGAAATGCAGCATGCGGTGGATATTCCAGTGACTGTAAAACACCGGATCGGGATTGATGATATGCAGTCTTATGAAGAAATGCTGCATTTTGTCGATACCGTGGCCAAAACCGGCTGCAATAATTTTATCGTACACGCGCGAATTGCCTTATTAAAAGGTCTATCGCCTAAAGAAAACCGCGATGTGCCGCCCCTGCGTTATGAAGATGTTTATCGCCTGAAGCAGGATCGTCCTGATCTGCTGATTGAAATCAATGGCGGGATCAAGACCTATGCCGAAACGCTGGAACATCTCAAACATGTCGATGGCGTGATGATTGGTCGCGAAGCCTATCATAATCCGTACTTATTGGCTGAACTGGGCCAATTGTGGAATCTGGATGCACCTGATCGTTTCGAGATCATGCAACAAATGCTGCCTTATATTGCCCAGCGCATGGCAGAAGGTGCACCATTGTCAATTATTAGCCGTCATATTTTAGGACTGTTCCAGAACTTGCCGGGTGCACGTAAATGGCGTCAGGCACTAAGCGGTGGCAATGCCAAAACCTTGAAAGATGTGGAAACTGCGCTGTTTAATATTCAAGAAGCAATGCAACGTACTGAAGACTATGTGCGTGAACATCAGCAAGTTGAATCCTAAATACGAATTTAAAAGTCTAATCGATATAAAAAAGCACCGATCATCGGTGCTTTTTTATAGAGATGAGCGAAGACGTTATTGAGTATATGCGGTGATATTACCGACCGGAACCGGTTCTTCCTGATAAGAAACACCTTGAAATTCTGGCTCGGCAATGGGTGTGACCAGAGAACCGCGCTCATGTTCTTTTGACTCATCTACAGGTTCCAGGTCATCTAAGGCTGCAGCCAGCTGCTGTAACTCCCGATCCAGTTGCTGCCGGTATTGCTCTATTTCAATTTCATCAATAAAAGCAAAGGCATCCTCTTCGATCGCCCACCTATAGCCTCCATCGACCTTAAAAATTTTGACATTGACCGGATATGCCTCCCCCTGATAATTCAGATGAGAAATCGCTTTAAATTGATTGCCCTGCCGCTGGACAATTTTGACCTTCTGCACAGTAAAACGATAGCGTTGATAATCCTGATTGGAATTAAATTCCTGTTGCATCTGCGCTTGAATATTTCTGGCCAATTCATCCATCGAGACAAAGTAACTGCATCCAGCCAGACAGGCGATCATCCATAACACAATGATTGTTCTCATAGCGCCTCCTTCTTTTTCTTTCCTGTTCCTGCTTATAGCTGATATATGCAGTATTGTTATGCTTGCTTATTCTGTGACCTATTTTATGCTTTTTTGAAAAAACAAGAAATAAGCAGTGCATGAATCATGACTAAATTATTTAAGATTTCTACAGCTTTTTGAATAAATGATAAAAATTTACTCATAAAAAAGCCCTGAGTCTAACAGGGCTTTTTTTTTGTGAAGATTCTTTTAAAAATCGTCATCACTGGATGGATCACGATGCAAGGCATCATGAATTGCTTCGATCAGTTGCTGGGCAATTTCCTGCTTGGAGGCTTTTTCCAGATCACGTTTATCCATCTGATACTGTTCGGCAAAGAATACGGTCATTGCATTTTCATCCGACGCAAAACCGATATCGGCACGTGAGACATCATTGCAGGCAATCATATCCAGTTTTTTCGCGACCAGTTTGCCCGCGGCATATTCTTCAATATTGCGGGTTTCCGCCGCAAAACCGACCATAAACGGACGTTTCTCTTGCTGGGCGATGGTCGCAACAATATCCGGATTTTTCACAAGCGCCACATTCAGCTCATCGCCAGATTTTTTAATTTTGTGTTCTGCAACTTCCGCCACGCGGTAATCCGCCACCGCAGCAGTTGCAATAAAAATATCACAGCCATCTTCCAGCATCTGCATGCTTTCATTGAGCATTTTTACGGCAGAACTGACATTTTTGCGTTTGACACCATTTGGTGTATCCAGAGTCACTGGCCCTGCAATCAGGGTCACATCTGCCCCAGCGGCATAACAGGCAGCTGCCAGAGCAAAGCCCATTTTACCGGTACTGTGATTGGAAATATAACGTACCGGATCAATCGCTTCACGGGTTGGACCGGCGGTGATGGTGACACGTTTACCCGCAAGCTGACCAAATTTTTCTGCGATCGCACGCTGTGCTTGATGGAAATATTCTGTGACTTGTCGTGCCAGATCTTCCGGCTCAGGCATACGGCCTAAACCCACATCGCCACAGGCTTGAGATCCGGCATCCGGCATGATCACATGCACACCATCTTCAATTAAAGTGGCCAAGTTGCGTTGTGTTGGCTTAGCTGCCCACATTTGCTGGTTCATGGCAGGCGCTACCCAGACCGGTGCCTTGGTCGCCAGATATAAAGTACTGAGCAAATCATCTGCCAGACCTGCTGCAAACTTTGCCAAGGTGTCACAACTTGCAGGTGCAACCAGTAACAGATCCGCCCAACGTGCCAGCTCGATATGCCCCATACCTGCTTCCGCTTCAGGATCCAGTAATGCCGTATGGACCGGATTGCCTGATAAGGCTTGAAACGTTAAAGGTGTAATAAAAGCCTGTGCCCCTTGGGTCATCACCACCCGCACATTAAATCCGGCATCTTTCAGACGACGAACCAGAATCGCACTTTTATAGGCAGCAATGCCGCCAGTCACAGCTAAAATGATATTTTTATGAGGAATTACACTTACGTCGAAGCTCACAAACAGGCTACCTTTCTGTTGCAGTGGGGCTCACAATAGCATTAAATAAGGGCATTCCCAAGAGATCAGCTTCAGGGAAAACACATAATTCATAATAAATAAGTCTAATAACTATGCAATTTTCTATTAAAAACTGGCCTGAACAAGAACGCCCGCGCGAACGCTTAATTCAATATGGTGCAGAAAGTTTATCCGATGCCGAACTACTGGCAATTTTCCTGCGTTCCGGCTCACAGCAACATTCCGCAGTCGAACTTGCCCTACTCTTGATTCAGCATTTTGGTCATCTCACTGCCTTACTGGATGCACCCTTAGAAGACGTCAGTCGCTTTCATGGCATGGGTATTAGCAAATATACCCAGCTCATGGCGGTCAAGGAATTAGGACGGCGTTATATTTCCGAACATCTGAAACAGGATGCGCTGGAGCTCAATAATTCCAAACGGCTACGCGATTATTTACGTTTTGAACTGCTCGGTGAAACTCAGGAAGTGTTTGCAGTGCTGTGTCTGGATGCCAGTTTAAGAAAAATCAGCTTTAAAAAACTGTTTTATGGCTCGGTGAATGCATGTGATATTTCGATTAATCAATTACTGCGCTATGCAATTACCCAGCAGGCAACCTCAATTGTAATTGCGCATAATCATCCACTCGGCCGGGCCTATCCCTCTCCAGCAGATCTGCATCTGACTCGCCAGATTCAGCAGGCCTGTCAACTGGTCGATATTTATTTAATCGACCACTGTATCATTGCCCTAGAGGGCAGTTTTTCTTTTGCCGAGCAGCAACTCATTCAACCCGAAATACACAGGTGATTAGCACTTGACAAAGCTGGCACAAGTCAAGAAGATCATGAAAAAACTGTGATGATTCCAATAAATGATTGTACGTGACCAGCCAAGTCTTTTTAAATTGCTGTTTTCCTGGCGAGGTACAATTTTGCCGAAAGTTTTGCCACCTTTAGGCGTAGTGATGTTGATCTCGGCCATTATCGGTGGCTTGTCACATATTGGCTCTTTTCATTTTCCAGAATTACCTCTGGTCGGCTTTACCCTGATTGGAGTGGTACTGTCGATCTTTCTCGGATTTAAGAATTCGGCCTGTTATGACCGCTGGTGGGAAGCCCGCAAACTCTGGGGTATTCTGATTGCCAATTCACGACATTTTGACCGGGATTGCCGGATGCTGTCCCAAGGTCGCCGTGAACGTGTGATTCAGCACGTGATTGTCTTTGCCAATGTTCTCCGTGACCGGCTACGCCATCAGACAGCCAATCCGACCGAACTGGTTGAAACCAGCGGCATGAGCCAGCAAGCGGTGACCCAGCTCTATCAACAGGCCAACGCGCCGCAATATACCTTAAGCCTGATTCAATGGGAGTTAATGCAGGCACTCAAAGAAGGTGAAATCTCAGACATCATCTATATGCAGATGAATAATCACGTGGCAGAACTAAGTATTGTCCAGACTGGTTGCGACCGGATTGCGACAACGCCTTTGCCTTTTGCCTATTCGGTCTTGCTGAATCGTACCGTCTATTTTTTCTGTTTTATTTTGCCCTTTAGTCTGGGTTCAACATTGGGCTTATTTACGCCCTTACTGGTCGGTATTTTAGCTTATACCTTTTTAGGACTGGATGCCTTAAGCTCAGAAATTGAAGAACCTTTTGGCACGCAAAGTAATGATTTGCCACTCGATTCGATGGTACGTACCATTGAAATTGAACTCTTAGGCACATTAGGCAAACCAACCCCACCACCGATTCAGGCCAAAGATCATAACCTACTGTAATTTATTTTTCTCTTGCCCTTTTCTATCAGCAAAGGGCACTTCTGCTTTGCAAGAACAAAGTTCGAGTAAAGCACTCAATCAACAAAACTCTCCCAAATCCCGACTTGTCCCGGTTTTAGGCTCGGCACATTCCCGAGTCTGATCCATGGCATATGGTCGCCATGAAAGTCACTGCCAATCGAAACTTTCAGACGATGCTCCGCAATCATCCGATCGACCATCTGGCGAGTAGAACTTGGATCTACCGCTGGCGGCAGTTCAACGGCGTCGCCACCAAACTTGGCAAAGATCTCGATCAGGTAACGAATGTTGGTTGCAGATAGGTCATATTTGGTCGGATGTGCCAGCACTGCAAAACCGCCACTTTCATGAATCACCTGAACCGTGTCTTCAAGACTCAAGCCATCAAATTTGACATAGGCTTTCTTACCTTCCTTGATGTACTTATCAAAAGCCTGTTGCGGGCGAGTCACAATGCCCTTTTCTACTAAGGTTTTGGCAATATGCGTCCGTGTTACCCGATCAGGGATATTATCGACTTTGACCAGTACATCGGCATAAATATCCTGACCAATTAAAGGAATCAGTAAGTCACAGATCTGTTTCGAGCGTTCCGCCCTGATTTTCTTCTGCTGATTGAGGGCTTTTTGTAAAGGCTCAGGATTTTGCATATTCAGTGCAACAATATGCACGCCATAATTTTTCTTGGTGGCTGGACGTGACCACTGGCTGGAGATTTCCACCCCAGAAATGATCTTAATCTCATGATTTTTAGCGGCTTCTTGTGCCAGTTCCAGGCCATCCATAGTGTCGTGATCTGTCAATGCCAAAGTATGCACCGATTTCTCTACGGCAGCCTCGACCAATTGCTGTGGAGTTAAAGTTCCATCAGAAATATTGCTATGTGTATGTAAATCTACGCCGTGCATCTCTATACTATGACATTTATTTAATCAGATTTAGATACTCTAACATGAAAGCACTTTTAGACTTTGTGCCACTCATTATTTTCTTTTATTTATATAAAACTGTAGATCCAAAAGACACTGACCATCAACTTTTGCAATTGATCGGTTCTGCGGGGGGTGTCGACAATAATAATATTCTTGTGGCAACCACTGGTCTGATTATTGCTATGCTGGTGGTCTATGGTGCGTTATTTGTCATGCAAAAATTCCGCTTGGATAAGCAGCAATGGATTGTGCTGTTTATGACCGTGATTTTTGGTGGGATCACTCTGATGCTGAGCGACGATTTCTATATCCGTTTAAAGGCGGTATTGCTGAATCTGGTCTTTGCGGGCGTATTCCTGCTGTCGCCTTGGTTTAGTAAAGATAAAAAGCCACTGATTCAGCGTCTGTTTGGCCCGGTTTTCAACTTAAGTGAAAAAGGCTGGATCAAACTGAACTATGCCTGGGTCGCCATGTTTGCACTGATGTCATTTTTACATACCTTCTTTGCCTACTTGTGGCTGGATGGAAAATATTGGGGCGAATTCACGGCATTCGGTGACATGATCGTGATGTTTTCCTTTATCATTATCCAGTTTATTGTATTGCGTAAATACTTTAAGACTGCTGAATAAATCCAACTACAAACGATTGAGAATCATCATGCCATTATTTGTCGTTAGCTGTACCGATCAGGAAGGTACAGTGGAGAAACGTCTTGCCATTCGTCCACAACATCTTGCCCGCTTGCAAAAGCTGAATGATGAAGGCCGTCTGATTGTTGCAGGCGCGATGCCGAAAGATCCGAGTAATCCACAAGCCGGCTTTTATGGCAGTACCATCATTGTCGATTTTGACAGCCGTGAAGACCTGGATACCTGGCTAGAGGATGAACCCTTCCTGAAAGAAGGTGTATATGCACAGATTGATGTGAAACCGTTTAACAAAGCATTCCCTCAAGGATAAGGTTTATGCGTGTTGTTCTTGCCAGTGTTATTGGCCTCTGTTGTACCTTTCATTCTGTATGGGCAGTAGAAGTTGCCACAGTTCAGACAACACCGAACAGTGTCGCCGCCGCCGCTGTACAAGCTGCAGTCGCACCCCCCACTGCTACGCCAAAACCTGCAATCATCCCTGTGGCTGCAACAGCATCTCAAGCCCTTCCGGCAACTGGAAATAAGCCACTGACTGCTGAAGAACTCGCCAGAAATAAAGCTCAGCAAGATGCCAAAGTAAAAGCCTTGGTGAAAGATCAGGCGACACGTCTGCAACAGCTGGAAAAAGCCAATCTGGAAGCGTTAGCACAAAATCAGGAACTACAGCTCAGAAATGACAATCTTGGCGTGCAAGTACAGGTTTTACAAAGCGAACGCAGTGCGCAGATGTTCCTGTATGGTGCTGCCACGTTGGCCGTGGGCGTTTTGCTGGGCTTTCTGATTGCCAGTTACGTTTATACCAAACGTCGCCGTCAATGGTAATCTACTCCCCTTTCGGACTTATTTAAGGTTGTAGTCGTTTTGTCGCATGCAATTCAAACCGCCGATCTCGATTGGCAATTGGTGGATGGCATTGAAGTGCCTGTCTCTAAACAGTTTGGCGATGTTTATTTTTCTAAAGACAATGGTTTGCTGGAAACCCGCCATGTTTTTTTAAATGGCAATGACCTGCCGACCCGCCTGACTGACTTAAAACCGTTTGAATATTTTTGTGTGGGCGAAACCGGCTTTGGCACAGGCCTGAATATTCTGGCGTTATGGCAGCTCTGGCAACAGACCCGTCCGGACAATCACAGTCATTTGCATGCGATTTCAGTGGAGAAATTTCCGCTCTCTAAACCCGATCTGATTCGCGCTTTAAATGTCTGGCCTGAACTCAAGCCATTGGCAGATCAACTGATTTCCCAATATCCGATGCCAATTGCAGGCTGCCACCGTTTAAGCTTCCGGGAAGAACGTTTCTCAATCGACTTGTGGCTTGGAGATGCCCATGATGTATTTCCCATCATGGAAAAAACCGCACCTGTGAATGCATGGTTTCTGGATGGTTTTGCGCCGTCTTGTAATCCAGACATGTGGGAAGAAAATGTTTTAAATAATATTGTGCGTTTATCCGAGATCGGCACCACTTTCGCTTCTTTTAGTGTCGCAGGTGTCCTGAAACGTGGCCTAAAGAATCATGGGATTTCTATTTCACGTCCAAGAGGTTTTGGGCATAAACGTGAAATGCTTAAAGCCATCTGGAAGCTATCTGAACCAGCCAATTCGGGTGCAGATCAAGATATTACTCAAAAAAAAACAGCATTAAATCCTGAACTTGAATTTAACATACGCCAGATTGCGGTTATTGGTGCCGGAATCGCAGGTTTAAGTGCTGCTTGGGCCTTTGCGCAGCGTGGCCGCCAAGTCACGATTTACGATCAATCAGCGCCACTTGCTGGTGGTTCTGGTAACCCGCTTGCGCTCCTGAACCCAAAACTCTGCCCGATTGAGCAGAGTGCAGAACATTTAATGACCTTGGCTTGGCAACATGCGCTGACTCATTATGCAAAATTCAAAGCCTTTCGACCGATTCAGGTCAGTCAATTGGCACTCAAACATCCCGAGACTCTTTTAAGTCTGGCAAATGAATATCCAGCACATATTCTTTCAGTGCAAACGGCGGATGAGCAGAAACTGCATACTGAATATTCAAGTTTAAAACTTTTAGCAGCAGGAACTATTTCTCCGCATCAATTGCGTGATGAAATTTTACAGCATCCGAATATTAAATATATCCAAGCAAAAATCACCAAAATTGAGCAGCTATCTCAACCCAAACTTTTTGAAAATGAAAATTGTTTGGGTCAGTTTGATCATGCGCTGGTTTGTAGCGCGCGCGAGACAGCACAATTCTTTGAGCATTATCCGGCACTCAAGCCAATTCGTGGACAAGTGAGCTGGCTAAACAATAGCGCTCAGCCTTTAAGCAAAGATACTGCTTATAACTACGGTGGGTATTGTATGCAACTGGATGATACACATTTAATTCTCGGTGCATCTTTCCATCCCGGCCGGGAGGATACAGAGGTGCTCCCAGAAGATCATGCACATAATCATGAGCTGCTCCAGAGCGTCTTTCCAGATTATGCCGCGTCATTAGCACCGATGGACACCTGGCATGGCCGTGCAGCGCTACGTGCCCAAAGTCAGGATTACTTTCCTTTACTCGGTAAAATGCAGCCTGAACAGGAAATTTATAGTTTTGCCGGTCTAGGCTCCAAAGGCTTTTTATTTGCACCCCTTTGTAGTGAAATTCTGGCCGCCCAGATTCTGGGTGAAGCCTATCCTGTTCCGGCAAGTCTGGTTAAAAAACTCAGCGTGAGCCGCTTTCAAAAGAAAGTAAAAACCAAGAAGCCTTATTTTAAGCCACAAATTTAATTACCCTTTTGCATGAATCCCTCTAAGTCCCCCTTTTTTAAAGGGGGACTTTTTTATACTTTTATGAATAAATAGAATGCCTGTAGCTCCTCCCTTTAGAACCTGTAGCTCCTCCCTTTAGAAAAGGGAGGTTGGGAGGGATTAAATTTCAGCCAATAAAAAAGCGCCTTGCGGCGCTTTTTTTTAACAGAATGCTTATGCACCCTGTTCAAGCGGTAAGCCTGCATCACGGGCGGCACGAGTACCCCCCATCAGAATGACATATTCACGTGAACTGTCAAAACCCTCTAGTTTTTCAGCAGCACGTGGAGCTTTACTACCCCCACCACACAAGATGTAAATGGGTTGATCCGCTGACACCTGAGTTAGGCTCTCTGCTGAAAGATCGTTAATGGGCTGATTCACCGCCCCTTTCACGTGTACTTCAGCAAAAGCACTTGTATCGCGTACATCCCAGATAATTGCATTTTCTGGGAACTCAAATGTTGTAATTTCTTGTTTACGGATCATTGCGCACTCCTTTGATGTAAACAACACTTGGCAAATGAAGAAAACATCCCTAGCATCTCAGATATTCTTTCCATTTGTAAAGGTCTAAACCATGCCTTCTTTCGATATTGTTTCTGAATTAGAAATTTTTGAAGTAAATCATGCAGTTCAAAACACGCAAAAAGAAATTGCGACCCGCTTTGACTTCCGCGGTCAGGACGTTTCTATTGAACTGAATGAAAAAAACAAGGAAATCAAGATTTCGACTGAAAGTGATTTCCAGTGTGAACAAGTGTATAGCATGCTCGAAAGTCATTTCTTTAAACGCAAAGTTGATATTCAGGCACTCGATCCACAGAAAATGACCGCTTCTGGTAAAAACGTGATTCAGGTGATCAAGCTCAAAGACGGTCTTGACTCTGATACCGCAAAAAAAATCAATAAAGCCATTAAAGAAAGCGGCATTAAAGCGCAATCTTCTATTCAGGGTGACAAGATTCGTGTAACGGACAAGAAGCGCGACACTTTGCAACAAGTGATGACCTTCTTAAAAGAACAGCAATTTGGTCTGCCTTTACAGTTCAATAACTTTAAAGATTAAGACCGCACAGTGTCTTAAAGAAGGAATTATGACGCATCGCAATCGACTGACCAAACTGGTAAAAGCTACTTCCAGACTACCTCAAGCTATTCGTAGTACTTTATTGAGTAAAACCTTTGGTCGGATTATTCCCATGGTAGGTTCTGCCAAGATTCGCTATGTAGAACTCAGTGGGGAAAAAGTGGTGGTCACAATCGCCAACCATAAAGCCATGCAAAACCATATTGGTCAGGTACATGCCTGCGCCATGGCCTTAGTGGCAGAAACTGCGACCGGCTTTGTGACGGCAATGAATGTGCCGGATACCGCGATTGTATTAATCAAAAGTTTGAAGATTGATTTTAAACGTCCGACCAAAGGCGCCATGACTGCAGTCGCTACCTTGACGCCGGAGCAACAAGCACTCATGCAAAGCTCCGATAAAGGCGAAACATTGGTTCAGGTCACGGTCACGGATGAATCCGGTGAAACGCCGATTCAATGTGAAATGCTCTGGGCCTGGATTGCCAAAGATCAGCTCAAGCAATCATAATTCTTTCTACGCAAGAAAAATCCCAGAGATGATCTCTGGGATTTTTTTTATATCTCATTCAATCATTGGGCTGCTTGAGACTCTAAAAACTTCTGTTTGGCTTCCTCTGGAATCAGACGCTTATTGCCTTTTACATCGACCGCGACAAAAGTAAATACTCCTTCTGTGACACGAATCGGCGCACGTGAATCATCATGACTGTCCCAGACTTCAATTTCCATCTGAATAGAGGTCTTGCCAACTTTTAAAATCTGGGTATAACAGCTAATGACATCCCCGACTTTCACTGGAACCAGAAAGGTCATCTGGTTAATCGAAATCGTGGCACAACGTCCCTTTGAAAATCGTTCTGCGTGAATCGCGCCTGCCAAGTCCATTTGTGAAACGATCCAGCCACCAAACACATCACCACTCCAGTTGGTATCTGCAGGCATTGCGATCGTTTGTAGGGAAAGAATCCCCTCTGGTTTTACTTGAGAATCTGACACATTCACTCCAGGCATTTGAATTAGGGTTGGGTATTTAACTGCTGATCAAGCCATTTTTGTAGTTCGCTTGATCGTAATGCACCGCTTATTCTAGCAATTTCGTTGCTTTTATTCATCAACACCAGCGTCGGAATACTGCGAACATTAAATGCTGAACTTAAGCGCGGATTCGCTTCGGTATCAATTTTTGCAAAAACCACGTTTGGATATTGCTGCGCGACAGTCGCAAAATGCGGTGCCATCATTTTACAGGGGCCACACCATTCTGCCCAGAGATCAATCAGGATTGGTAAATCACTATGGGTGACAAACTGGCTGAAATTCTGCTCATTTAATTCAATTGGCGCCAATGGAATCAGGGCCTGATGACATTGACCACAGGCAGGGTTGGCGGTGAGTTTATCTTCAGGAACACGATTTTTGGCCTGACATTCTGGGCATACAATAATCATCTAGCGTACTCCAATATGTTGATGTAGGAATTCTAATTGGGTTGAAACGGCTTTTTCAAACCATTCACCATGATAAATATCAAAATGCCGGATATTCCACTCCTGATATTGTACAAACGGTGCAAGATTGGTCACGGTTTCGCGACTGGATTCAATCGGAATTAAACTATCCAGTTTTGCTGCAATAAACAGCACAGGAATGGTGATTTTTCTAACTTGCTGAATCGGGCGATAACGCATTAAATTAAAAAAGACCCGCGCAGGAATTTGACCACTCCAATAATAATCCGGATTCACAATCGACAGATAACCCTCGTAGCTGTCCTGTGTCGGCATAAAACACAGCTCGTAAGGATCGACCACCGGCAAGGTTTTGGGCTGCATACCGACCTTGCTTCCCATATAGTCCTGACTAGAAACCTTAAGTGCCTTAGGGAGTTGCTGCAAAGGATAAAACCTGGCACTTTCAGCCCCATCGACAAAAGGCACCTGTACCATTGCGGCCTGAATATTTTTCAGTTCTGCTGCCAGAGTGAGTACATGCCCTCCGCTTAAGGCAGTTCCCCAGAGCACGATCCGTTGACTATCAATCGACTTACGTGCCTGAATATGCCTGATCATGGTTCGCCAGTCATCCAGCTGGGCATTAATGGATACCAGCTCACGCGGTCGCCCGGTACTGCCGCCCCAATAGCGATAATCGAATAACACCACCGCATAGCCGGCACTGGCAAAATGCTGGGCATAGTGCACCAGTTTAAATTGACGTAAGGCCGCCAGACCATGGGCCATCAAGATCACGGCCGGTTTTTCTATATTTTTAGGCCAATAAAAATCTGCAGCAATCACATCCTGACCGCTTTTTACATACAGTGGCTCAACTGTATAAGCCTGCATACGCGCTCCATTGCGTTATCTTATGGTGATCATCATTTATAAAAATTTCACAACAGCTTCAGCATGTTTTCCGCTTAATGCTATCATAAAGCATATCGATATAAATGAAATGATGGAGTGGCGTCATGAGCGAAAATGTAGGCTTTGCTGGTCAAATTGGTCCGGAACACGTGACTCAGGTGGTCGAGAAAGGTTTTAAATCTATTATCAATAACCGCCCGGATATGGAAGGTGGTTCTGAGCAGCCGACCAGTGCACAAATTGAAGAAGCTGCACGCAGTGCCGGTCTGGATTATGTCTTTCAGCCTGTCGTCGCTGGTCAGATTACTGAGCTCGATGTACGTACTTTTGCCAATCATTATAATGAATTACCGAAACCTATTCTGATGTTCTGCCGTACTGGAAATCGCTCAAATAATTTATATCAACTGGCAAAACAGATGGACCTGCTGGATGACTAAGTCTTTTTGGAAAATTGTAGTACTGGCAAGCTGTTTAAGTGTCAGCTCACTTGGTTTTGCCGCAAATGATCTCAGCCGTGCAATGACCTCTTCGCTGAGTGTGTCAGGTGAAATGACCTTAAGCAAGTTTCAGCAATTGATTCAGCAAGGTTTCAAATCTGTGATTGTAAACCGGCCGGATCAGGAAACTGGCAATAATGTCACGGTGAGTCAATTACGCTCCATTGCGGAGAAATCTCAAGTGAGTGTAATTTATCAGCCTGTGGTGAGTGGCCAGCTTTCTCAGGCCAATATTGAGGAATTTGCTCGATATTATAATGAACTGCCTAAACCTATTTTGATGGTTTGCCGGAGTGGTACACGTTCAGCGACCTTGTTTAACCAGGCTAAATCTCAAGGATTGATTCATGAATAAAATCTTAGTTGTGTTATGTCTGAGCTTGACCTTTATCGGCTGTAGTTCAATGAACTTGAAGCCAACTGTAGGCGTAAGTGTGGGAACTACTCTATAAGGTTCTGAGCAAATGAGAATGGCGCTCTTTGCGCCATTTTTTTTATATGATAATCTTCAAATAGTAAAACTATATTCTTTATACGCCAATCTCAACTTTTTAAGTCATTGAAATGAGAAGGACATAACCTCACTTTAATTTCGACCAAGAAAATAAAATTACAGTTATGTCCATTGAAGAATTTATCATCTTTGTCTATTTAATTATAGATGAGCTATATCCAATTGTTGTTAATAAACCACTCAGAACTCGTGGCTTTCCACCCGCTCTTACCGATATTGAAATTATCACAATGCAAATTGTGGGTGAATTCCTTGGAATGGATACAGATAAAAGTATCTGGATGTATTTTAAAAACAACTGGTTAGCTTGGTTTCCAAAACTGGGGTCATATCCTAATTTTTGTAAACATTGTGCAAACTTATGGCAGATCAATCAGAAAATCATAGCTCGCTTAACTACATATTATGGTCAGGATAATATTCATTTTATTGATGGATTTCCTATTCCTGTCTGTCGCTATAGTCGAGCAAAAAGACATAAAAACTTCAAAGAACATGCAGGCTTTAGTTATTGTGCAGCTCAACAGGAAAAATACT
>NZ_VOYB01000014.1:0-64710 GCF_013420445.1 Acinetobacter sp. YH01006 | reverse complement strand
GTAATGCACGTACACGTTTTTTATTCTTGGCTCGTTGAGCAATACCTAATTTCTGTTCATATTTCCGATAGAACTTAGGATTTGAAATTACAGTACCATCAGAACAGGTGGCAACGTCTTTTAAACCTAGATCAATACCAATCGCTTTAGTTGCAGTAGGTTTATTTTGCTTAGATGAATCCACTACAAGGCATACATACCACCGTCCACGACTATCCTCAACGAATGAGCCTGTTCTCACGCTGTATTTACTTAATCCGTAACTATCCCATAACTTGAATTGATGCTTGCCGTACTGAACATATCCATCAGCGTATTTGATTGCTACTTTCTTGAAAGGAATCCAACCAAGTGATCTTCTCGCTGACTTCTTATTGCTCACACGCCATTTCAGCTTTGCTTTCTTGAACTGTTTTCTTCGAGTGATTAATTCTTCTGTAACAGCCTGAATGGTTTGGCTATGTAGATTGCATTCTTTCGATGCGCCTTTGGTGTATTTGGCAACATCATAGGCTGATAGAAATTCACCTTTTCTTTTTAGATGTTTAAACCCTAAATCATTGACATAATTCCAGACAAAGTTCACCTCAGATGCTAATTGGTCTAGCACCTTGCAATGTTTGTCTTTTATGCGTAATTTAAGTGTTTTCATGTGGTTATATTAACAATTTTTTCTCTATACCCTATGTTGGGCAATTCTTAAAACGACATTTTATGTCGTGTCGCTTATATCTCTGCTCTGAAGGACAGAGTTTGACGCTTCATTTGATAAATTTCAAACTAAAACACTCCCCCTGAGACAAAACTCCTGCTATAACTAGGCAGAACGTTTCGGGGGAAGAGTTGAGTGATGAATGCGACACAATTGCAAAAAACCTTAAGAGCAAGCCAATATGCTGAACAGGTATTGGCCAATCACCAGAGCCTCCTGGAACAGGATTATGCAATTGACCAGTTTCAGGCTGCACTCAGTCGGGAATATATTGATCAGCTGGTGCAGCACTGTATCCTGAATATTATAGACGAAGCCGCCTGGATGCGCGCCATGCGTATTCTGCGGGCCCGCCTGATGTTTCGCTGGATCTGGCAGGATGCCAATCAACTGACCGATGTGATTACCCTCACCCGAGAACTCTCCGATTTTGCCGATGCCTGTATTTGTGCAGCCAAAGATTTTGCCCGTATGCCGATTGCTGCCAAGTATGGCCAGCCGATTGCTTATAACGGTAAAGTTCAGGATCTTATTGTCATCGCTATGGGCAAACTCGGCGCGCAAGAACTTAATCTTTCCAGTGATATTGACCTGATTTTTGCCTTCGATGAACAGGGTGAAACCGATGGGCGCAAATGTATCGATGTGCAGCAGTTTTGCATCCTGTGGGGACAAAAACTGATTCACCTGCTGGATCAGATCACGGCGGATGGTTTTGTGTTCCGGGTCGATATGCGCCTGCGTCCTTGGGGTGATGGTTCAGCCCTGGCCATTAGTCATGTGGCCTTAGAAAAATACTTAAGTCAGCATGGCCGTGAATGGGAGCGCTATGCCTGGATCAAGGCGCGTGTTGTCAATCCAAGTCCGGAAGGTGATGCCCTGCTTGACATGACCCGTCCTTTTGTCTTTCGTAAATACGTGGATTACAGTGCTTTTGAAGCCATGCGCGAAATGAAAACCATGATCGAGCGTGAAGTCCAGCGGCGTAATATTGAAGATGATATCAAGCTCGGTGCTGGCGGTATTCGCGAAGTTGAATTTATCGTGCAGGTCTTTCAGCTGATTTATGGTGGAGCCAAACTTGAATTGCAGGATCGCCAATGTCTGGTCAATCTGAACCATCTCGATGATGCTGAACTCTTGGATGAACAGGCAGTCCAAGATCTGGAAGATGCCTATTTGTTCCTGCGCCGGGTGGAACATGCGATTCAGGCCTTAAACGATCAACAAACCCAATCTTTACCGACTGAGCCTGATTTACGTCAGCGAATGGTAGAGACCTTAGGTTTTGCAGACTGGTCAGATTTTATGACTGTCCTGAACCAGAAGCGAGCCAAAGTCATTTATCAGTTTGAGCATCTGATTAAGGAAAATGAACCGGAAGCCCAGGTCGAAAGTTTTGTCCAGCTGGAAAAGAAGCTCAACGATGTTCTGGATGATGCCGCCAAGAATCTGGTTCATGAATTCTGGCATGGTCATGCATTGAAAAAGCTACCGGCCAAGGCGATTCAACGTTTAAAAACCTTTTGGCCTTATCTGATTGAAGCGATTCTGGAGTCTGCCAAGCCGCAAATGGCGTTGTTGCGTCTCATGCCCTTGGTTGAGTCGGTGATGCGCCGTACTGTCTATCTGGTCATGCTGATTGAAAGTAAAGGCGCACTGCAACGACTGGTGAAAATGGCCACGGTGAGTCCCTGGATTTGTGAAGAACTCTCACAATATCCGGTATTGCTGGATGAGTTTCTGTCGATGGATTTTGAGTTACCGAAACGACAGGATCTGGAAGATTCTTTACGCCAGCAATTACTCCGTATTGAGATTGATCAGGTTGAAGATCAGATGCGGGTATTGCGCCTGTTTAAAAAATCCAATGTCTTGGCCGTCGCAGCCAGTGATGTTCTGGCTGAAAGTCCTTTGATGAAAGTTTCTGATGCCTTAACCGATATTGCCGAAGTATCTGTCAATGCAGCTCTGCATTTGGCCTATCAGATGGTGGCCAAAAGGCATGGTTTTCCCCTCGATGCCGAAGGCAAGCGCTGTTCAATCGAGCATACTGCCTTTGCGGTCATTGGTTATGGCAAGGTCGGTGGCATTGAACTGGGTTATGGCTCGGACTTGGATTTAGTGTTTATTCATTTTATGGGAGAACAGGCCGATACGGATGGACTCAAGCCGATTAGTGGTTTTGAGTTTGCCATGCGCGTGGCACAAAAATTCATGTCATTGATGACCACGCAAACCCTGGATGGGCGGGTCTATGAGGTCGATACCCGTTTACGTCCCTCTGGTGAAGCAGGACTCCTGGTCACCAGTCTGAAAGCCTTTGAACAATATCAGCTTAAGAGTGCCTGGTTATGGGAGCATCAAGCCTTGGTGCGCGCGCGTCCAATTGCGGGTGAGCTAAGCCTAAGACAAAAATTTGAAATCTTACGCCGTAATATTTTGATTCAGCCTCGTGATGAAAATTATGTGCGGGCAGAAGTACTAAAAATGCGTCAGAAAATGAAGGATCATCTGGGCTCCTCCAAAGCGCAGAAAAAAGATGGAATTTTTCATTTAAAACAAGATACAGGTGGTATCGTAGACATCGAATTTATGGCACAGTATGCAGTGTTGGCCTGGAGTGGGACGAATAAAGATCTCGCCCATTTCTCCGACAATGTAAGAATTCTTGAGGATACCGCAAAATCAGGTTGCTTATCCAGCGACGATGCGACTGCTCTGATTCAAGCTTATCTCAGTGAACGCGCCGAGAGCCACCGCTTAGCCCTTGCAAATCAATCCATGCAAGTGTCTGCAAGCGACTGGCACGATACCCGAATGACCGTTTGCAAGTTATGGCAAAGACTAATTGATCCAAGTGCAAGCTTTGTGCTGGATAGTGAATAATTGTGAAAAATTGGAGTTTGTGGCATGAATTTGGCTGATCGTGATGGTTTTATTTGGCAAGATGGACAACTGGTTGACTGGCGTGAGGCGAAAACCCACGTATTAACCCATACTTTGCATTACAGCATGGGTGTGTTTGAAGGCGTCCGAGCTTATGAAACTCCGAATGGAACGGCTATTTTCCGTCTAAAAGAACATACCAAGCGTTTGTTGAATTCTGCAAAAATTTATCAAATGAAAGTTCCATTTGATCATGCAACATTAGAACAAGCGCAAATTGATGTGGTGCGTGAAAATAAACTGGCATCTTGCTATTTACGTCCAATCCTTTTTATTGGCTCTGAAAAATTGGGTATTGCTGCAACTGATAACACGATTCATGCTGTAGTTGCGGCATGGAGCTGGGGTGCTTACTTGGGTGAAGAAGCCATGGCGAAGGGTATTCGCGTGAAAACTTCATCATTTACCCACCATCATCCAAACGTGACCATGTGTAAAGCCAAAGCGTCTGGTAACTACACGCTGTCGATTCTGGCGCATCAGGAAGTCGCGCATTCGGGTTATGATGAAGCCATGTTGCTTGATCCACAAGGCTATGTATGCCAGGGTTCAGGCGAAAACGTATTCTTGGTGACTGACGGTGTAATTCATACCCCTGATATTGCCGGTGGTGCGTTGGATGGTATTACCCGTCAAACCATTATTACCATTGCCAAAGACCTGGGTTATGACGTGGTTGAACGCCGTATTACCCGTGATGAATTCTATATTGCCGATGAAGCGTTCTTTACCGGTACTGCTGCGGAAGTGACCCCAATCCGTGAATATGATGACCGTCAAATTGGTGAAGGTGTCCGTGGTCCAATCACGACGCAAATCCAAAAAGCTTATTTTGATGCAGTTCAGGGTAAAGATCCTAAATATGCACATTGGCTAACTTACGTGAAATAAGTAATAATTTACTGATTGAAAAAACCTCTCATTTGAGAGGTTTTTTTTAAGGGATATACTTATTCTGCCGAACTTATGTCATCATATTCGGTATCCAGAAGATTTTAAGATGAGCTTAAGCATACGCAATGAGTAACATCGTTATTTGTATGAAATGGGGAACCAAATACGGTTCTGAATATGTCAATCGTTTATACAACATGGTTAAACGACATACGACAGTCGATTTCAAAATGGTCTGTCTGACGGATCGTACGGAAGGAATTAATCCTGAAGTACAATGTTTCCCAATTCCACCTTTGGCATTGCCTGAAGGTGCGCCTGAACGTGGCTGGAATAAGCTGTCCACTTTTGAACCTGATCTGTATGGTTTAGAGGGCAATGCGCTATTTCTCGATCTTGATGTGGTGATTGTCGATAACATCGATGAGTTCTTTAGCTATCCGGGTGATTTTCTGATTATCCATGACTGGAAACGTCCTTGGCGGATTACCGGCAACAGTTCGGTGTATCGTTTTAAACTGGGTGCATTTCCGGGACTTTTACCGTATTTCCGTGAAAATTTTGATGAAATCCGTCAGAAATTCCGTAATGAGCAGGCTTATTTGTCTTGGTATGTAGATAAAGAGGGTAAGCAGACTTATTGGCCAGAAAGCTGGTGTAAGAGTTATAAATATCATTGCCTGCAAAAAATTCCGATGGCTTATTTCAAGCCCCCAGTGAAGCCTGAAGGTGCCAAAATTATTGTGTTTCATGGTGAAATTAATCCACCTGATGCAGTCAATGGCGGTGGTGGTAAATGGTATCGTTATGTGTTGCCATCAAAATGGATTAAGGATGCTTGGCAGTAAGCTGTCATAAATTGGTTTTTTGAACATGCCTGTAAGAAAAAAAAGTAAATTTGAACAGTGGTTTTCATTTAGTCGACATCAACGTCGTTTTGGTGCAGATAAACTATATGCTGAACTTCAGGGTGTTGATATTGAGTTGTTAAAATCTCAAGTGATTGAGGGTAACGAGCTTAAATATACTCATGGCTCAGCAAAAGATCTCAATGAGCATATCGAGCAGCTTAAACATGAATTTGTGGGACAGTCTGCTCTAAACCATTATCATGCAAGCTTGATTGTCTTGATTCGTCGTGAAGTGGACGTTCAAGAAAATTTTGAAAAGTTTAAAGGGCTTTGGACTGTTGAACGAGATTTTCTCTTAAGATCTTTAAATATTCGATGGTTAATTTCAGCGTGTGATACGTTTTTAGATTTGCATGATGATATGACACTCAAAGCAATATTAATGAATGCGGTGGTATTGATTAATACTTTGAAGCTCCAAGAAACTGAACGTTATTTGTGTGATCAATCCTTGCAAGTCAACTTAGAACACCAAACAAAATTACAAACAGAACGTTATGCGTTGTTTGATGGTACTTCAGCTTTTGCTGTTGGAACGGATGATACGTTACGAAACATGCGTTGGCGACTCGACCAAATTTGTGCTGTTCATCCACTGGGGCAGTTGGTGATTGAAATCTTTGATCGCTTACAGCGCGAAGAAAACAATAATGTCTATTCACGTTTTAAGCAGCGCCATACACGTGAAAAAACACGTTGGTGGTAAAATATGCAAATATTCATTATTAATCTAGAATCATCGACGCAACGTTTAGCGTTTCAAAAAGATCAATTCGAAACGTTAAATTTAAACTTTGAGCGTATTGCTGCAGTTTCCACCAATGATATCAGTGACCAAGATTACGAACGATTAGGTTTTGGTTGGCAGCGCCCATTACGAAAAGTTGAAGTTGCGTGTTTTCTGAGTCATAAAAAGGCTTGGGAGAAAATTATATTATCTCAACAGCCTGCTCTGATTTTAGAAGATGATGCCGTAGTTGCTCAAACGATGGCATCAGTATTAGGCGAAATTGATGCTGCAAATTTTTTAGATATTGATCTAATTAATTTTGAAGTAAGAAGCCGTAAAAAAATTATTTCTAAGCAGCCAATGCAAGTGTTGAAGGATTGTCAAATAAAGCTGTTTGATTTATATCAAGACCGAACTGGGGCAGCAGGATATTTACTTTATCCATCGGGTGCTAAAAAGTTATTAAAAAGGCTTGAAAAAACTGCACCTGCAATTGCAGATGGATTTATTTTTAGTGCATATGAATTAAATGTATTACAAGCTGAGCCAGCACTGATTATTCAAGAAGATCAATTACAAGCATATGGTCTAATAGCAGAAAATCAGTTTGACTCTACAATTGGGCGTTCTGAACATTATAACCCCATTTACCGATCTGTCGCTGAGAAGAAAGTATTTAAACAGCGTAGGATTTTAGGGCAATGGCACATGGCTTGTCGTTATTTGCAAGTAATGTTTAAAGCACAAAAGCGGTTTATATTTTTAGACAAAAATCGATTTAAATAGGGTTGTGTAATGAAAAGATTGATTATGGACTTGGATGATACTATTTGCCAAACAGAAAATGGCGATTATATGAATTCGAAACCGATTTATGAAGTAGTAAAAAAAATGAAGGAATATAAAAATAAAGGTTTTGAAATCGTCATTAATACAAGTCGAAATATGAGAACATATCAGGGAAATACAGGAAAAATCACAGCTAATACATTACCTATAATTATAGAATGGCTAAATCAAAATGATGTGCCATATGACGAAATCTATATAGGAAAACCGTGGTGTGGTTTTGAAGGATTTTATGTGGATGATAAAGCTATCCGACCTGATGAGTTTGTAAATTTAGATTATGATGAAATTGAGAAATTAATAGGTTCGTTTAAATAACAAAGGATTGATATGTTTATAATTCCAATGGCAGGCTTAAGTTCTAGATTTTTTAAAGCAGGTTATGTAAAGCCAAAGTATCAGTTAGTGTTGCCTAATAATTTGAGTATGTTTGAGTGGTCTATGAGGTCATTTGAATATTATTTTAAGACAGATACCTTTTTATTTATAGTACGAGATTTATACGAAACACAAGAATTTGTTAAAGAGAAGTGTACTAAGCTTGGGATCTTAAACTTTATTATTGTAGTCTTAAGTGATGAAACAAGAGGTCAAGCCGAGACTGTATATTTAGGTTTAAAAAATATTATAGATAAAGTTGATGTTTTAACTGAAGAAGTATATGTATTTAATATTGATTCATATAGACATCATTTTAAAAAACCAAATATTTCAAAAAAATGTGACGGATATATTGAAGTTTTTCAAGGCGAAGGAGATCATTGGTCTTTTATAGAAATTAATGATAGCGGAAAAGTGATTAGAACGACTGAGAAAGAACGTATATCAAATTTATGTAGTGATGGACTCTATTTTTTCAAAAATGTAAAAAAATATTTGAATTTAGTTGAAAAGGGAATTGAGCATAACAAGTTTGTAAAAGGAGAGCTTTATATAGCACCACTGTATAACTTAATAATTCAGGAAGGTGGTGATATAAGATATGACTTAATTGATATAACTGACATAGAGTTTTGTGGAACTCCTACAGAATTTATGGATATCTCTAATAAAATGTTGGGTACTTAAGTAGTATGATTTTAATAAGTTCATCAGCATATGTTGTAAATGAATTCCAAACTGAGTTGGGCGAAATCCCCCCGTGCTTTTTACCTTTAGGTAATAAAAAATTAATTGAACACCAAGTTTTTCAATTAAGAGATTATTATCCTAACGAGAAAATAATTCTTTCCTTACCTGAATCTTATATTCTATCGTGTAGTGAATCGAAATTATTGGGAGAATTGGATTTAAATTATTTTAGTGTTCCAGATGAATTTACGCTATCAGAATCAATAAGTTATATTCTAAATGTTGTAGATTTTGAATTGGAAACCTTGAAGTTGATTTATGGAGATACATTAATAAGGGAGTTTCCAAGTTTAGAAAATAAAGATTTAATAGGTACGGCATTTACACAAGATGGTTACAAGTGGTTCATAGAAGATCATATTAATGAATTACCATTAGTTTGGTGTGGTTATTTTATATTTTCATCAAAACAAAAATTATTACAGTGTCTTGCTTTAAACAGGGCTGATTTTATTCAGGCTGTACAAATGTATCGTTCTATAGTTCCAATGAATATTTATATATGTGAACAGTGGTTGGATTTGGGACATATTAATACATATTTTCGATCAAGAGCACTCATAACGACTCAGAGATCTTTTAATGATCTAAGTATAAAGAATGGAATTCTTTTTAAATCAGGAGAGCCTAGTCAAAAAATTTTAGCAGAAAGTAATTGGTTTAAAAGTATTCCTACAGAGTTAAAGATTTTTGTACCACATTTAATTCATGAAGCGACCGAACAAAGTGGTAGAGTAACTTATGCACTTGAATATTTGCCTAATCTTCCCCTAAATGAATTATTTGTTCATGGTAAGAATGCCCCTATAGAGTGGAATACTATTTTTTTGCGTATTAGAGAATTCTTAAATATTTCTAGTTTAAGTAATGTGGATAATAATTTATCTGATGTTGTTGGGAAAGATTTTATACAATTAGTAAGAGATAAGACATTCTCAAGACTTTCAAGTATTAAAGAATATAATAGTGTTAATTTAGATACACACAATTTTTATGATGGTTTGGAATTACCCTCATTAAAATATATTTGTAATTATTGTATACAAAAAGTCTTAGAATTAAAGAGTTATCCTTCCATAATGCATGGGGATTTTTGCTTTAGTAATATTCTTTTTGATTCACGTTCTAATAGAATAAAATTAATTGATCCAAGAGGAATTAATGCTAATGGGGAAATTTCTATTTACGGTGATCAAAAATATGATTTGGCTAAATTAACGCATTCAATAATTGGTCTTTATGATCATATTATGGCTGGTCGGTATTTTATCCTTGGCTCTAAAACGAAAAATGTCAGAATTGATTTTGATATAGATCAAAGAATATATGAAATACAAAAAATATATTTAGATTTAATTTTAATTGAAGATTTGGAGACGGAGAAGATTTTACCTCTAGTTATCTTATTATTTGTCTCGATGGTACCTTTACATAGTGATCGTAAAGATAGACAAGAAGCTATGTTATTGAATGCTTTAAGGCTATACAAAGAATATTGCATTTAATTATGTATTTTGTGCTTGTTACTTCAATAAAGTAACAAGCATATTTTATTTAAAAAGAAGAAATAACTTTTGGATTTTTCGATAAGTTCTCTTTAAATTTAATATTCTTTTAAGTAAATATGGAGACCATTTATAAATTTTAGCTAAATTTTGACGAAATTTAATAGAATCTGGAAAGGAATATTTTGGATTCAAATTAATAATAATATTCCTTTTTTTTCTATACATTTCTAAAATATCATTTGTAGAATAACAGAAAAGATTGCAAAATTCAGAATCATAAGATTTTTGAAATTTAGGCATACTTAGGTCAATATCTTTAGGGTGACATATGAAAAAAGTATCAACTAGAATATTTTCAAAATTGCTAATTATTTCTTTATTATGATCATTGTGGAATGCTATTGGAAATTTTTCTTCTTTGAAAAGAAAGTTTAAACAGAGCCATTGTTCTACTGCATATCTAGACCTAAATTTTTTTTCTATCGTATTTGAAAAAATAGCATGAGGGTACCTTTCATACCAACTTGCATATTCTTCAGTATAATAAGGGCAGGAAAAATATCGTATTAAATCCTCTTTTAAGCCCAGTAAAAGAATGTCACTTATATGGTAAGGAAGTCTTTCATTAAAATTAGGATTAAGAGAGTATAATGAAATAGTGATAATTCTTTCAGAGGATTTTTTAATATCTCTTGTATCACTATAATTTAAAATTTGATTCCATATTTCTAAAATTTTATCTGATTTTAACGTTTGATCTGTTCTTAATTTTAATATTAACTCTCTATCTGATGCTTCAATCCCAGCATAAGTTGACTTTATTTGTCTATTGATATTGTTAACTCTAGAATCAAATTTGAGTGGTGAAAGTACACCTATATCTTCATTAATAATAACTTTATCGAAAATATTTTCTATATCTTCAAAAAACTCATTTGTTGATAAGATGATTTGACAATTTTTAAATTTCTCTCTTAAAATTTTGACATTTTTATTTATTGAGTATTCCTGATAAATAGGACCTTGAATTACTATAGAAAGTTGATCTGATTTCATGATTTATTACTTAATTTACAAGGAGGTTGGTAATTATTAGAACAAGAATTAATATGATAGCTAGACTAAATTTAAAGTATTTTTTATATTTTTCATTGTTATGACCCTTTATTTTATAGTAAAGATTCTTATTAGTAGGACGTACAATAATATTATTTTTCGAATCAAATCTCACTACATCATAGTTATATAAATAAAATTGATGGCTCATATTACGTCTAACAATACTTTCATGAAAAGACATTTCAGGATGAAAACTAAAAGTAGGAAATTGATTTGGATAATCTATATAAAATTTTTCAAAGAAGTTAAAGTCTTTAAAGTAGTTTTTAATAGAAGTCTCTGAAAATAATAAAAATATATCAGACGCTTTATATACTGATTGCATTTTTTGTTCGGTAATTAGCATTGAAGGATAATTACTAAAACTGATTACAGTATTTGCACTTATAATAAATTCTTTGATAAAATTATTTAAATTGAATTCAGTATTCAATTTTACATCAGGTCTAATAACTATTACATAATCATATTCTATGTTATGTATTTTTTGATAATTAGATTTTAGTAAGTATGCTTCATGCATACTATGTAGCATATACTTTAAACCATGTAAAGGAACACTATTTTTTTTTAATTTTGAGTCTTTATCTTTTGAGTACTCTCCTATATCTTCTATAAAGTTTTGATGTTCTACCTTAATGGATTTAGGTTTATAAATTCCCTCTACTTTATGTAGGTTTAGATTATCATTTTTATTTTTAAATCGACTGGTATCTGTTATATCCCATGTATGGATAAAAACATCGCAGTCATATTTTTCTAGTAGATTAGCTTTTAAAGATTGAGAACACTCTTGAAAAGTTCTCATATGTCCAAATAATAATACAGCTAATTTCATATATGATTCAGATAAAAACTATTTCATGAATTATAACGTTTTTCTGAATTAATAAGAAGATAGTTTTCTACAAACTAATTTTACTTGTAGAAGTCAAAAATATTTTTTAACCTCCTAAACCTTTTATATCCCCACAAATACTGTTCTGGAGCGACATTAATCATGCGCTCCATTTCTTTATTTAAGGTATCAACAGAAAGCTGTAAATCCTTCGATAAAATATCATTTGATAATTCAGTCACGTAAATATCATAACCCGATAAATCTTCACGTCTTAAACAACTGAGTCCAACCACAGAGCATTGTGTTTTAGCCGCAAGTTTGGAAAGAAGCGTAGAAGATAGCGCATTTTGACCATAAAAATAAGAATAGATTCCACCAGATTCTTTCGGGACATGATCCGGTAAAATCGCAGAAAAACCACCCTGTTTGAGATGCTTAAATAAAGCACGCACACCAGAATCATCGGTCGGAACCAGTGTCGCATTCAGACGTTGCCGAGCTTCCAGCATAAAGCGATCGACATCTTCATTTTTGCTGGGCTTATACATAATCACAGGAGAGGTATGTTGATTGACCCAGACATTCAACAGCTCCCACGTGCCAAAATGAGGCACTACCGCCAAGCAGCCATGCGGGTTTTTTAAAGCCTGAATAAATAAATCTGCACCATGCACATCTCGAATTAAAGACAGCGCATAATCTGGTGATGAACCCCAAATCTTGACCGATTCCGCATAGGTCATACACTGACTTTTTAGGCTGCGTTTGCTTAAATCAGCACGTTCAGATTTCGAAAGTTCTGGATAAGCAGAGGCCAGATTAATCTCAGTTACTCGGCGTGCAGAAGAATGGCTGAGATACAAAAGAGATCCAGCCAGTTGCGCAAGATTTTGAATAAATCTTAATGGAAATTTGGAGAAATTTTTCAGTAAGGTGTACATGCTATCCAGAGCGTCAGATTATAGGTCTTTATCTGGATTGCCCTTCAGCACCATATAAATCAAACCGACGAAAATCAGTAAGGCACCTAAAATACTGCTCAGGCAAAAATACACAATACGTTCATTGGTATCGAGGTTGAACAGGTTGTTGGCAAGGATATAACGCATGAACAGCCATTGAACCACTGAAAATACAATAAGCATAATGCTGCGATTACGAACTGCAGGACGCATAGCCATTGCGAATTACCTTAGATTAAAAACTATCGCTATTATGCCACTGTTCCAGGGTCGACTCAATCACACAAAAAAAGCCCCGCGCAAGGCAGGGCTTTTCACTTAAATCTTCAAGAATTATTCTTGAGATTCAGCTTTTGGTTTTTCACGTAAGCGAATACCAAGGTCACGCAGTTGGTTTGATTCAACTGGTGCCGGTGCTTGCGTCAATGGACATTCCGCAGTTTTGGTTTTCGGGAATGCGATCACGTCACGGATTGAAGATGCACCAGTCATCAACATTACCAGACGGTCAAGACCGAATGCCAAACCACCATGTGGAGGTGCGCCATAACGTAAAGCATTGAGCAAGAAGCTGAATTTCTCTTCCGCTTCTTCTTCATCAATGCCTAAAGCTTCAAAAATTGCTTTTTGCATTTCAAGGTTATGAATACGCAGCGAACCACCACCCACTTCAGTACCGTTCAATACCATATCGTAAGCAACAGAAAGTGCAGCCCCCGGGTTGTTCTTCACCTCTTCAACGCTTGATTTCGGTAGCGTGAATGGGTGATGTACAGAGGTCCATTTTCCATCATCAGTTTCTTCAAACATCGGGAAGTCAACGACCCAAAGCGGTGCCCACTCACATGTTGCCAATTTCATGTCATGACCGACTTTAATACGTAAAGCGCCCATTGCATCGTTTACAACTTTCGCTTTGTCCGCACCGAAGAATACGATATCGCCATTTTCAGCACCCACACGTTTTAATAGATCAAGCACGATTGGCTCGATGAATTTCACGATTGGAGACTGAAGGCCTTCGATACCTTTTTCAAGTTCGTTAACTTTGATATAAGCGAGACCTTTTGCACCGTAGATGCCGACAAATTTGGTGTATTCATCAATCTGGCTACGTGGCAATGAACCTGCACCCGGTACGCGAAGCGCAACGATACGGCCTTTCGGGTCTTTAGCAGGACCTGCGAATACTTTGAATTCAACGTCTTGCATCATATCTGCAACGTCAACCAGTTTCAAAGGAATACGCATATCCGGTTTATCAGATGCATAGTCACGCATTGCATCGGCATAAGTCATACGTGGGAATTTGTCGAATTCAACATTTAAAAGTTCTTTGAACATTTTAACCGTCAAGGTTTCCATCAAATCCATAATGTCATCGTCACTCATGAACGATGTTTCAACGTCAATCTGGGTAAATTCTGGCTGACGATCTGCACGCAGGTCTTCGTCACGGAAACATTTAGCAATTTGGTAGTAACGATCGATACCGCCGACCATCAACAACTGTTTGAACAGCTGTGGAGATTGTGGCAGTGCATAGAAGCTGCCGTTTGATACACGGCTTGGTACCAAATAGTCACGCGCGCCTTCTGGGGTTGCACGGGTCAAAATAGGCGTTTCAACATCGAGGAAACCATTGTCTTCGAAGTAGTTACGAATCAGGTTGGTCAATTTAGAACGGAAACGTAGGCGATCTAACATTTCTGGACGACGGATGTCCAAGAAACGGTATTTCAAACGAACTTCTTCAGAAATATTGGTGTTTTCGTCATTCAAAGGGAATGGCGGAGTGTCTGACTGAGCAAGAACTTCAATTTCTTTACCCAAGACTTCGATCTGACCGCTCACCATATTGGCATTTTCTGTGCCTTCATAACGGCGACGTACACGGCCTGTAATTTTTAATACGAATTCTGAACGTACTTTGTCCGCAGTTGCGAATGCTTCAGGGGTATCCGGGTCAATAACCACTTGAACAAGACCGTCACGGTCACGCATATCAAGGAAAATCACACCACCGTGGTCACGGCGACGGTGAACCCAACCGCATAATGTTACAGTCTGGTCAATTTGAGTTTCGGTTAAAGAACCGCAGTAATGAGTTCGCATCATAGCGTTAGAAATCCAACTATATGGGTTAAGGTCAGCGAATACGTAAACAGCGTACCGCTTTGAGTAGAGGTAGGATTATGCCTCTTTGGGCATGTTGTCACAAGAACTTGGGTCAAAAACAATATCATTTTAAAGTGAATGAGATAAAAGCCAGCACTTTGCTTAGCCCATCCGGCGATCGCGGTCTAAAAATAAAAACAGCAAACAGCCCAGACTAAAGGTGATCAGAAAACCCTGACTGAATTGATTGATGGAACGGCCGGTAAAATAGTACAGATCGGATTGCCAGACTTCTGTAGAGATATAACGTGCATAATCCCAGACTGAAAATAGGCCAGTGAATATCGAAAACAGCAATAATCCGCAGGCATAAGCTTTGATTTTCAGGTTCACTGCCAGATATCGCTGATGCTTTTTATAGTAATGCACGCTCATCCACAGCATAAACGGTAAGGCCAGAAAGGAAGTGCCGATTTGTAAAATTCGATGCAGCGGATAACTGTGTCCAAAAAGCTGAAATGGTTGTGCTAGAAAATCATGAAAAGCAAAAGTACGAAAGTCTACATGAGTCAAACCATCCCAGATTAAATGCGTGGCAGTACCAATGATCACCGCCAGACAAACTGCCAGAAAAAACTTGAATGCTGAAATGAGAGTGTGAATATTTAGATCATGCTGAATTCCGACAAAGCGGTAAATGGCTGGCCGATATAGAGCATACCAGATCGCACAAAAGCCCAATCCGATCCACAGGTCCGGATGAATCAGCGAGGACCATAAATGCGTAACATTCGAATTGCTGGAACTAAACAGACGATGTAAATCGGGCACCATACAGCCAATCGCCAATGCAGCAATCGGAAGCCGGTTTCCGCTTAAACGTGAAAGAGGTGGTGCAAGTACAGCATGAGACAGGGTAAAGGGCATAAAAGTTTTTTTAAAGATGAAAATAACCAGAAAACACATTTTAATAAAATATGCGAAGGATTATCGTAAAGGATTGCAAAAACAATGAAATGTTATATTATAACATTCATCCAAAATGGTGAATTTGAGCTTCAGTCATGTCCTTCCCTAAGAATCTAATAACACTTTCAATTTTTGCTGTAGCTGCCCCTACAGTTTTTGCAGAACAGACCTCATCTTCCATTCCCGTGCAGACCATGGACACCATTCAGGTGCAAGCTCATCCACTGGTGCAGACTGCAGCGGACTTTGCGGTAGCGGATCATGTTGTAGATCAGAAAGCCTTGTCTGAACGTGCAACCACCATTGGAGATGCATTGGCAGATGAACTGGGCGTATATTCTAACCAGTTTGGTACGGGGGCCAGCCGTCCGGTGATTCGTGGGCAAGATGGGCCACGTGTCAAAGTCTTGCAGCATGCTTCAGAGACAGCCGATGTTTCCACGTTATCTCCAGATCACACCGTCACCGTCGATCCGATTTTGGCAAAACAGGTCGAAGTGATTCGTGGGCCATCGACGTTGCTCTATGCAGCAGGAACAGTGGGTGGTCTGGTTAATGTCACCGATCAGAAAATTCCAACGCAAATGCCTGAAGATGGTCTGGAAGGTACAGTCGGTCTGCGCTATAACACGGGCAGTGATGAGAAACTGGCCAGTGCAGGAATTACGGCTGGAATTGGTGAAAATTTTGCTTTGCGTGTAGAAGGCTCAAAACGTAAGGCCAATGATTATATTGCCCCTGGTTATTTTGATACGCATACCCACAAAGAAGAGCATGTTGAAGATAATGGTGAGATTCATATACATGAGCATGAACATAGTGTAAAAAAACGCCGTGTAGACAATACCTTTGCCGAAGGGCAAACAGTGAATATTGGTGGATCATGGATCCATGACCGTGGTTTTGTCGGCTTATCTTATAGTAACCGCCAAGACCAATATGGTCTGCCAGGACACAGCCATGAATATCATGGCTGTGAAATTCATGGCGATCATTTTCACTGTCCAAAACCGGGTGAAGATGAGCATGATCATGAAGAAACAGCAGGGCCGTGGGTAGATTTAAACTCTGAGCGTTATGATGTTCGTACCGAGCTAGAACAACCTTTTGCCGGTTTTGACAAGTTGCGTGCGCATGCCAGCTTTACCGATTATGAACATGATGAACTGGAAGAAAATGCAGTCATCAGCAACTTTAAAAGTAAGGGTTATGATGGACGTCTAGAGCTGGTACATGTTCCTGTTGCAGGTTGGGAAGGTGTCATTGGCACCCAGCTTTCACAGCAGAAAATTAATTTATCGGCTCCAGAATCGCATAGTCATGCAGAACACGATCATGAAGGACATGAGCACGATCATAGTGAGCATGCGGATCATAATCATGATGTGTTAATGGCAGATACCAAAACCCAAAAATACAGCCTTTTTGCTTTAGAACATAAGCAGTTCGGCGATGTTCATGTTGAACTTGGAGCACGTGTCGATCATCAAAAAGTAAAAGTAGATTCGGAACAGAAAGATTATTCAGGTACGGGTGTTTCTGCATCTGCGGCTGCGAATTGGGAGTTTGCACCGAATTACAAACTGTCTGTAGTGGGATCACATCAACAGCGTTTGCCTCTAGCGCAAGAGCTGTATGCTGATGGTCTGCATTTTGCGACCAATACCTATGAAGTGGGGAATCCTGATCTTGATAAAGAAAGGTCAAATAATCTTGAATTAGGTCTGCACTATGCAGGGGATAAACTGGATTACCATGTGCATGTCTATCACAACTGGTTTGATGATTATATTTATGGCGAAACGGTAGCGCAGAAAGGTAATTTGCGCGGCGTGCAATATACCCAAGACCAGGCCAGATTCTATGGCACTGAGGCTCAAGCCGGTTATCAGATCAATGATATGTACAAGCTGAGTGTCTTTGGCGATTATGTGCGTGGCAAAATTGAAGCTGAGAATGCACCACGTATTCCTGCCGGTCGCTTAGGCAGCAAAGTGGAAGCAGATTTTGCCGATGGTTGGTCAGGTTTGGCTGAATATTATCATGTCTTCAATCAGGACAAGATTGCCAGCTATGAAGAGGAAACCCAAGGCTACAACATGGTCAATCTGGGCTTAAGCTATACCAATACCCTTGCAGATAACAATGCTTATCGGGTGTATTTCAAGGCCAATAACCTGCTCGATGATCAGGTCTATTCCCATACTTCGTTCCTGTCGAATATTCCGCAAGTCGGTCGTAACTTTAGCGTCGGTGTGCAGTATGATTTCTAAAGCAGTGATGAAATAACTGACCAAATCAAAGAGATGTCACTGAAATTGACTTGAAAAATCATCTGATAAAACCTAGCCTGAGCATATTGGGTTAGGTTTTTTCTTATGCGTATCTTTCAACGAATTCACAATAAACTGAACTGGTCAAATCGCCGTTATGCGGCATTGATTATCAGTCTACTGGCGGTCAGTTATCTGGCATCTGCTGTTTATCATACTTATAAGCCTTTGCCGGAAGGTCTGAATTACACCGGCAAGCTGCGCCATGCCGAAGTCAAGTTTCTGGCCGACCGGACTTATCTGGATGCCGAAGGAAAACAGCACTTAGATCATCGTATTTTTAATGAAATGCTGAAGATGATTGAAGAGGCCAAATCACTGATTGTACTGGATCTATTTTTATTTAATCAGCAAACCGGTGCCTCGACACAGGAACATCAGGCATTGAGTCAACAGTTGAGCGATGCCTTAATCAGTAAACGTCTGCTGCAACCGCAAGTTGAAATCAAGTTCATTACCGATCCGATCAATTCGGTTTATGGCGGAATTCAGTCCGAGCAGTATCGTAAGTTACGTCAGCATGGTATCGATGTGATTGAAACCAATCTGATCCCTTTGCGGGCGTCCAATCCGAGCTGGTCGGGGTTCTGGTATTTATGTTGCCAGGGCATTGGTAATAATCCGGAAAAAGGCTGGTTACCGAATCCATTTGGCCCAGAAAAAATTACTCTGCGCAGTTATTTTGATTTATTTAACTTTAAAGCCAATCATCGTAAAACCTTGGTGGTAGACACCGATCAGGGCTGGAAAGCGCTGGTCACCTCCATGAATCCGCATGATGGGAGTTCGCGGCATTCCAATATCGGTTTATTGGTCTGGGGAACCACAGCCGTGGATATTCTGAGAACAGAACAATCGGTTGGTATCATGTCACAGGCCAATATGCCGGCCATTATCGCGGGCGATTTTCAGGCAGAAAATACCCAGCCACAAGTTCAGGTACTGACGGAAAAAGCCATTTATGATGCGACTTTAAATCTGATTCAGACGGCGAAAGAAAATGAACAGATTGATCTGGCCATGTTTTATCTGTCCGAGCGCAAGATTATTAAAAGTCTGATCGTGGCGCATGAACGCGGGGTTAAGGTTCGGGTTTTACTCGATCCCAATAAAGATGCTTTTGGCCGTGAGAAAAACGGGATTCCAAACCGACAGGTGGCTTCGGAACTGCACAAGGCAGGCATTGATGTACGCTGGTGCAATACCCAGGGTGAGCAATGTCATAGCAAAATATTGATGAAGCGTAATGCTCAGCAGGCTGAAATGATTTTAGGCTCGGCCAATTTCACC
This sequence comes from Acinetobacter sp. YH01006, assembly GCF_013420445.1. Classification (NCBI taxonomy): domain Bacteria; kingdom Pseudomonadati; phylum Pseudomonadota; class Gammaproteobacteria; order Moraxellales; family Moraxellaceae; genus Acinetobacter; species Acinetobacter sp. YH01006. Next base: position 45,394 of record NZ_VOYB01000014.1, on the reverse strand, counting down.
GCACGCAATCTGAAAAACTATAATCTGGAAACCAATATGCGCGTGCTGGGTCAGCATCAGGCAGAAGTGTTTAAAGATGCCCAACAATATTTTGATGGTGCATGGTCAAATCTGAATGGCCGTGTGATGAGTGTGGACTATAGACAATATGAAGACAATTCATGGTCTAAATATTGGCTGTATCGCTTTATGGAATGGAGCGGCTGGTCGACGTTTTAGCATCTCTAATAATCTCCCTAAATCCCTCTTTTGAAAAGAGGGACTTTACCTCCCTTTTTTAAAGGGAGGGTAGGAGGGATTTTTTAAGGCCCCGGATTCGGTGGAACCAGTTCATCCAGTTCTTTATCGGACAATGCTTCAAGTTCAGCAAGATCCGTTTTAATTTTCCATTGCTCTTCATGGTCGACCGGATTGGGTAAACGTGCTTCTAGCCAGTCACAGACTACATCTGGCGGGAAGTCGGCATGATTACATTGAATCACCCAAGACAAGAAATCTTTGGCGACACCATTCATATACGGTGGTGGCGATACTGGCAGGAACTGAGTCGGAAGACGTTCATTTTTAGAAATATAATTCAGGACATGACCTAGTTCCTGTACGGTCTGCCAAGCCAACGGATGATCTACATTGATCTGGAATTTAAACCACCATGCCTGTTTGCCATCTGAACCATAGCTATCAATCCGTTCTTTTTGAACACTCGGCACTTTAGAAAAATATTCATGTAAACGATCGAAATTTAAATCAGACACGGTATTCAACTCGAAACATTAAAAAAGTGATTTTAGCATAAAGCAGTCGCCTGCCGATGGGCCTGCTAGATTGAAAATACGCAGGCACATTACAAAAAATTGCAGGGTCAGTAAGCGTATTCATATTTTCTGCATTTATTTTGTTTAAAATATAAACGAGTGATTGAGAGGAAGCTCAAATGAAAATAGTGTTATTGAGTGCAATATTTGCTGCATTGCTATTGGGGGCTTCTGCACAGACGATGGCCGGAAACGCTTGGGGCGGATATACAGGGGTTGAACGTTCTAAGCCGAATTACCGCGCTGCACCATCACGCTCTTATGATCCACCACGGCACTCTTATCCGCAGCGTCCGATGCCACCTAGACCACATTACCCGCAACGACCGACCCATTGGGGTTATCCGCCGGCTCAAAGTCAAAGTGGTCTCAATATCCAGTATCAGGCACCGACCACGATTTATCAAAATTCCAATAGCTATAGCTGGGTGAATGGCGATCCGAATGTGGCTCGAATTGAAAGTTCAAGATATAGCGTTATCAGTGACTGGCAGCGTCTGGGCTTACCTGCACCACCGCGTGGCAGTTACTGGATTTATGAAAATGGACGTTATGTGCTGGTGCCGAATCGTTAAGTTAAAAATCCCCCTTTATTCAAGGGGGATTTTTTATATCAAGCCAACTCATCATCTTCCGGACGAGGCGTTTTGCCTTGTGGCACTGGTTTCTCGCTGTGTTTGTCACGAATCACCGATGGGTAGGTCCATGACGCATAGCGCACCACTAAAATGGCAAATGCCATAATCAGGATCGAACCGGTAATAATCACCAGATCCATACTGGCTTTATGCGTGTGCTGAATGTCCGCAATGAGCAAGCGGGTCAGTGCGGTAATGGCAATATAAATCAGGAAGCGTACCGGCATATGATTGGTTTTAAAATAGATCCCAACCATGGCACCGAGTTCGAGATAGATGAACAGTAAAAGAATATCGTCAATGGTGGCGAACTGTTTAACAGTCAGAATATCGATGACGGTATGACCGGCGGACCAGATCACCATACAGCCAATAATAAACAGCGCAATATAATGAAAACTTTCTACAGCAAGATTACCAAAACGGTCGAGGAGGGCTTCAAGTTTTTCAACTTTGGGATGGGGTTTCGGCATAAGATCCTCCTGATTTTTATGTGATATAAACAATACTTAGAGAATAACCTGCAAAAATTATGCACAGAATGATTGGATGAAAAATAAAGATTAAATTATTTGAACTTTTGCGCTTTTTTTAGACTAAATTGCTATATTGTATGGGTGGTACATTGAATAAATAGGAGAAAAAAGTGTTAGATAAAATTCAAACAAAAATTGACCAATTAGAAGCCGGAAAAAAATTAATCCTCGGCGTAGGCATTAAGGCTGAAGATATGCAAAAGGTGGTGGAACTCTGCGAGTCTTTAGAGTCAGAGGGGAATATCAAAATTGTGAATAAACATCTGAATCCGAAAAGCAATAATCAACCGGATTCTTTAATGATTCAGAAAGTTTAAGTTTCGAATTGTAATAAAAACGCCTGCATCAAGCAGGCGTTTTTGATTATGGCTGTTTCAGCTTAAGCTTGAGTCGTGAAGTAATCTTCAGAGAAGTTCATGATCAGGTCAGAACCTGATTTTACTTTGGTGATGCGTAGAGCCAGCTCAGGCAGAATGCGTTGCACAAAATAATTCGCCAAAGCCAGTTTGTTTTGATAGAACTCGCCTTCTTTATTTTTCGCAGCATTGGCAATACGTGCGAACATATACGAGAAGCTGAGCAGACCGACAGCGTGCAGATAGTCGACCGCGGTCGAGTTCGGGAAATCATGACTTTCTCTTGCTGCTTCCAGAATAAACTGAGTCACCGATTCGACTTCAGTCGCTGCATCCAAAGTGGCGTCTTTAATGAAGTTTAGGTCTGCATCCAGACTGTTGGCAAAGTCGCGGATTTCAGAGATATATTCAGAGATATATTCACCGCCACATTTAATGGTTTTACGACCGATTAAATCTTGTGACTGTACGCCGTTGGTGCCTTCATAGATCTGAGAAATACGCAGGTCACGGATACATTGTTCCACGCCCCATTCACGGATATAGCCATGACCACCAAACACCATTTGCGCATCTAATGTTGCCTGGAAGGCAGTATCGGTTAAATAGGCTTTTGCGATTGGCGTGAGTAGTGCCACGCGGTCATTGGCTTTTTTCACCGCTTCAGGATCAGTAGAGAATTTGGTAATGTCCAGTTGCTGACCGACATAGACTGCAAAGGCACGAGACGCTTCATTGTTGGCACGTACATTCAGCAGCATACGGCGTACATCACCATGCACCAGAATACTGTCCGCCGGTTTGTTTGGCGATTGAACGCCAGCCGCACTGCGACCCTGTAAACGATCGGTCGCGTATTGTGCAGCATTTTGATAAGCAAATTCAGAAGCACCTAAGCCCTGAATCCCCATGGACAGGCGCTCGTAGTTCATCATCACGAACATCGCAGCCAGACCTTCGTTTTCTTTACCCACCAGATAACCTTTAGCGCCATCAAAATTCATGACACAGGTCGCAGAAGCTTTAATGCCCATTTTGTGTTCGATAGAACCTGGCCCTACAGGATTGCGTTTGCCAACAGAACCATCTTCATTGACCAGGAATTTCGGTACGATAAACAGGGAAATACCACGTGAACCCGCAGGTGCATCTGGGGTTTTGGCCAGAACCAGATGAATGATGTTTTCCGCCAAATCATGATCGCCGCCGGTAATAAAAATCTTGGTACCGGTGATGCTATAGCTACCATCTTCATTGCGTTCAGCTTTGGTTTTGATAATCCCCAGATCCGTACCGGCATGCGGCTCGGTTAAGCACATGGTGCCTGACCATTCACCCGAATAAATTTTAGGTAAATAGGTTTGTTTTTGCGCTTGTGAAGCATAGCTGTTTAAGGCCATACCTGCACCGACAGACAGCAGCGGATACAGCATGAAAGACGGGTTGGTGGCAAACAGCATTTCATCAGAAAGTACCGTTAGCATTTTCGGCATTTCCTGGCCGCCCCATTCGGTATCTGCGCCCAACCCGATCCAGCCGCCTTCGGCATATTGTTTAAAGGCTTCTTTAAAGCCAGCAGGGGTAGTCACATTGCCATTTTCATATTTTGCGCCTTCTTCATCACCGCTACGGTTGAGTGGCAGGGTCACATTTTGCGCAAATTTCGCCATTTCTTCCAGAATGGCTTCTGCTGTTGCAGCATCGAGGTGCGCTAAATTTTCATTGGCTTGCCAGAATTGTTCTGCATTAAAGACATCGTTAAGGATGAATTTCATATCGGCAAGTGGCGCGTTATAAATTGGCATGGTGTGTCACCTGTTTATTGTTTGATTAAATAAGTTTTAATCAGTCTAAAGGACTCAAAATCTGAATGTTAGACGACTAAAGGTTAATTCTGTAACTCGTTATAAAGAAAAAGGACTGTCTGTTCATTGACCGTCCTTTTTCTGTGATGCGATTAGTCTGATTCTAACTTAGAATGCGAAATGTTCTGCATCCAGGTTCATCAATGGCTCTACACCTGTTGCGATCACGTCAACATGTGAACGAACGCGTGGCAGGATTTTCTTGAAGTAGAAGCGTGCAGTGGTCACTTTGGCATTGTAGAAGTCAACTTCAGTGGTGCCAGCAGCCAGTTGCTCTTGAGCAACCAGTGCCATACGTGCCCATAGGTAAGCCAGGGTGACATAACCAGAGAAGTACAGGTAATCGACCGCAGCTGCACCGACTTCTTCAGGGTTTTGCATCGCACGCATACCAATTTGCATGGTCAGGTCGCCCCATTCCTTGTTCAAGGCAGCCAATGGCTCAACGAATTCTTTCATTGCAGCATTGTCTTTGTGCGCTTCAGCAAATTTGTGGATCATCTTGGTGAAGTCTTTCAACATCGCACCTTGAGTACCCAACACTTTACGACCTAACAAGTCCAGCGCCTGAATTTCAGTGGTACCTTCGTACAAACAGGCAATACGTGTATCACGTACGATTTGCTCCATGCCATGCTCAGAAATGAAGCCATGACCACCGAAGACCTGCACACCGTGTTTCGCAGCTTCAGAACCGGTTTCAGTCAGGAATGCTTTTGCGATTGGGGTAAGTAGAGACAGGATATTGTCTGCAAATTTACGATCGGCTTCTTCTACAGCATGTTCAACCACGTCCGCATATTGCGCCAACAGGTAAACCAGTGCACGACCTGCTTCTGCATATGCTTTTTGGGTTAGCAGCATGTTACGTACAGCTGGATGCACAATGATTGGATCTGCTTCTTTTTCCGGGTTTTTAGGGCCAGACAGTGAACGCATCGCCAGACGGTCTTTTGCGTAGGCAAGTGCACCCTGGAAAGAACCTTCAGACGCTGCCAGACCTTGTACTGCCGTACCGATACGTGCGGTGTTCATGAAGGTGAACATGCAGTTCAGACCACGGTTTTCAGGGCCAATCAGGAAGCCTTTCGCGTTATCGAAGTTGATCACACAGGTTGCGTTACCGTGGATCCCCATTTTATGTTCGATTGAACCACAACGTACGCCATTGCGATCGGCAATAGAGCCATCGGCATTTAGGTTGAACTTCGGTACGATGAATAATGAAATACCTTTGGTGCCTTTCGGTGCGCCCGGTAAACGTGCCAGTACGATATGGATGATGTTTTCAGCCATGTCGTGTTCACCCGCAGAGATGAAGATTTTCTCGCCAGAAATGGCGTAGCTACCATCTGCTTGTGGCTCGGCTTTGGTACGGATAATACCCAGGTCAGAACCTGCATGCGATTCGGTCAGGCACATGGTACCCGTCCACTCACCTGAAACCAGTTTAGGCAGGTAAGCATCTTTTTGTTCAGCTGAACCGTGGTGTTCTAAAGTACGAACTGCACCGTGAGACAGGCCAGGGTACATGCCCCATGCCCAGTTCGCAGTACCGACCATTTCAGAAATGGTAATCCCTAAAGAATTTGGTAAACCTTGACCGCCATACTGTTCTTCAGCAGAAAGTGAAGGGAAGCCAAGCTCGATGTATTTTTGATACGCTTCTTTAAAGCCTGTTGGTGTAGTCACCACGCCGTCATTCCAGGTACAACCTTCACGGTCGCCCGCCTGGTTAATCGGAGAAAGTTCATTTTCACAGAAATCAGCCGCAGCTTCTAAGTACTGATCTACCAGTTCACGGCTTACGTTTTCTTGGAATGCAGGGAGATTTGCATAGTGTTGTTCAGCATTTAATAATTCATGCAACACAAATTGCATATCACGTAAAGGCGCTTTGTATTGTGGCATATCGGTTTCCTCAATACTGGTTTAACCAGCGTTATAATCTTAGATGAACTAAAAACGTATCTTCACTGACACGGTTTGGAATGATTCTAATCCTGCAACATCTTCCCCTGCGGTACAAGCTTTTCAGGGGGATTTCTTGGTGACTGTAAAGTCAAAGATTAATATGCATGACGTATTAAACATATTGAGTATAAAGGCTTTAGTCATATTTTGTATGATACGAATAGTCAACTATCCAGGGTAAATAGCACGCAATAAAAAAGCACCCGAAGGTGCTTGTCGTGAATCATTGATTCCTATGCATTAATAGGCAGATGTTTTGGGCTGGAAACGAACATGACATTGACCATTCACTGTTTGTTCACCTGCTTTGATCTGTGCAGCAGTACCATCTTTCTTGCCTTGACAGGCTTGCAGCATCGCTTGTTGTTGTGCCTGACGCTGAGCCAGACGTTGATCAAACTGTTTGGTCAATTCTGCACGTTTTGCATCAGTTAATGCTTCACCGCGCATCATGCCGCCACGGACATCGGCACGCATCGGGCGATGTTCACCTTTCATGCCGCGGTGTTCACCGCGCTGGCCTTGCATGTTTTTACGATCGGCTTTAAAAACGATAGTGCAATTGCCATCAATGGTTTTATCACCGGCCTTGATTTGAACCGCTGAACCTACGGCTTTATTGTCACAGGCCTGTTGCAGCTGTTTGGCAAATTGCAGACGTTCCGCACGCTTTTCCTTAAACTGCTCGCGCTGTTCAGGCGAAAGATGATGCTGTTTTTTACCCTCATGATGATGTTTCATCATTTGGCGATGCTCATTGTTCGGTACATTACTGGTAGATTGACAGGCAGTCAAAGCACCCATAGAAAGAACACTGGCACTGATTAAGGCTATTTTTGTCATGGCTTGCATTGTATTTATTCCCGTCAAGAACCTGATTTTATGTCAGGTAAAGATTAAACAATAAAGATGAAGAAACAATGAAGAGTTTTTTGATGCCATGTTCGCTACAATAATGAATATAGAAGAAAAATTGAGATTTCTGTTTTGAAAATTCGCCGTATTCCGATTGCATTACGTCTATTTTTGACCGTACTGTTGACCACGCTGGTTATTACCACAGTGAGTCTGGGTGTACTGCATCTGAATATGCAGCGTAATTTCGCCCGCTATGTGGCTGATGTCGAAATGCAGAAACTGGATTATGTGATTAAAAATCTGGCGGATGTCTATGCGGTGTATCAGGACTGGGGCAATGCGATTCAGGCCCAGATTCTACAAATGGAAGGGGAGGCTGCGCCAGATGATTATGACCGTTTATCACGCTGGTGGCTGCGCCGTCAGTATGATATTGCCTTGCAGCAGCGCTATTTTCAGGAACAGACCCTGGTTCAAGTCGCACCCAGTATGGTCGATCCGGCTTTGCCACCGCGTCAGGTCAATGAAGAAGAGTTACGCCTCCTGGCTTCCAATCTACCCTCGCAGTTTCAGCCCTTTGAAGGCCTAAAATTCCCGCTCAGTTCCAATCAGAATCTGTTTAGAACTGACCGTAAGAATGGCGAACAAGCAGCACAGCAGCCGACCGGCAAGAAGCAGTTTATCCAGATGCCGGACCGTCTTGGTCTCAGTTCACGTCTTTCATTGTATGATGCAAAACGGCGTTTTGTGGTGGGTGAGGCTTCAGATGAGCAGATTTCCTATCGTCCGATTATGGTGAATAATCAGATTGTCGGCTATTTGGGCTTAAAGCCGGTTCTGGATCAGGATGATGCCTTAAGTATTAATTTTTTTAGTAATCAAAAGCGTTATTTATTTTTGGTCTATGCGCTCAGTATTTTGGCCAGTCTGATTGCCTCCTTGTTATTGGCGACTTATTTCAAAAAGCCGATTCAACGTTTGCTGAATGGTACGCGTGCTCTGACCCAAGGCAATTATCAGTATCAGGTCAAAGTCAACCGCAATGATGAATTGGGTGATTTATCCAATGAATTAAATGCCTTGGCTGTGATTCTGGATCAGCATGAAACCTCACGCCGTCAATGGGTGGCAGATACTTCACATGAATTGAAAACGCCATTGGCGGTATTGCAGGCACAGATTGAAGCAATGCAGGATGGGATTCGTAAACCCACCCCTGAACATTTTGCTTCCATGCTGGCGCAGGTCACCAGCCTGAAAAAACTGACACAGGATCTGGCCGCACTGGCACAGGCCGATGCGCAGCAATTGCAATTTTACTTCTCGACGGTGAATCCGTGGGAAGTGGTACAGCAGGAACTGATCAACTTTCAGCCGAACTTTGAACAGGCTAAATTGACGGTCACCGCAAATGGCGAAGATACTGAGTTAAATCTGGATCTGGACCGCTTTAAACAGATTGTGGCCAACTTGCTCAGTAATAGTATTCGCTATACTGAAGCGGGTGGGCAGGTACATATTCATAGCACGCAGGATGAGAAAGAATGGAGCTTATATGTCGATGACAGCCCATTTGGTTTGAGCGATGAGCAACTGGCGCGGATTGGCGAGCGTTTCTATCGTGTCGATGATTCGCGTACGCGGGCGACTGGCGGAACCGGACTTGGTTTAGCATTATCATGTAAAATTACGCAGGCGCTGGGTGGCAGCTTAAGCTTTGCGCACTCACCACTCGGTGGTTTACGCTGCAAACTGAGTTTCCCTAAACAAATGAAACCCTAAAGGAAATATATTGATGAAACATGTCATGCTGGTTGAAGATGAAATCGAACTTGCACAATTGGTGCGAGACTATCTGGAAGCTGCTGGTTTTGAGGTCAGTATGTTTCATGATGGGCAGGAAGCATATAACAGTTTTACCCAGCGTAAACCGAGTCTGATGATTTTGGACTTGATGGTGCCGCGTATGGACGGTCTGACCATTTGCCGTAAAGTGCGTGAACAGTCAGATTTGCCGATTATTATGGTGACCGCGCGTACCGAAGAAATTGACCGTGTGTTGGGACTGAATATGGGCGCAGATGATTATCTGTGTAAACCATTTAGTCCAAAAGAGTTGGTTGCACGGGTACAGGCAGTCTTACGTCGTCTGGACCGTAAATCAGAACCGGAAAGTAATGATCTGTTCCGTATGGACAAATCCCAGCAGCGTATCTGGTATCAACAAAAGGCCTTGAATCTGACCCCGACTGAATTCCGTTTACTGGAGTTATTCCTGGAACATGTCGGGCAGGTCTATTCACGTGCGCAATTGCTGGATCATATCAATCCAGACAGTTTTGATGTCGCGGATCGCGTGATTGACAGTCATATCAAGAATTTGCGCCGTAAAATTTCGGATGCTGCTGAAACCGGTAACCGTCATGAGTGGATTCAGGCGGTGTATGGTGTTGGCTACCGTTTTGAATATCCTGAAGATTGATTTGAGATTGAGATAAAAAAGCGAATCAGGTATGGTTCGCTTTTTTTTATATTTGAAACTGGCAAGTATAAGAGAGCTAAAAATAATGAATATCATGATCCGAGATGAGCAAATAGATGACATTCAGGCAATTGAAGAGTTAACAAAAGATGCTTTTAAAGACATTGAATATTCAAGTCATACTGAACATTTTATTATCAATGCATTAAGGAAGAAGCATCAACTGACGTTATCGTTAGTCGCTCTTGAAAATAACACTATTGTTGGGCATATTGCCGTTTCTCCCGTATCAATGTCTTCGGGTATAGCAGGGTGGTTTGGATTAGGCCCTATTTCAGTTTTGCCTGATCAAAAAGGTTTAGGCATTGGTTCAAGGCTTGTATATGCAGCATTGGACAGACTGAAAGCATTGAATGCAAACGGCTGTGTGCTGTTAGGCGATCCCAAGTATTATGCTCGTTTTGGCTTTCAACCCATTGCTAATTTAGTTTTGGAAAATGTACCAGCTGAATATTTTCAAGCGATTAGTTTTGATGGGTATTTTCCGAAAGCCCAGGTATTTTATGATGAAGCATTTAATGCAACTAAATAACTGACGGTATATCGAATACCATTCTGATGATGGATCTCAAATTTTTTTATATGCATCATTCCTATAAACAAGGTGGGAACTTATCGTACTGTTTTAAGTAGCTCGATTCGCTGCCGATCGACTTTCTTTAACTTTAATACTACTAACTCATAAGAATTTAGTAATAAATCTTCAATCAAAGCTTCGTCCAGATGTTCATCCTCATAAACTGAAATCCAGTGCTGTTTATTCATATGCCAGCCCGTATGAATATAAGGATAAATGTCTCGAAGCATGGCACCGTGATCAGGCTCAACTTTTAAATTAATCATGGCTTTTCCTTGTAAATGAAAAGCCAACATAAAGACTTTATCGATGACTTTATAAACATCACAGCCCTCACCAAAAGGTTGAGTAACAGTGACTTCCGGTAGTTTTAATGCAGTCGATGAAGCAACAGTGTGTAAGGTCATAAGTTATGGATAACTCATCATAAAACTGTGGATAATGCTTAAATCATCCACAGTTTTTATTTTGGATGTGAATAAATTAACAGGCAAAATAATAATCTACATCAAGGCTGAGCCCCATAGAAAACAATGCTTTTATACTCGCTACACTTAACTTGCGATGATGTGGATTTTCTAAATGCCCATGCGCTTGAATATATTGCTGAATATGAGGGTTGAAAAAGGTTTTTCGTAAGACAGACTGATATGGGTGGAGTTGATCAACGAGATAGTGGAGGTGTTGATCTAAATCGTGATGTTCAGAATTTAAGCGAGATGGCAGTTCCAGCAAGCTAGTTTGTGCATGCTCCAAATATTTTTGTGAACGAATATTTAGACCTTGATCAAAAAGAATATTGAACCGCATGCCTTGAAAATATTCTTGTAGCTGTTGGGCGGTTAAGCATTCTGAACTTATGCGAAAGCTCGCTGATTCTGTGATTGTGAATGGGGTGTCAGCCATTGATGTTAAGGGCTCTGTGAATGTTTCTTGTTCAGAGGAAGTATTTAAGTGGCTATGCACATGAAATTCGATATTAAGTTCGCTGAGTAAACCTAAAAGTTGATGCGTGAGATGAAAACCCGAGCTTTGCTCATTAAACGCTTGAATGTACAAATGCAGGGCTTTACGATAGGTTTCAGTCAACTGCAAGATATTGGTATTTGTTTTGAGTCGATGCAACCACAAGTAGACCTGTTGTGTGAAATCATCATGTAGCTGTACCGCACCGATATTCAGTCGTATGCCTAGAGGCTGTGTGGATTGTTCTAGGTTTAGCAGATCCTCATCGGCATACCACACTTGAACTTGAGATATTTGATCAAGGTGGTATTCCAAGATGAAATCTTCAATAGACTACTGATTACATGCAATAGTGAAGTATAAAGATGCTGATTCTTGAGACATGTGGTTCATATTTTCAATGTTCAGATCATCATAATGTCATCTGTAGTCCAATAGAAAATTTTAAGACGAACAGCTGACCATCACTTCAGGCACATCACTTGGCAAGGGTGCTAAATCTTCAGGCTGTTCCAGATCTGGCTGTTTCTGATAAGGCTGACTGAGCAATTTAAACAAACGATCGACTTCGGAAAAATCATCACGCTCTGCCCGTTCAATGGCTTTCTGTGCCATGTGATTGCGCAGAATGTAATGCGGATTGGCTTGCTTCATGGCGGCATCCAGTTCTTCAATATCCTGATGTGCACGAATAGTTTCATATTGTGTCAGGAAAGCTTCAAACTGACGGCGATCCAGACAATCATCTTTAATAGCATCATAGTCTTTATTTTGCAGGCGGATAAAACTCTGGGTGTAATCCAGTTGCTCGCTTTGCAAAATTCGCAGGAATGCCATTGCACAGTCAAAACTGTCTTTATGGAAACTTGGCAAGCCCACTTTCTGGTTTAAACCATGTTTATAATGTTCCAAGAATGTTGGCTCATAGTGCTCCAGACATGCAGCTAAATCCTGTTTCCATTGTTCTTTGTCATAATTCACAGGGCAGAGGGGAACCAGATTGTTTAACCATTGCCACAAGTTCCAGTGCCCGATACTTGGTTGTTGCTGATAGGTATAACGCCCCTGATAATCCGAATGGTTATTGATCCAGTTCGGACGGAAGCGTTCCATAAAGCCATAAGGACCAAAGTCCAAAGTCGAGCCGGTAATATTCAGATTGTCAGTATTCATCACGCCATGCGCGAAGCCAACCAGTTGCCATTTGGCAATCATCACCGCTGTGCGCTGAATGACTTTTGTGGCAAAGGCTAATATTGGCTGTTCAGTTTGCAGACATTCCGGATAATGCCACTCGATACATTTTTGCGTGAACTCAGCTAATACATCTGGTTGATATTGATTGATCCACTCGAAATGCCCGAAACGAATATGACAGTCTGAAGTACGTAACATCATTGCACCGGGTTCGAGCTTTTCGCGCTGAATACCTTGCATTGATGAAGTAAAACCTACTGCATTACTGGATGCTACACCCAAAGCATTTAATGCATGACCCGCCAGATATTCACGAATCACCGAACGCAGTACTGCACGCCCATCACCCATACGCGAATAGGGCGTTGCACCCGCACCTTTTAAATGCAGGTCAATAATCTGACCTTCCTGATCAAGGATCTGTGCAATTAACAGGCCGCGACCATCTCCCAATTGTCCAGCCCATTGACCAAACTGATGACCTGCGTAGACCATGGCCAAGGGTTGAAACTCAGCAAAGACTTTCTGACCACTACACATCTCGACCCATTGCGCTTTGTCTTCATCTGACCATTGCAGTTGTTCTGCCAAAGCTACGTTAAAATGCCCGGCTTTTGCGCCTTTCAACGGTAGCGGAACTTGATGGTGGTAAAGGGCAGCAGGAAGGGTTTGATAACGAGAGTTAAAATACATGGCACTCAGTACAGGCTTGGAATACCTTGACTATAACAAAGTTGCCTGTAGAAAACTGTTGTATAAACGAGAGTTCAAGTTATCTTTCTTTCAGACATAAAAAAAGCCCCGATTGGGGCTTTTTTGTGAGCAGTTTTTATTAAGATACTGCTGATTTTTTCAAATTACGAACCAGTAGATTTAAGGTTGCCCGGTGATGGGATAAACGCTGTTCAACCAGCTGGAATTCAACTTTCAGTTTGTCATCCATCTGGTGAATTTTTTCTGCCATAGAAGCCTTTTTCACCTGAATTTCTTGCTCTTTCAGTTTGGCCCAGTCATTTAAAGTTTGGGTAAAGGCATCATATTCCTGTGCAATCTTGGTTTTCACAGTAATGATGTCTTCAGAAACATCATGGCCATACACCGCAAGATCCTGTTCAGCATATTTAAACTTCATTGCCAGTTCCGCTTTTTTGATATTAAAGCTAGGAATACGACGTAAGTTTTTGGCTAAACCCAGTTTGGAGCAGGTCCAGATCAACCATTTGGTTGGATCGTATTGCCACCATTTCACGCCATTACGGTAATCGTACTGGAAAATGTGGTGGTAATTATGATAACCCTCACCCCAGGTGGCAATCGCAAGTACGAAGTTGTCACGTGCAGTGTTCTCGTCGGTATAAGGACGATTGCCCCACATGTGACACAGCGAGTTGATGAAGAAAGTCACATGATGGCTCAGGATTAAACGTACTAATCCACCCAGCAGCAAGACTCCCCAGACATCGCCGACTGCCCAGCCAATTGGAAGCAAAATAGCAGCATGAACGGCAATCACTAATGGAATATAGTATTTGTCCTGAAACATGACGACTTTGTCTTTTAACAGATCTGGCGCATTTTTATAGTTTGCCACACCTGATGGATAATCACGTAACATCCAGCCGATATGTGCATACCAGAAACCTTTGTTGATCGAGTACGGATCTTGATCCACATCATCGACATGACGATGATGAGTACGGTGACCAGATGCCCAGAACAAGATACTATTCTGTACAGCAAATGTACCCATAATCATTAAGATGATTTTTAATGGTAGAGTGGCTTCATAAGCACGATGTGCCCACAGGCGATGGTATCCTGCTGTAATGCCAAGGCTGCTTACGCCCAGTAAAACAAACATGCTGATCCAAGCGGCGGCGCTAAAATCATGGTGATACGCATATAACGGAATTGCAATCAGGGCGACAATGGGTAATAACACCAATGCAAACACCGCAATCCAGTTAATGGGGGCTTTGGGTAAGGGAGCATTCATCTCCAACAGCACTCCTAGAACCTCGGAAGGTTTAACAAAAAGCAGAAACCACTGTTGATTTTAACAGCAGCCTATCTTGTTTATATTAGCATGTGGCCTATAGCATCACTAGCATTATTGTACGGTTGTATTGTACTTGTCAGTAACAGGATAAGTAGGGCAAAAACGACCATTTTGCCAGTCTAGACGGGGCTTGATTTCCGACTAAGTGACTGAGGATTATCGGTCTTTTAGACTATTTAATTGGGCTAATATTAAGCGATTTAACTGTTCATCATTTCTACAATATTGCCAGAAAATTTGCAGAATATATCTCATAGAAAATTAATTTAACATTCAAGTCGAATCAATCTAAAAGTCAGACACGCTTTAATAGCTTGACATGAAATCGAGCTGTCTTAAATAAAACGATTTGAACTGATCAATAATCAGGGTGTTTTTTAGAGTTGCTGTAGCATCAGTTTTGGGTAATCGGTAATTAGCCCTTGAATTCCCCAATCACGCAGCTCTTTGGCTCGACTCACATCATTGACTGTCCAGACACTGATATTTAATTCAGCAGCCTGGGTGGCCTGAATCAGGTCTTTGCTGGCCAGCTCATTCATCCAGCCAATATGACAGCAATCCAGTTCTAGCGCCTGATCAATCGCTTGATATTTTAGGTCGGTTTCGATGAGTAAACCGCGTTTTAGCCGGGAATTTTGCTGTTTGAAGGCTTGTAGGACTTTGGCATCAAAACTGGTAATGATGGCCGCCTGCTCATAGCCTTGCAGTTGCTGTGCAACGTCCAGTGCAATTTTCTCAGCCGCAGCTTCGGAATCGACACTTTTGATTTCGACTTCAATATGCTCAAAGTCTCGAATGACATTTAAGGTCTGATTTAAAAGGGGAGTGGCTTCGACTTTATTCCAGTCTGACCAGGTCACAGCATGATTATAGTGTGCAAGATCTTGACGATTGCATTCATATAAATGCTTTTGCAAACCTGTGGTTCGCACAAAGTCGTCATCATGCATGATGATTAAGGCATTGTCTTTGAGCTGACGCACATCAAACTCAACGGCGCGAATACCGATGTCTTGAATATATTGAAAACCGCCTAGGGTATTTTCAGGGGCTTCGCCACGTGCACCACGATGACCAATTATGCGCATAGACTGCCCATAAATTGAGAAGTTGATTTCATTGTATGCGTGCTATGTGACAAAAAGATGATAAGGCTTATTGTCGTCAGATGCACTGTAAAATCAAGATACATCTGACGCGTATTTTTAGATTTAGAATCAAGAAATAATTCTAGTTTTCGATGCTGTCATTGATATTTTTTTGCCACAGCACTTCTGAACCGCCCTCGCTGCGTTGCAAGGTGCGCGATGCTACAAATAGCCAGTCTGATAAACGGTTCAGCAGTTGTAGCGACGCTGCCTGAATATTCTGGTCGCGAGAGTGGACTGACATCACGCTACGTTCTGCCCGGCGGCAGACTGCGCGCGCCTGATGGGCAAAGCTGCAGACTAAAGTGCCGGCAGGCAGAATAAAGTCTTTGAGCATTGGCAAGGCTTCATTCATACGGTCGATATCATTTTCTAAAAAATCAATCGACACAGGTTGTACCAGATTAAAACCCGGAATACACACTTCACCACCGAGATCAAATAACCAGTGTTGAATCAGGCTTAAAGATTTGTCCCAAGTGGCTTTATCTTCAATCGTGCTTGCTGAAATCTGTGCACGTAATACACCAATCACGGCATTGAGTTCATCCACATCACCGAGCGCATCAATACGTAAATCGTCTTTGGCAACGCGAGAACCATCACCCAAACCTGTGGTGCCTGAATCGCCTGTGCGGGTATAAATCTTACTTAAACGGTGACCCATGTGATTTCCTTGATTTTTAAATGCTGTAAATAAAAAGCATCATGCCATAGGCATGACATGATGCTCAAAAGTATTTATTGAAACGCTGAACTTAGTATGTAAAGGTTACACCGGCAGAAGCGAGGCGGCCTTCATCAATATAATAATTATTCCAGTTGTATTCGATCTTATGACGGACATCACCGACATTTTCTATGTTGGTAAAGACTTTGACATGTGGATTGATATTCCAGTAGGCATTTAAATCGACGGTCGCATAGCCCGGATTATGGTCTGAATCACTCCAGCTTTTTGACTTGGAACGAGCAATAAGAGAAGCACTCATTCCATAAACTTCATTTTCCAGGCCTGTAGTCAGAGTGAGGGTCTGACGTGGTCGTTTAGCTAAAGCAACATCCGCTTTGCTATCTTTAGCTTGCACATATGCAAAAGCAGCATCAATGAACCAATCGTTTTTTTTCCAGTTCCATGCAAGCTCGCCACCACGAAGTGTCGCTTCGTTGATATTATTTAACTTGCCATCTACTTTTTGGATCATGTGATCTATATCATTTTGATATACAGAAATTGCAACAGATGAGTTTTGAGTGAGAGCATGGTCTAAGCCGATTTCATAAGACAGGCTTTCTTCGGCTTTTAGGTCTGGATTTGCAGATTCGCCACTGTACAGCTCATTCAGATTCGGTGAACGGAAAGCAGAGCCGATATTCGTATAGACGCTGAGTTGAGGTGATATTGCATAACGTGCAGCGGCTTGGCCTACCGTATGGGTGCCATATTTTTCGTTGTCTTCAACACGGATGCCAAGTTGCGTATTAAGTTTGTCTGATTGATATTGATGTTGTGCATAATAGCCTTGTGATGAAACATCACCTTGATAGGCTATTCCATAGGACAGCACATCGCCATCAAGCTTGCTGTAAGTTGTGCCTAATAAAAAATGATGCTGATCATTTAAATTGAGTTTGGCATACATTTCAGCTTCTTGAGTGGTGCTATATGAATAATCGACCTGACCCAGATAATTCGCAGCATTTTGATCGAGTTGATCATCAAACTGCGATAAGCGAGCATTGAGTTCTAATTGTGAACCTAGGTTAATGCGCCCTTTCAGGTTAAACATTTCATTTTCAAAATCTTGTGAAGTAAGGCTACCTGCGTTGTAATCACTTGTGCCTTTATTTTGGCTGTAATCAAGAGATAACGCATATTGGTCTTTGTCGACACCAAATTTGGTGCTGAAACCTTTTTGGTCAAAGGAATAGTTTTCATCTTCATTATCTAGAACAGATTTTCCGTCAGTTTCTAGACGTTGACCACGGATTTGCGCATAAAAACCATCTTCAGCTAAATCGGCACCCACAAGTGATTTGTAGGTTTTATTCTCGCCAATTTCACCAGTCATAAATGCAGATGTTTTTTCAGGTGTTTTAGACACGAGTTGTACCACACCACCAATCGCATCTGTGCCATATAGAACGGATGCAGGGCCTTTTAAAATTTCAATTTGCTTGAGATCAGTCGTATCAATAAAAGGTAAGGAAGCTGAACTGCTTAATGCTGTATTCAATCGCATGCCATCACGAAGAACGAGTGTATGTGAAGAGCTTGTACCTCGCATAAAAATAGAGGACTGTTGTCCATAACCGCCGAGCTGAGCGACGTTTAAAGCAGCCTCTTTTTTCAATAAGTTTGGTAATGAAGCAATAGGAGATTGCTCAAGAGTCGCAGCTTCAATAATTGAAATACGCGCGGGTACATCTTTGATATTTTGTTCACTACGAGAAGCAGTCACCACAATGGTATCCAAAGATGCTTTTGCAACTTTTTGCTCGGTAGCAAAAACAGGTGAAGTGATACCCAACGCAAGTGCGATCGCACCTACCAAGGCAGTAGGTTGAAATTGAATAGACATGAAATGCTCCATACATTCACTTCCCCGTGAATGATTGGGTGATAGAACACAACAAGCAGGTTTCCGGACTTAAATGTGCAAAGTACAGGCTTTGCTGTCTATCCACCTTCCCACATCAAGATGCAGTGGTGTAAACCGAAGTGGTTTATTTGATAGACGTTTCATTTTTACCGTTGCGGGGGCAGTGCTGGATTTACACCAGCTTCCCTAAAGCAGGAGGCTACTTTGGCTTGTTGCAAGATGGGCGCAGTATAAAGTTTGTATGCCTTATACACAATCTGCAGCAAGAATAATCCGGATGAACTTTACGCAAGCCGGAAAAATTGCATTACAATGATTTGCCCCAATCTTATAGATTGTTCAAGACATTGGTAGATCTAGAGCCAGAATAATATGCGAACCCGTGCCAAAATTTGTGGAATCACCCGAGTCGAAGATGTACATGCCGTAGTCAATGCTGGCTGTGACGCGATAGGATTTGTATTTTATCCCCCGAGTCCGCGTCATGTCACTTTAGAGCAGGCTGAAATCCTGATCCGGGCGATTCCGGCGTATGTGCAGGCCGTAGGTTTATTTGTGAATAGTCATGCAGATGAAATTCAGGATATTCTGAAAACCGTTCCACTGGATATTTTACAATTTCATGGCGATGAAACACCTGAACAGTGTCAGGCTATCGCCCAGCAGGTCGGACGCCGTTGGTATAAAGCCATTCAGGTCAAGCCTGATCTGGATGTGGTCGCGGAAATTCAGCGTTATCAAGCTGCAGGTGCTAGTGCAGTGCTGCTAGATGCCTGGCATCCTGATCTGAAAGGTGGTACGGGCCACAGCTTCGATTGGGAGACATTTCCCAAACTTGATATTCCCTTGATCTTGGCAGGCGGTTTAAATCCTGACAATATCGAACAGGCAATTCTCACCACACAGGCCTATGCCGTAGATGTGAGTGGCGGTGTCGAGTCCGCAAAAGGTATTAAAGACCAACAACTCATAGAACGCTTTATGCAAGGAGTCCATCGTGGATCAGCAAAGTACTAGCCAGAACAGTCAGGCAGTTGACTATACCCAATTCCCGGATGAACGCGGGCATTTCGGTATTCATGGCGGACGTTTTGTGTCAGAAACACTCATGGCGGCTTTAGAAGACTTGGAAAAGCTCTACTTCCGTATGAAAGATGATGCACAGTTTTTGGCAGAATTTGACCGTGATCTGGCGTTTTACGTCGGTCGTCCGAGTCCTTTATATCATGCTGAACGATGGTCGAAAGAGTTGGGTGGTGCGCAAATTTATCTGAAACGTGAAGACCTGAACCATACCGGTTCGCATAAGGTCAACAACACCATCGGTCAGGCCTTGCTTGCAAAATTGTCAGGCAAAAAACGTATTATTGCCGAAACAGGTGCCGGTCAGCATGGTGTAGCAACCGCCACAATTGCAGCACGTTTAGGTCTTGAGTGCGTGGTATTTATGGGCGCTGAAGATGTCAAACGTCAGGCCATGAACGTGTACCGTATGCGTTTGCTTGGTGCGACAGTTGTGCCTGTACAAAGTGGCTCTAAAACCTTGAAAGATGCCATGAACGAAGCCATGCGTGACTGGGTCACCAATGTCGATTCAACTTACTATGTGATTGGTACCGTGGCAGGCCCACATCCATATCCGCAGCTGGTACGTGATTTCCAGTCGATTATTGGCCGTGAAGCACGCCGTCAGATTCAGGAGCAAGCTGGTCGTCTGCCTGATGCCTTGGTAGCCTGTGTTGGTGGTGGTTCCAATGCAATGGGCTTGTTCTATCCATTCCTGAACGATCAAGATGTGCAAATGTACGGTGTAGAAGCCGCGGGTTTGGGTATTGAAAGCGGTAAACATTCAGCGCCATTGAATGCTGGTCATGTCGGTGTACTGCATGGAAACCGAACTTACCTGATGTCGGATAAAGAAGGTCAGATCATTGAAACGCATTCAATTTCTGCCGGTCTGGATTATCCGGGTGTGGGGCCAGAACATAGCTTCCTGAAAGATATGGAACGTGTGAACTATGTACCGATCACGGACAATGAAGCCCTACAGGGTTTCCGTGATTTAACCAAGATTGAAGGCATTATTCCGGCGCTTGAAAGCGCACATGCCATGGCTTATGTGTCTAAACTTGCACCGACCATGGACAAGGATCAAATCATTATTGCGACGGTTTCAGGTCGTGGTGATAAAGACTTGATGACTGTGGCACGTATTGATGGCGTGGAAATGGTTGAGATGTAACTGTTCTGATCAGCCTCTTCCTATGGGATAGGTTTGGAGAAGGTAAGTTAAAAAAAATCGTGCTAAGAAAACTTGGCACGATTTTTTATTGAGTAGATTTTGAAAAAACACACTGGTATGGAATTAAGAAAACTCACCTTCAGCGCGTTCTTTGGCCCATTCGCGTAAAACAAATTTCTGCAATTTTCCGGTCGAGGTTTTTGGAATTTCGGTAATCACAACATCTTTAGGCACTTTAAAACGTGCCAGATGCTGTTTGCAGAATTCCATAATCTCTTCCGCTGTTGCAGTTTGTCCTGCTTTGAGTTCTACAAAGGCACATGGTACTTCCTGCCAGCGTGGATCCGGCTTGGCCACAACAGCTGCCGTTAAAATGGCAGGATGCTGATACAGCACTTCTTCGACTTCTAGCGAGGAAATATTTTCCCCTCCGGAAATAATCACGTCTTTAGATCGGTCGGTAATCTTGGCATAGCCATCAGGCTGACACACGGCCAGATCGCCGGTATGGAACCAGCCACCGGCAAAGGCTTCTGCGGTCGCTTCTGGATTTTTCAAATAACCTTTCATCACGATATTGCCACGGAACATGATCTCGCCCATGGTCTGACCATCATGCGGAACTTCCTGCATGGTGTCAGGATCAAGCACTTTCATACCATCTTGTAGCGGATATGGCACACCCTGACGTGAATGCAATTGCGCCTGTTCCTGAATAGACAAATCACTCCAGCCGGCCTGTGATGCACAGAGTGCAGAAGGGCCGTAGGTTTCAGTTAAGCCATAGACATGCGTCACATTAATTCCGATATTACGCATGCCTTCAATAATTGCAGCCGGCGGGGCAGCACCCGCCACCATGACTTCGACACGATGGTCAATTTTGGTCTTTTTCTCTTCAGGTGTATTGATCAGCATTGACAGGACAATCGGTGCGCCACAGAAGTAATCGACTTTATGTTCAGCAATTAGTTTGAAAATCAGTTCAGCATCGACTTTACGCAAGCAGACGTTGGTTCCGCCATTGGCTGCCATGGTCCAGGCGAAGCACCAGCCATTACAGTGGAACAGCGGCAGTGTCCATAAATAGGTGGCCCGCGGTGTCATGCCACAGGCAATGATATTGCTGGCTGCGTTAATGTAGGCACCGCGGTGATGATAAACCACACCTTTGGGATTGCCGGTAGTTCCAGAGGTGTAACTTAAGCTGATGGCATCCCATTCATCTTGAGGCAAATGCCAGTCAAAATTTGCATCGCCTTGGGCAATCCAGTCTTCATATTCGATTTGACCAATACGGCTGTCTTCACCTTCAAACTCTGCATCGGCCACATCAATCACATAGATCTCTTGTGAAACCAGCGCCAGTGCTTCGGTCGCAAGTGCAGTAAATTCAGGGTCGACCAATAAGACTTTGCTTTCAGCATGTTCCAGCATAAAGGCGAGAGTCTTGGCATCCAGACGGGTATTTAAGGTATTGAGTACCGCACCTGCCATCGGCACAGCAAAGTGCGCTTCAATCATGGCAGGGACGTTAGGCAGCAGGACAGACACGGTATCATTTTTACCGATGCCTAATTTTTGGAGTTGGTTGGCAAACTGACGGCAGCGATTGTATTTTTCACGCCAGGTAATGCGGCGCTGACCATGAATAATCGCATTTTGATTCGGATAGATATAAGCTGCACGATCTAGATAGCGTAAAGGTGACAAGGCTACAAAATTTGCGGGGGTACGCGGTAATTCATCGTATGCGCTAACCATGGTAAAACTCCGTTGTATCGTTATTTTCATATCCTTTTGAAAAGATATGCACTTCTTCGAAATCTTGCATTTATGCTTTAGTCGAGTAAATTAATATAAATTTTAAGTCATTGAATATTAATTAAAATATTTAGCCCTATTTGATTTTTTTGAACCCGTGGGTTCCCATATTTGATTTTTTAGGTATTTTACTCTAATTGAGTCAGTAAAATAATATGAGCCAGAGAATAATAATGAAAATACAACAGGCGAATGCAGTCTGGCGAAACTGGTCAGGGAGTCAGCACAGCGCTCCTCAAGTTTTTCAGCCCAGAGAAATAAGCGAATTACAAGGTTTGGTGAAGTCACAGGCAAAGATTCGTGCAGTAGGTGCGGGGCATTCATTTAGTGCTTTGGCTAAAACCAATGATGTGCTGCTTCATCTCGATCATTTAAAAGGTGTGGTGGCTTTGGATGAGGCAAAAGTTCAATGTACCGTGCACGCTGGTACGCGTTTATATGATTTAGGTGAATATATTGCCCCGATCAATCAAGCTTTACCCAATCAGGGTGACATTGATCAGCAAAGTCTGGCGGGAGCGATTTCCACGGGAACGCATGGCACCGGCATCGATTTACCCTGTTTATCTGCTTTTGTGGACGGTTTTGAATTGCTGACTGCAGATGGAGAGCTGTTGCAATGTGATCATCAGCAGAATACCGAGATATTTCAAGCGGGGCGTGTGGCGTTAGGTAGTCTGGGGATATTGACCAAAATTACCCTGCAAAATCGTCCGCGCTATAAATTAAAAGAACAGATTCGGCTGTGTCCATTAAAAGAAGTATTTGCGCATATCGATCAATGGAAACATCAGCACCGGCATATTGAATTTTGGGCTTTTCTTCATTCTGATCAGGTCATGCTAAAAACCCTGGATGAAACGAATGATGAAATTCAGCCAAGGCAGGAGAACTGGCCATCTGAAGATGCGTTATTGACTTTGTGTTCTGAATTGACCCGATTTATTCCTGCATCTAATCCTTATCTGCAAAAATTATTGGGTGTTTTTGTTAAACCGAGTTGTTATGTGGATTGGTCATCCCGGATTTTTCCGACTCCGCGTCAGACCAGATTTAATGAAATGGAATATCAGCTTCCGGTCGATTCCGGCTTGCAGTGTCTGGACGAGGTTCTGCGTGTTTTACGCAAACATCGAGTGCCGATGTTCTTTCCAGTCGAGTTTCGTTATGTCAAAGCCGATGAGATATGGCTGAGTCCTTTTTATCAGCGTGATTCGGTTTCGATTTCGATTCATCAGTTTTATAAACAGGATTGCCGAGCTATTTTCGATCTGGTCGAGCCGATTTTTCAGAAGTATCAGGGACGGCCACATTGGGGAAAGTTGCACAGCATGACAGCCGCTTCGCTGTGTGATCTTTACCCAAAATGGGATGATTTTATGAGATTGCGCCAGCAACTGGATCCGCAGCAAAAATGGCTGAATCCGCATTTACAGCAGTTATTTTTGTCTGAATAGCAGGAGCGAATTATGCAATCGAAGTATTTTCAGCAACTGACCCAAGATTTGCAGCAGCAGGGAACTGGTACACCGCAACTGATTCTGGATCTGGCTCAATATCAGCAGAATCTGGAGATTGTACAGGCAAAAATCCCTGCGCAGCTCAAGCCGCGTCTGGTGGTGAAGTCTCTAGCCAGTATCCCGCTACTCAAACTGGCCAGTGAAAAGCTGAATACCCGACGATTTATGGTATTTCATTTACCCCATCTTTTAGAAATGATGAGAGCATTTGAACAGGCTGATATCTTGCTGGGTAAACCGATGCCAATTCATGCGGTACAAGGTTTTTATCAAAACGTTCCTGAACAAAATAAAGCAAATGATCAAAGCAATATTCAATGGCTGATCGATGACATAAAGCGCTTGAAGCAATATCTGCAATTCGCTCAAGAATCTAATCTTCAGTTAAATATCAATATTGAAATTGATGTCGGCTTACATCGTGGTGGGGTGAGTAGTCAGCAACAGTTAATAGCCTTACTCAAACTCATTCAGCAATATCCCGACGCTCTCAGGCTTTCAGGGTTGATGGGCTATGATGCACATGTCGCCAAATTGCCGAATATTTTGAAAAGCCCCGAAAGAAGTTATCAGCAATCGCAGCAGATTTATCAACAATATAAAAATACTATTCAGCAGCAATTCCCAGATTTATGGCGGGCAGATTTGTGTTTTAACGGTGGTGGCAGTCCGACCTTTATGCAGCATTGCCAGCAGAGTGTCTGTAATGATCTGGCTTTTGGCTCGATGCTGCTCAAACCCAGTGACTTCGATCTGGACAATTTATCCGCTTTAAAATGTGCGCTCTGGATTGCCGCACCGATTTTAAAGGTATTGTCTTATAGCCAGATTCCGGGTCTGGAAATGCTGAATCATTTGCCGCATCGGCATAAAGCACTGTTTATCTATGGTGGCTATTGGCAGGCAGATTATATTTATCCTGAAAAAAGCCAGCCGCATCTGTTGTATGGTCGCAGTAGTAATCAGGAAATGCTTCAGGTACCTAGGCAATGCGATATTCATGTCGATGATTATGTGTTTTTAAGGCCGACACAAAGTGAAGCCATCATTCCACAATTTGCCCAGCTCTATGTTTATCGTGAGAGAACATTTATTGAGTGGCAGACTTTCCGGGAATAACCACATTTTGAATTAAAAGATGAGCCTAAGTCTTTAAAGATCAGGGAAAGATTTGGGAGTAAATCTGATTTTTATTGGGGAAAAGGTTTAATCATGCGGCCAAGCCGTGTAAAATTCGAATCGATTTTATTTATCCACCGTTTTTATCTTTTGAGGTTTTCCTCGATCATAATCTCGCGGTGACATGCTCCATGGTACGGGGCATCACTCCTTAAGGATTTCTTATGCCAATTATCACTTTGCCAAATGGCGATCAAAAACAGTTTGATCAAGCCGTATCTGTGATGGACGTTGCACTCAGCATTGGTCCTGGTCTTGCAAAAAATACCGTTGCTGGTCGTGTAAACGACCGTTTAGTGGATGCGTCTGATCTCATCACTGAAGATGCAACCTTACAAATTATTACGCCTAAAGACGAAGCCGGTGTCGAAATTATTCGTCACTCTTGCGCGCATTTGGTGGGTCATGCGGTTAAGCAACTGTTCCCAGAAGCAAAGATGGTCATTGGTCCGGTCATTGAAGAAGGTTTCTACTATGACATTTGGATGCCACGTCCATTCACATTAGACGACATGGCAGCCATCGAAGAGCGTATGAAAAAGCTCATCGATCAAGACTATGATGTTGTGAAAAAAATGACCCCGCGTGACGAAGTGATTGCAGAATTCACAGCGCGTGGCGAAGAATACAAATTACGCTTGATCAACGACATGCCTGAAGAAACACAAATGGGCTTGTACTACCATCAAGATTACTTGGATATGTGCCGTGGTCCGCACGTACCAAATACCAAATTCTTAAAATCGTTCAAGCTGACTAAAATCTCTGGTGCTTACTGGCGCGGTGATGCGAAAAACGAACAGTTACAACGTATTTATGGTACAGCATGGGCAGACAAGAAACAGCTTGCAGCTTATGTAAAACGTATTGAAGAAGCAGAAAAACGCGATCACCGTAAAATTGGTAAAGCGCTTGATTTGTTCCATATGCAAGAAGAAGCACCGGGTATGGTGTTCTGGCATCCGAACGGCTGGACCATTTACCAGGTACTTGAACAATACATGCGTAAAGTTCAGCAAGACAACGGCTATGAAGAAATCCGTACCCCGCAAGTGGTTGATTTCACGCTGTGGGAAAAATCAGGACATGCTGCCAACTATGCAGACAACATGTTCACCACGCATTCTGAAAACCGTAACTACGCGGTTAAACCAATGAACTGTCCTTGTCACGTACAAGTGTTCAACCAGGGTTTAAAATCATACCGTGATCTTCCGGTACGTCTGGCAGAATTTGGTTCATGTCACCGTAACGAGCCATCAGGTTCTTTACACGGCATTATGCGTGTACGTGGCTTTACTCAAGATGATGCGCATATCTTCTGTACCAAAGAACAGATTGGGCCTGAAGTTGCAGACTTTATCAAATTGACACTCGACGTATACAAAGATTTTGGCTTCGAAGAAGTACAAATGAAATTATCAACGCGTCCTGAAAAACGTGTCGGTGATGACAAACTTTGGGATATGGCTGAAAAATCTTTAGCAGATGCTTTAGATGCTGCGGGTCTTGAATGGGAGCTTCAGCCGGGCGAGGGTGCATTCTATGGTCCGAAGATTGAATTCTCTCTGAAAGACTGTCTGGGTCGTGTCTGGCAGTGTGGTACCATTCAGTGTGACTTTAACTTGCCAGAACGTTTAGATGCGTCTTATGTCACAGAAGATAACGACCGCGATCAGCCAGTAATGTTACATCGTGCAATTCTTGGCAGTTTTGAGCGTTTTATTGGTATACTGATTGAACACTACGCAGGCTTCATGCCACCTTGGTTGGCGCCGATGCAAGCGTGTGTGATGAATATTACCGATTCTCAGGCAGAAGCATGTGAGTCAGTTGTCGCAAAACTTAAAGAAAACGGTATTCGTGCAATTTCTGACTTGAGAAATGAGAAAATCGGCTTTAAGATTCGTGAACGTACATTAGAGCGTATTCCTTACTTACTGGTACTTGGGGACCGGGAAGTTGAAGAAGGTACAGTAAACGTCCGTACCCGCTCAGGAAAAAATTTGGGTACTATGTCAATCGATGCTTTCGTTGACCTAGTAAAAGCAGCCGTTGCCGAACGCGGCCGGTACATTGTGGAGTAACAGCGATTAAACAGCCTGACCGTAATCAACAGGGCGGTAACAAATCAAACCGTCCTGCCTTGAATGATGAAATTCGTGCGAAAGAAGTCCGTCTTGTAGACGAAAATGGTGAGCAAAAAGGGATTGTAAGCTTAGCTGAAGCCCTGCGCGCAGCAGAAAGTGTGGAACTTGATCTTGTCGAGATCGTAGCCAATGCTGAGCCACCAGTATGTAAGATCATGGACTTCAACAAGCATTTGTTTGATCTTAAGCAAAAGCAGAAAGAAGCGAAGAAAAAACAACATCAAGTCCAGGTGAAAGAAATCAAGCTACGCCCGGGTACTGATGTTGGTGATTACAACGTAAAACTACGTGCAATCATCAAGTTCCTTGAAGAAGGTAACAAGGTGAAAATCACCCTTCGTTTCCGTGGCCGTGAAATGGCGCACCAACAGTTGGGTCTGGCTCAATTGCAAAAAATTGAAGCTGACGTGGCTGAATTCGGTACTGTTGAACAGATGCCGAAAATGGAAGGCCGTCAAATGGGTATGCTGCTTGGTCCTAAAAAGAAAAAGTAAGCACTCATGAAGCGAACAAAGCCCTGCAGATGCAGGGCTTTTTTTATGCCCTAAAATTCCAAGCAGTTTGTATGGCCTGCATAATCTGTTGAGCCTGTTGCCGGGAAAACATTGACAATTGAATCCGGAAAAACCCGAGACAGATTTGGTTGATCAGACCAGGCTGGCATAATCTAAAATCTAGCGTGCCATCGCGTTGACTGATGACATGCGCTGGAGTTCTACTCAGCCAGCGCTTGAGATGGGCTTTGAGAGAATCGTATCGAGGATTCAGAAAGCTATAGTGTACCGAGTGTCGTTTTAAGCAGAGGCTGATCCGGAAACCGGCCAAAGTATAATAAATTGCCTGAGACGTTATTTTTAGTTTGGTTCCCAGCATGAGCAGCGAAAGACCAAGAAAGCCGACGATATAAACATAAAAGCCAGGCGACTCCTGCCATAAAAATAACAATCCTTGCAGAAAGCTGGAATTGCTACGCAGACTGCTTAAATAAAAAATGCTGAATATGCCAACCGGATAACAGAGTAGTAAATATCCGATAGCGCGCATGATCGGACTACTCTGATGAAACAAGATTTTTTCTGACGCGTTCATAGCTTATTTTTATGATCATAAAGCGTATTATTTTAATGAGCTTAGAGAATCTGGAGTCAAAAAGAAAGGCCCTTTTGGGCCCTTCTTTTAAGTCAAATCCAGCTTATTCAACTGATTTTTCATCATTTTCGATCAGCAGTTTATTGCCAATCGGAATTTGGCGCGGCAATTTCTCTTCTGGAATGATACGTTGCAAGTCAATGATCAATAGACCATTTTCATAATCTGCCTGTTGTACTTCAATATATTCATCCAGACGCAAAGACAATTTAAATGTACGTCGTGCAATGCCTTTGTGCAAGAATTCGGTATGGTCATTGCTCTGGTTTTCAGGCTTACCTAAAATGGTCAGTAACTTATTTTCCAGACGAATGTCGAGTTCTTCCTGACGGAAACCCGCAGTTGCGACCACAATCCGATAATTATTTTCGCCATGCTTTTCGATATTATACGGGGGATAATTCGGCGCATCACTTTGCATGGCATAGTCAATAAAGTCATTCAAGCGATCAAAACCGATACTACGACGAAACAGAGGATGAAGATTTAAGTTGCTCATGATTAGAACCTTCTCGATTAAGCAAAGTTATAAAAACAAGAAAATAAGATCTGTCATGTCAGACATCGACAGTACATAAGATTGACGCAATCCTTATGCACAAATAAATATGTGTCTGCTGTAAAAATTTTCAAGATAAAAAATAAAAAAATACATGAATTTTTATTAAGATAATGATATTTATATAAAAATATTTTTGAAATACAGGCTTGTTGTTTCTGGCTGAATCCTCTATGTTGAATGCATCATGGCATAGATAAAGTGCAGGGAGTATTAAAAAAATGATCGATTTATATTATTGGGGCACCCCCAACGGCCATAAAATTAGCATTGCTTTGGAAGAAATGGGGCTGAAGTATCAAATTTTTCCGATTAATATTCTGGAAAATGACCAGTTCCAGTCTGACTTTCTGGCTATTTCTCCTAACAATAAAATTCCGGCGATTGTCGATCAGGAAGGGCCAGATGGCCAGCCGATTTCAATCTTTGAATCGGGTGCGATTTTGCAGTATTTAGGTCGTAAAACCGGCATGTTCTATCCGACAGATGAAATCAAACGTATTCAGGTAGAACAATGGCTGATGTGGCAAATGGGTGGACTAGGCCCGATGCTTGGGCAAAATCATCACTTTAGCCGTTTTGCGCCTGAACGTATCGCCTATGCCACCGAGCGTTATGTCAATGAAAGCAAACGTCTGTATGGCGTGTTAAACAAGCAGCTGGTCGGGCAGGATTATGTGGCTGGTGAATATTCGATTGCCGATATGGCGATATTCCCGTGGTTGTTGCGACACGACTGGCAGCAGATTAATCTGGCAGATTATCCTGAAGTGGCTAAATATATCGATCGCTTGAATGCACGTCCTGCGGTTCAGAAAGCGCTTGCTATACAGGTCAGTTAAGCTGCAGCCTTTATGCTAAAATAGCCTTAAATAAATAAAGCCACCCTTAAGGTGGTTTTTTATTGGATGGATATATGAACGATTTTCTTCTGAATTTTACCAAGATTGTTGAAAGCAATACCCGAATTTACTGGAGTATTCTCTTCGGTATTGCTGCATGTTTAGTGCTTTATATTGCTGAAATTGTACATATTGATCAGGTAATTGCTGCTCTCAATACCAAAGATCAGCAGATTTTGCGTGCAGCGATTGAACCCATTACCCAGCAGTATAAATGGGGACGGATCATGGCAATGGTGGCAGCAGTACTGTGGTCCAGCTGGGAATATAGCAAAGCCAAGAAAAAACTGCGTTTAAGCCATTAATACTGGCATGAGCCTGTTTCTGCTCTTTCTATCAGCCTTCGGTGCAGCGACATTACTGCCTTTACAGTCTGAAGCTGTGCTGCTTGGTCTTTTGGTACAGGCAAGCCATAGTGTGGCACTGTTAATTGCGGTGGCCAGTCTAGGGAATATTCTGGGTTCCTGTGTCAACTGGTATCTGGGGCTAAAAATTGAGCATTATAAAAATAGAAAATGGTTTCCGGTGTCAGAAGACAAGATGCTCAAGGCACAAATGATATATCAGAAATATGGCTATTGGTCTTTGCTGCTGAGCTGGGTGCCTATTATTGGAGATCCCATTACTTTAATTGCAGGACTACTGAAAGAAAACTTTGCCCGATTTTTGCTTATTGTTAGCCTGGCGAAAATTGGACGTTATTTGTTTATTTATACGGCTTTTGCCCTGTTCTAAACCTGAAGCGATTTTCCTGATTCCGTTTTGCGCACTATTTTTAAAGTGAAATTATAAAACCATCCTGTTTAAATTCGCTTATTGGATGAAGATGCTTTTGTTTTAAACAAAGATGCTTTAGAATACTCGCTCCCTTACCTGCAGGTCGTTTTGTAATGGTGCAAACGAGCCGAACAGGTGTTCAAAAGAGGTTGTTATGCCTAAGATGAAA
The DNA here is from genome assembly GCF_013420445.1 of Acinetobacter sp. YH01006. Taxonomy (NCBI): domain Bacteria; kingdom Pseudomonadati; phylum Pseudomonadota; class Gammaproteobacteria; order Moraxellales; family Moraxellaceae; genus Acinetobacter; species Acinetobacter sp. YH01006. The sequence continues at coordinate 14,786 of NZ_VOYB01000014.1, read as the reverse complement.
ACTCGCCGTGGTGCAGCTAAACGCTTTAAAGCGACTGCTAACGGTTTTAAGCGTAAACAAGCGTTCAAACGCCACATTTTGACCAAAAAATCTGCTAAGCGTATTCGTCAATTGCGCGGCTGTGTAATGGTTCACGTAAGTGACGTTGCTTCAGTTCGTCGTATGTGCCCGTACATCTAAGGAGATTATAAATGGCTCGTGTAAAACGTGGTGTACAGGCTCATCGCCGTCACAAAAAAATTCTTGCTCGCGCTAAAGGTTACTATGGTGCTCGTTCACGCGTTTACCGCGTAGCGTTCCAGGCGGTAATCAAAGCTGGTCAATATGCATACCGTGACCGTCGTCAGAAGAAACGTCAATTCCGCGCTTTGTGGATTGCACGTATCAATGCTGGTGCACGTCAAAACGGTTTGTCATACAGCCGCATGATTTCTGGCTTGAAAAAAGCTCAAGTAATCATCGACCGTCGCGTTCTTGCTGACATCGCTATGCATGACGCAGTTGCGTTTGCTGCGATTGCTCAAAAAGCAAAAGATGCGTTGGCTGCATAAGTCTTTATGACTTGAAAAAAGACCGCCATTTGGCGGTCTTTTTTTGCCTGAAAAATGGGAAATAGCTAATGCGCGATTTTCGTGAAATATGGTCGCCCATCGATCAGACTAAAAAAAGTTAAGTTTGCGAATAACGACACCGATACTATTTCAGAAAAATGGGCTGAAACTAATACTGTAATCTGCTTGAATTTAACCTTTTATTCCCATCTTTACTGATCAATAAAAAGAGCATTATCTCGAGCGCTGAGTAAAAAATAATTGCGATTAAATTCAAATAATCGAAAAAATATCAAACCCTGGTTGAGTCGAGATTCAATTGTTTGATGGATGATCAAAACTCATCGCGAAAACCGACAGCATTATTTCAAGCTCATCTCTGCTGTCGAATATCAATATATCCACTGGATTCGGCTAAGTTTTATCCAAGAAGTTAATATTTTCTTGCTGAAATCTTAAAGACCAAAATAGTAGCCAATCAGACAGATAATCACGGTAATCACAATCAAGGTCAGTACATTTGCAGAATTAGATTTGCCCGGATCTTGAGGTTTTTCCGCTTTAGATATTTTGGGTGAACGGTGTTCGGTACTCATACCCACAAATGGGTCAGGCGCAACTTTTGGGGTGAGCTGTGCAGTTTTATAGTGGTTGGCAACTTTGCTGATGAATTTGGCACTTAAATCATCAATTTTTTGTGAAAAGTGGCGTAAATTGAGCTGCTGATCTGGGCTCAGGACTTCACCATCTGACGTATAGGGGTGTTGAATTTTAGTTTGAATAAACTCATTTAAGGCATCTAGCCGGTATAAAGTCTGATGCGCATAATCAGTTGAATAGTCGGTTGGAATCAGGGCCAAATGACTTTCTGTATCTGCCTGAATTGCCGGTATCGTGCCGTAGTATGGAAGATTGGTATACGCCGGTTCTATAAAATCTTGAGCTAGGCTGCTTTCAAATAACTCATAATTGGTATAAGCCTGGATATCGTCCCAGTTCGGTGCTTCCAGATCTGTGTCAATACGCTTGGCCAGTTTGGGATTCAGCTCATAACACCAGAATGTTTCATGACGTAAAGGGGATTGCTGCGATTTAGGCGCTTCGTAATCATTGTCTGCGCTATACCATTCCGGCAATTCTTTGCCAATAATCCAGGCAGTTTTGGCTTTGGCACCATGGCTGACGATAAAATGCGCCAGAGGTAGCAGCTCGACATTGGCATTCGGATTTTTTTCATCAACCAGTAAATCCGAGCGATGCAAGCTCAGTCGGCGAACCCCTTGTTTTTTCAGTCCTTCCAGCCAAATCTGAAAATGCTGGGCCAATAGGTGCTGTGACATCAGATCCCGGAAGGCAAACTGATGCTGATTAAAAATGGAATGTTGAATCCAACGATTGAAACTCAGGTCCTGAGTCAGATACTCATTGCCATAAGTGACCAAGGTCAGCTGCTGTTTCCAAATTTGATCGAGTGCCATAGTGATTTGATCTGATTGATATTGTGTTTATCTTATACTTTTTATATTTAATCATGCCAATCTAATTTTCCTTAAAACGTATCTTCATCAAAGTGTCTAAAAACTGTTAGAATGTGGGGTTTTAAAATATTTTTTAACCTGTTGCTTTGAGAGTTACTATGTCACTGGAAGCCCTGACCACTGAAGCGCTCGCTGCGATTGCAGCAGCAGAAGACCTTGCTGCACTTGATCAAGTACGAGTGCAATTTACGGGGAAAAAAAGCCAGCTCGCGGAACAATCTAAGTCGCTTGGTAAAATGGATCCTGAACAACGTAAAGTCTTCGGTGCACAAATCCATGCTGTGCGTGAAGCCATTACCGCTGCATTAACATCACGTCAAGCTGAACTGCATAAAGCGGCGTTAGAACAAAAATTGGCAAGCGAAACCATTGATATTACCTTGCCCGGTCGTGGTCAACAGGTGGGCAGTATCCACCCTGTGACCCAGGTACAAGAGCGTATTTGTCAGTTCTTTACCAAAGCCGGTTTTACGGTAGCGACTGGTCCTGAAGTTGAAGATGACTATCATAACTTTGAAGCGCTGAATATTCCGGGGCATCACCCGGCGCGTGCCATGCATGACACCTTTTACTTCGATGTAAATCATTTGCTACGTACGCATACGTCTGGTGTACAGATCCGCACGATGGAAACACAACAGCCACCGATCCAGATCGTGTGTCCGGGTCGTGTCTATCGTTGTGACTCGGATCAAACCCATTCGCCAATGTTCCATCAGATCGAAGGTTTGTATGTGGCTGAAAATACCAGCTTCGCAGAACTGAAAGGTTTGTTGATTAACCTGCTGAATGAATTCTTCGAAAAAGATTTGAAAGTACGCTTCCGTCCATCTTATTTCCCGTTCACTGAGCCGAGTGCTGAAGTGGATATCATGGATGAACGCGGTCGCTGGTTAGAAGTTTTGGGCTGCGGTATGGTGCATCCAAATGTGCTACAAGCTGCCGGCATTGACCCTGAGAAATACAAAGGCTTTGCTTTCGGACTGGGCGTAGAACGTTTTGCGATGTTGCGCTACGGTGTGAACGACTTACGTATGTTCTTCCAGAATGATGTGCGTTTCTTACGCCAGTTTGCTTAAAACTTTTTATTTAATCCTCTCCTAACCTCTCCTTTAAGAAAGGAGAGGGACTCCACGAAATAAATGGGGTTCTCCCCCTTAGAAAAGGGGGAGTCAGAGGGGGATTCTAGAGATTTGAATTACAGGTTTTATATCAATGAAAATTAGCGAAAATTGGCTACGCACATGGGTCAACCCAGCCATCGATAGCGACAAACTTTCTGATCAATTGACCATGTTGGGTCTTGAAGTCGATGAACTTGCACCTGCAGCAAAAGCATTTACAGGCGTAGTGGTTGGTGAAGTTCTGACAGTAGAACAACATCCAGATGCAGACCGTTTACGTGTGACCACTGTGAATATCGGTACAGCTGAGCCATTACAAATCGTCTGTGGCGCGCCAAACGTACGTGTAGGCATGAAAGCGCCTGTAGCAACCATTGGTGCGGTATTGCCGGGTGATTTGAAAATCAAGAAAGGCAAGCTACGTGGTATTGAGTCTCAAGGGATGCTGTGCGGCGCTTCTGAGATTGATCTCGAAGATAAAATTGACGGTCTGTTAGAGCTACCAGACGACGCAGCTGTGGGTGTCAACATTCGTGAATATCTGGATCTTGATGACAATGTGATTGACATCAGTATCACGCCGAACCGTGGTGACTGTTTCAGCATTCGCGGGATCGCACGTGAAATTGGTGTGATTAACCAATTGCCAGTGACTGCGCCTGAAATTAAAGAAGTGACTGCAACCATTGCTGATGAAAAGCAGGTTGTAGTCAGCACTGAAGGCTGTCCACGTTACTTAGGTCGTGTGATCAAAAACGTCAATACCAAGGCAGCGACTCCTGTATGGATGGAACGCGCATTAGCACGTTCAGGTATTCGTCAGCACAGTATTCTGGTCGATATTACCAACTATGTCTTGATGGAGCTGGGTCAACCGCTACATGCATTTGATGCTGCTAAGGTGCAAGGCGCAGTCCATGTACGTCAAGCCACTGCGGACGAAAAACTTGTGCTTTTAAACGAGCAAGAAGTTGAGCTTTCTGACAACGTGATGGTGATTGCGGATGACGAAAAAGCATTGGCGATTGCCGGTATCATGGGTGGCCTGTCTTCAGCAGTCAGCGATGCAACCACTGAAATTTTCCTGGAATCTGCTTTCTTCGCGCCATTACATATTGCCGGTCGTGCCCGTAGCTTTGGTTTACATACGGATGCCTCACAACGTTATGAACGTGGTGTGGACTTTGAATTGCCATTAATTGCAATGCACCGTGCATCTCAGCTTATTTCTGAGCTGGCTGGCGGTGAATTCGGACCAATCACCGTGGCGGAAAAAGCTGAACTTTTGCCAAAACGTGATGCGATTGAATTAAACCAAGCTCAAGTCGATCAGTTATTAGGTTATAAAGTTGAAAGCGACTTTATTACTGATGCATTGACACGCCTTGGTTGCACGGTGACGGTAAAAGCAGAAGGCGAATGGTCTGTAGTTCCGCCATCACATCGTTATGATATGGCGATTTATCAGGATTTGATTGAAGAAGTTGCACGTATTCATGGCTATGACAACATTCAAATCAGTCTGCCTGTGATTGATGTGAAGTTGGCAAAATACCAGGATCAGTTTGAACTGGGTCAATTACGTCAAACGGCGGTGACTTTAGGCTATCAAGAGGCGATCAGTTTTAGCTTCGCTGACTTGAAGCTTGAAAAGCAACTTAATTCCGGTGTGAATCCATTAGCATTAGCAAATCCAATTTCAAGTGATTTGGCTGTCATGCGTTCTACCTTGTTGTCTAGTCTGATCCCTTGTGTTCAGTACAATGTTAACCGTCAGCAAAGCCGTGTACGCTTCTTTGAACTGGGTTTACGTTTTGACTATCAGGAAGCCAGCAGCATTCATGATTTAAAACAGATTCCAACCTTTGCGCTGATTGCAACCGGTTCACGTCATGTTGAATCTTGGCATGCTAAACCTGCTGCAATGGACTTCTTTGACTTTAAAGGTGATGTAGAAGAAATTCTGGCTGCCGGCCGTGTCAAAGTAGAATATGTACGTTCAGAGCGTAGCTGGTTACACCCAGGTCAATCCGCAGAAATTCTCGTGAATGGTCAATCAATTGGTTACCTAGGGCGTCTACATCCTTCTCTGGAAGACGAGCTTGATCTGGCAACGACTTGGGTGGCAGAATTGGATCAAACGGCTGTTTTGCAAACTTATGTATCTAATTTTACAGAATTATCACGTTTTCCATCGGTTCGACGTGATATTGCGCTTTTAATTAGTGATAAGATTAATGTTAGCGAAATTCAGGGACTTATCGAAAAAACAGGTGGGGAGCTTTTAGACTCGACGTGGTTATTCGATGTGTACACTGGACAAGGAGTAGAAGAAGGGAAACGCTCACTGGCATTTGCACTTCTCTGGCAGCATCCAAGCCGTACACTGGAAGATGCTGAAATTAAATCAGGTATGGATAATATCCTTCAAGTGTTAGAAAACACTTACCAAGCGACATTGAGGGCTTCATGACAGCACTAACTAAAGCAGAAATGGCTGATCATTTAAGTGAGCTCACGAGTTTAAACCGTCGTGAAGCAAAACAAATGGTTGAGTTGTTTTTCGATGAGATCAGCCAAGCGCTGATCTCAGGCGAACAAGTAAAACTTTCGGGTTTTGGTAACTTCGAGTTGCGTGATAAGCGTCAACGTCCAGGCCGTAATCCTAAAACGGGTGAAGAAATTCCGATTTCTGCACGCCGTGTGGTGACCTTCCGTGCGGGACAGAAGTTCCGTCAACGTGTGGGAAATGAGCAGATCAACTGATCTGCTTTTTTTTAAATTCTGTTATTTTTCTAAATTTCAGTTTTTAAAATAAAAAAAAAGAGAGCTCAAGGCTCTCTTTTTTTGTACTGAATAATCTAAAAGATTATTGAGCAGCAGCTTCAGAAGCAGCAGTAGCGTCAGCAGCAGCGTCAACAGCAACAGCAGCAGCAGCGTCAGCTTCAGCAACAGCAGCAGTTTCAGAAGCAGCAACTTCAGAAGTAGCTTCTACAGCAGCAGCGTCAGCAGCAGCTTCAGCTTCAGAAGCAGCTTCTACAGCTTCAGATGCAGCTTGGTTAGCGTCAGCAGCAGCGTCGTCAGCTTTTTTAGCACAACCAACGAAAGCTAGAGTAGTAGCAACTGCAGCAGCAATAGCGATTTTTTTGAATAACATGGCATCACTCTCTAAAAATTGAGATTAAAAAAAACCTAAGTTAGTCTGTTAAGTGCTTTTATTGTTCCTAATTGTGTTAGGGACTAACAACGCAGGAGCAGTCTAACTGGTCTGCAAATATGCTATCACTGCGCCTTTTTAATTGCTACTAGCAAGACTCAAAAAAGTACTGAAAAATGCTAAAAAATCATAAGTTTTTAACAGAAAATAACAATGGAATGAAACATTTAGATTGGAGAAAGGCTTGTTAAGTTTTTAAAAGTTATACAATTTTTAATTTGATTATTTTATTAATCAAAAACTTAAAAATAAGTTTACATAAATGAGGCTCGATTGTTTCATTGTGTAATTTATGTCAACCTAAAAAAAGGCCACCGCTTAGGTGACCTTTCATTTGAAATTTTAATTCGAGGCTTTGCGTTTCATCTGATCAAAGAAGTCATCATTGGTCTTGGTTTCTTTCATACGATCCAGTAAGAACTCCATCGCTGCCAATTCATCTTGAGTATGCAGCAGCTTACGCAGAATCCAGACTTTGCGCAGATTGTCTTCTGACATCAGGCGTTCTTCACGGCGAGTACCAGATTTCTTGATATTCATCGCAGGGAAGACACGTTTTTCAGCAATACGGCGATCCAGAGTAATTTCCTGGTTGCCTGTACCTTTGAATTCTTCGTAGATCACTTCATCCATCTTGCTGCCTGTTTCAATCAGGGCAGTAGAGATAATGGTGAGTGAACCACCTTCTTCAATATTACGTGCAGCACCGAAGAAACGTTTAGGACGTTCTAATGCATGCGCATCTACACCACCAGTCAAAACCTTGCCTGATGAAGGAATCACCGTGTTATACGCACGTGCCAGACGGGTAATCGAATCCAGTAGAATCACCACATCTTTTTTGTGCTCAACCAGACGTTTGGCTTTTTCAATCACCATTTCAGCGACTTGAACATGACGTGCAGGTGATTCATCAAAGGTCGACGCAACCACTTCACCGCGAACGGTACGTTCCATTTCGGTGACTTCTTCTGGACGTTCATCAATGAGAAGCACAATCAGAATAGCTTCTGGGTTATTACGAACAATCGATTGCGCAATACTTTGCAGCAACATGGTTTTACCGGCTTTTGGCGGTGCCACAATGATTGAACGTTGACCTTTACCAATCGGTGCCACCAAGTCGATCACACGTGTGGTTAAATCTTCAGTGGTACCATTACCGAGTTCCATCACCAGCTGTTCAGTCGGGAACAATGGGGTCAAGTTTTCGAATAAGATTTTATTACGTGAATTTTCAGGGGTGTCGTAGTTAATCTGATTAACTTTAAGTAAGGCAAAATAACGTTCGCCTTCTTTTGGTGGACGAATAGTGCCAGTAATGGTGTCGCCAGTACGTAGGTTAAAACGACGAATTTGAGAAGGACTGACATAGATATCGTCAGGGCCTGCTAAATAAGAACCTGCGGCTGAGCGTAAAAAGCCAAAACCATCTGACAAAATTTCTAGAACGCCATCACCAAAAATCTCTTCGCCATTCATTGCATGACGTTTTAAGATGGCAAAAATAATGTCTTGCTTACGGTTACGAGCCATACCTTCAAGGCCCATAAACTCGGCAATCTTGATGAGTTCGCCAATCGGTTTTTTCTTGAGTTCGGTTAAATTCATAGGTGGTCAGATAGAATCAAAGTTCTGAGGTACAGGTTAGAAAGGGAGTAACATTCGGCCGCATACAAGCATTCAAACGAAAGCAATTGAATTTGCAAAAGAACAATTCAGAGATCTGTTTGAGTGTTTCAAAGAAAAATGTGAAAAACAATTTCTATTGCCGAGCGGCATCTTATGTAATGTGTCTTGTAAGAAATTGGCAGGATTTAAGATCCTTTATCTCTTGAGTAGCAAATATAAGAGAAAATGTCGGCTTTGTCAATTTATAGCCGAAAAAAATACGCGATTGTCAGTCGCGTATTTTTTACTGAAAATGCTGGGCTTAGATATTGTCATCAATAAACGCAGTCAGTTTAGATTTTGGCGCAGCACCCACTTGAGTTGCAACAACTTCACCATTTTTGAACATCAACAAAGCCGGGATATTACGGATGTTGAAATTTACGGCAGTTTGTTCGCAAGAAGTTACGTCAACTTTCACGATTTTAACTTTGCCCTGGTATTCATCAGCAAGCACTTCTAGTACGGGTGCAATTGCTTTACATGGTGCACACCAGCCCGCCCAGAAGTCGACCAGTACAGGTACGTCTGATTGAAGAACGTCTGCTTCGAAGTTTGCGTCAGTAGTGTTTACGATGTTGCCAGACATGGAATGTGCTCCAGATTAATATTTTAAAGATAACTAATTATTAGTATTACATAGCCATCTTTAACAATGTAGGGGAATCTGTAAATTTTCAATGCTTAATGTTATTTTGTCTAATGGATGATCACGATAGTGATGATCGTGTCCTACTATTGTTCCCGATATAAAAAGAATCATGCATCAAATTGTCGCTACAAATGGCTTTTAAATTGCATGCATGTGAATTACTCTAAGCACAATTCGTTAAAGGTTTATTTCCGGAATGTCTGACTTTTTGATTGATGAAGAATTACTTGCCGCCATCGATATGGGATCAAATAGCTTTCATTTGGCCATCGCACGTGTAGATCATGGCGAAGTTAAAAAAGTGGCATCAATGTCAGAAAAAGTTCAGCTTGCCGCCGGACTCGATGAAAATAAAAATTTAACCGAAGCTGCACAGCAACGGGGTTTGGCCTGTCTGGCACGTTTTGTCGGACGTTTAGGTGCAGTTCAGCCAAATCGTTTACGGATTGTGGCGACCAATGCCTTGCGTCAAGCCAAAAATGGGCATGAATTTATTCAAAAAGCTGCAGAAATTCTACCCAAGCCAATCGAAATTATTGCCGGCCGTGAAGAAGCCCGTCTGATTTATCTCGGGGTTTCGCATACCATGGCCAACAGTGGTCGTCGTCTGGTGGTTGACATCGGTGGCGGTTCGACTGAGCTGATTATTGGTGAAGAGTTCGAGCCGATTCATACTGAATCGGTGCAGATGGGCTGTGTCGCCTTTACCAAGGCTTATTTTCAGGATGGTGAGATCAGTGCCAAAGCTTTTGATAAAGCGGTTACTGCGGCGCGTAAAGAAATCTCCGGAATTGCCAATACCTATAAAGAAGCCGGCTGGGATGCGGTGGTCGGTTCCAGTGGCACGATCAAGGCCTGTCGTCAGATTTGTATCAATATGGGCTGGAGCAATGACAAAGAACAGCTCACCCGTGAAGGCCTGGAAAAACTCAAAGACAAACTGCTCAAATATAAATATGTCTCGGATATGGAGTTCGAAGGTCTCAAAGAAGACCGCCGCGCGGTATTGCCGGCTGGGATTGCCATTCTCTATGCTGTGTTTGATGTGCTCGGAATTAATCATCTGGTTTATTCGGATGGTGCGCTGCGTGAAGGCGTGATGTATGACTTGCTTGGCCGTTTCAAGCATGAAGATATCCGTGATCGTTCCGTACATGCCCTGATTGGTCGTTATAATGCCGATGCCAAACAGGCCGAGCGTGTGGTCCAGACTGCACAAAAACTGTTTAATGACGTGGAACATGAACTGGGCCTGACGATAGAGGATAGCGATCTGTTACGTCGTGCTGCCTATCTGCATGAGATTGGTTTGGCGATCAGCCATAGTGGTTATCATCGTCATGGTGCCTATTTATTACAACACTCGGATATTGCCGGTTTCTCACAAGTCGACCAAAATCATTTGTCACATTTGGTCGCACACCATCGCCGCAAATTGCGCGTTGATGCCAAGCATGATGTGATGAAAGTCGGTGGATCGAAACTTTTATGGTTATGTTTGCTGCTTCGTCTGTCGGTTTTGGTCAATCACAGTCGTAGTGATGAGATGCTTCCTGCCATTGAACTTAAGGTTGAAAATGCGCAACAATGGCAGCTCAGCGTGTCTGGTGATGCCAAACAATGGCCATTGCTGGTGGCTGAACTGCATGATGAACAGCAGCAATTTAAAAATTGGGAGATTGAACTCTCGATTCAATCCGAACAGTTTGTTAATTAATACCTTTATAGGGATGAAAACGGTTAACCTATGAAAAATAAAGCGACTCCATCAAAAGCATGGGCGACAGTGCAGATTGCACGTCATCCGGAACGTCCACAATTTCTGGACTATGTGGGTGAAATATTCACTGAATTTGATGCTTTACATGGTGACCGCCTATATGGTGATGATGGTGCGATGATCGGTGGTCTGGCTCGTTTTGATGGTCAACCGGTGATGATCGTCGGTCAGCATCGTGGTCGTAGTACCCGTGAAAAATTACAGCATAATTTTGGCATGAGTAACCCTGAGGGTTATCGTAAGGCGCAGCGTCTGTTAGATATGGCTGAACGTTTTAATCTGCCAGTCTTCACCTTTATTGATACCATGGGTGCTTATCCGGGAGTTGGTGCAGAAGAACGTGGTCAGGCTGAAGCCATTGCCACCAGTCTGGCGCAGCTTTCCAATTTGAAAGTACCGGTGATTGCAACTGTACTCGGTGAAGGCGGTTCAGGTGGCGCACTGGGTATTGGTGTGGCAGACCGTGTGGTGATGCTGTCTCACAGTATCTATTCAGTGATTTCACCTGAAGGCTGTGCATCGATTCTTTGGAAAACTGCCGAAAAAGCCGAACAGGCCAGTGAAGCCTTGGCGCTGACTGCAGAAAAATTGCAGAAAATGGGCATTGTAGAATATGTGGTGGATGAAGGTGAGGGCGCTCATTTAAATCCGGATCATGTCATGAACAGCTTGAAAGCAGTGTTGAAAGAAGCTTTGAATGAACTGCAACCAATGGAAGCGCAAGCACGATGCGAAGCACGTTACCAACGTTTAATGAAGTTTGGCAGCGACAATTTAGGTCTGGTTTCTTAAAACAGCTGCAGGGCTTTCCTGCAGAGACAAAATTTCTCATCGGGTGCAGTGGCGGCGTAGATTCTATGCTGCTACTGCATCTGATGTTTTTTTTATGCCCGGAAAAAGTTCGGGCGATTTATGTCGATCATCAATTACAAGTTTTCAGTGCAGATTGGGGTAAGTTCGTGGCTGATCGATGCCAGCAACTGAGTATTCCCTGCATCATCCAGCCGGTTCGGGTCGAAAATGGCAATCTGGAACAGCAAGCGCGTCATTGCCGTTATCAGGCTTATTTACAACATTTGCAAACGGATGAAATTCTGGTGTTGGCGCATCATCAACAGGATCAGGCAGAAACCTTAATGCTACGTTTATTGTCTGGTGCTGGCGTGGATGGTTTGGCGGCCATGAAACAGGTTGATGTACGTGAAAATCTCACCATTTGGCGGCCACTGCTGGATATTTCCCGTGAGCAGATTTGCCAATGGGCAAAACACTTAAATATTCAAAATATTGAAGATCCGAGCAATGCTGATACCCATTATGACCGGGCCTGGGCACGCCAGACCTTGTGGCCAGTTTTGAGTGAACGTTATCCGAAAATGCAGTCTGCGCTGGTACGCACCAGTGAACTGATGCAAGATGCCCAGGAAATTTTGCAAGAAGTATTACAACAAGATTTACAGGCGTGTGGAACCGATACGCAACTTGATTTGTCTAAACTTCTACAACTGTCAAGATCACGGCAACGCCAGTTACTCTCCGCCTGGATGAAAGGCGAAGCGCAGTATCGCCCCTCTTTAGATATGGTCGAGCGTCTGCAACGCGAGGTAATTCATGCCAAACCCGATGCGCAGGCGGCCTTACACTGGAAAGATTATTACTATGTACGCTATCAGCAGCAACTATATCGTTTGACAGAAGAGGTTTATTTGGCCGAGCAGCAACAGCTTCAAACTGGCCTAAAAACCTTGAAAATTGCGTTAAAAGATCATGTGCAGGTCTTGTCCGGAAAATATGTCATTGAATCTGCAAAGGTGGGTTTATCCACAGCATTATTGCAGCAGCCCTTATACTTGCAGCAGCGTCAGGGGGGTGAAAAGATCCATCTCTATGGTCGTGTTGGCGCCTGGCCGCTGAAAAAAGCCATTCAGGAAGCGCAAATATTTCCTTGGGTTCGGCATACTATTCAAATATTAAGCACAGATAATGTTATGCTAGGCGTGTTTACCCCTAAAGGATTTTGGTTGGCCCAATCTGCATATTGTGAAGCAGGGGGATGGCTGCCGATTTCGGTTTCTTCAACTTTAGAACTCAACAACGAGCATTAAACATGAGTGCAGCTTTAAATTGTAATATTAGTTTTATTGGTGGCGGTAATATGGCCCAAGCCTTAATTGGCGGCCTGATTTCGCGTGGTTTGCCAACAACACGTATTACAGTTTCTGATCCGGTCGAACAAGTCCGTGCCTTACTGGCGGAAAAAGAAATCAACGTGACCGATGATAATAGCGCTGCAATTCAGGATGCAGATATTGTGGTGTTTGCGGTAAAGCCTCAAGTTTTGGCACAAGTGTTACAGCCTTTAAAAGGTCTGGTCAATGATAAGCTGATTATTTCCATTGTTGCCGGTGCGGAAATAGCGACATTGGCAAGCTTATTGGGGACAGCGCGTATTGTACGGGTCATGCCGAATACGCCAGCCTTGGTACAAACCGGGGCGCATGGTCTATACGCCCATGAAGATGTAGAAAATAGTGACCGTGATTTGGCCAGTCAGGTTTTAGCCTCTACGGGCTTGACCATTTGGGTGAATTCAGAAGCGCAAATTGATGCGGTGACTGCTGTATCGGGTTCGGGGCCGGCTTACTTTTTCTATATGATGGAAAGTATGATTCGTGCGGGCAAAAATTTAGGGCTGGATGAAAAAGTGGCTACGGCGCTGACCTTGCAAACGGCTTTAGGTGCGGCACAAATGGCGATCACCAGTTCGAACACCCCAGCCGAGCTGCGTAAAAATGTGACCTCTCCAAATGGAACGACACAGGCAGCCCTTGAAGTCTTCGATCGCGCCCAGATTTCTCAAAATATTCAGGCCGCACTTGCCGCTGCACAAAAACGCAGTCAAGAACTGGCACAAGAGCTCAGTGAAAGCAGCAAATCTTCAGTTTAATTTTTAGGAACGTTCAAGTATGGGTGCAAATTCTGCGCTAATTTTTGGCATTATCATTAACGTCGCGATTTTGCTCGTATTCTTCCGATTTTTAATGCAATTGGCTGCTGTCAGCCCCTACAATCCCGTGGTTCTTTCGACTGTAAAAGCCACTAAAATTGTAGATGTGTTTGGTCGAATTTTCCCAACTTTGGCCAAAGGCCGTGTCAATACTGCCGCTTTGGCATTATTGGTGGTACTGTATTTGCTGAAAATTTTCGGCATGATGTATCTCTCTGGTGGCATGCCGAATGGTCCTGTGCATTTACTGATTTTGACCTTTGTCACCATGATGCAGGACTTGATCCGTTTCTGTCGTTATTTGATTTTCGCTACGATTATCTTAAGTTGGGTGGTGATGTTTACCCAGTCTCGTTCACCGTATATTGAAGTGGTTCAGGAGTTGGCTGAACCATTGCTGGCACCTTTCCGTAAGATTATGCCAAATATGGGGATGATCGATCTCTCTCCAATTTTTGCTATTTTAACCTTGATCATCATTGAAATGATCATGAATCAGGTGGCAATTGTATTGTTGACCGGACTTTAATCGGATTCAAATAAAAAGGACGCTGAGGCGTCCTTTTTATTTGCGCCTCCCTTTTCTAAAGGGAGGTTGGGAGGGGTTTAAATTTCCCCAAACCCCTCTTTTTCAAAGAGGGGCTTTACCTTACATCTTCCAACTCAAAATTATGGACTTCAAGAAAGGCATAGGAATAAGTAAATGAAATTTTCTCTTCCTTTGGGATGAGGACTGTAGTGGTTTAATGAAGTTGGACACCAACTTAGGTGAACCGTACCGGGTTTGTCGGAGACTTTTTTATTTAAGTTAGGCCACCTGACCTAACGGATTAATCTTATCATAGTACATTGCTTCAAACTCAAAAGGCGATACATAACCCAGTGCACTGTGTACACGCTTTTTGTTGAACCAATCTACCCAATTTAATGTCGCAAGTTGTACATCCGCTAAACCTTGCCAATCTGCTTTTAAATATTCAATCACTTCTGTTTTGTATAAGCCATTCACCGTTTCAGCCAAAGCATTATCGTATGAATCACCTGTCGTACCGACTGATGCTCGTAAATTTGCTGCTTCTAAACGATTGGTATAGCGAATAGAAAGATATTGAACACCTCTATCTGAATGATGAATCACATTCTTAGGCATACCTCGATCGTGCAATGCTTGCTCCAATGCATCGAGCACCATATCTGTATTCATCCGTGTAGATACTTTCCATCCAACAATTGCTCGTGAGAACAC
>NZ_VOYB01000013.1:0-67847 GCF_013420445.1 Acinetobacter sp. YH01006 | reverse complement strand
TGTTTTGCAACTTTACTGTCGTGGACGTCACCCCCAGTGATTTTAAAATCAATCGGTAATCCATTCGCGTCGGTTGCAAGATGTATTTTTGTTGTTCGTCCACCACGTGATTGTCCAATTGCTCTTTTGAAACCATGCCGAGCTCCACTTGCATGTTGATGCACGCGTATGTAGCTTCCGTCAATGAATACCCATTCTTGATCCAGGACGCCTCGTAATCTAAAAAAAATTTATCCCACAATCCCTTGCTTGCCCAACGATTAAAGCGATTGTAAGCAGTTTGCCAAGGACAAAATTCTTGGGGAATATCCCGCCATGTGGCGCCTGTACGCAGTTTCCATAAGATCGCTTCCATGATATTTCTACTATTCTTTGAACAGTAGCAACCATGTAATCGCATAGTATCTTGAATTTTCTGCCAGATATCATCGGTAAGAAGTGTGCGTGCCATTGAAAGTGTAGAAATAAAAATAACTCAAAGGAGGATTTTAAGTATTTAAAACCAATTCTTCAAATGAGGACACACCCTAGTTATTAACAAATTCAATTAAAAAACCCCTCAAAAAATAATTTTTTAAGGGGTTTAAAATAAATTTAACCACAAAAATAAATATTTATTTTAAATAATCTAATAAGTCATCAAAGTTTTCTATTTTATATTCAGGTTGTGCACGTTGTAATTCATCTGCACTGCCATAGCCATATGTAACTGCAATAGATTTGATTCCATTGCGGTGTGCACCCAAAATATCGTATTCACGGTCACCGACCATGATGCAGCCCTCGGCCTTTAAATGTTGCTGTTCTAAAATATACTGAATCAGCTCACCTTTATTGGTTCTGTCACCATTGAGTTCGCTGCCATAAATTTCAGTAAAATACTGAGCCAGATCAAAATGCTCTAAAATCTGTTTGGCATAAACCGTCGGTTTTGCCGTAGCGACAAACAAACGATAACCACGGCGTTTCAGTTCTGCCAACGTTTCTGCCACACCCTCGAAAACGTGATTTTCATATAGGCCTTTCACTGCAAAACGTTCGCGATAAGCCATCAACGCCTGCTCAGCCAGAATATGATCGGTCTCGATATTTAAAAGTTTGGCCAGCGAGGCTTTTAAGGGAGGACCGATAATCCAGTCGATATTGATCTCATCGCTAATCGGATGACCCACCTTTTCCAGACCGTAACGCGCAGACGTGGTGATCCCCACTTTAGGATCAGTTAATGTCCCATCCAGATCAATTAAAATATTCTTAATCACAGCCCATCCCCTCTCATCAGCACCGATATAAATTAATATCGAGAGTTCATTCAAATTTGCCTATACTAATGTAATTTTAGTGAATGAAGGACATCATTTTGCGCCCTACCGTACTTTGCTTTTCCGGTTTAGACCCTTCAGGTGGAGCCGGTCTTCAGGCAGATATTGAAGCCATTGGTCAAAGTGGTGCACATGCAGCAATTGCCTGCACAGCCCTCACCATTCAAAATTCACAGCAGGTTTTTGGTTTTGAAGCGACATCTAAAGAGCTGCTGCTGGCTCAGGCCAATGCCGTGGTGAATGACCTGCCAATTCGCTGTATTAAATCTGGCATGTTAGGCACCACAGAGAATATCGCAGCACTGGCGGAGTTTTTGACTGCACATCCGGACTATCTGTATGTACTCGATCCGGTTCTGGTGGCAAATAGTGGCGGTTCATTGGGCAATCAGGCGACACTGGTCAAAGCATTTACCCAACTAATTCCATTGGCTACCCTTCTAACTCCGAATACGGTTGAACTGCGTGCTTTAACAGGTGAAGAAGACCTACAGCTGGCCACTCAAAAACTATTTGATATGGGTGCACAAGCAGTTCTGGTTAAAGGCGGTCATGAAGATACGCCGGATTATATTCAGAACAGTCTGTATATCGCGGGCAAGTTGATTAATGAGACCCGCTGTCCACGTCTGGAGGGTGAATATCATGGTTCGGGTTGTTCACTGGCCAGCTTTATCGCCGGGCGTCTGGCCATGGGTGATCAACTCAAAACGGCGGTACAGCATGCAGAAACCTGGTTGTTTGGGGTATTAAAAATTGCCGACATCCCTGTTCCGAATGGTCAGAGAATTCCAAAACGCTTTTAAGATGATATTTTTTTAAATTCAAAAGCCTGAATGATTCAGGCTTTTTTATAGCGTTTATTTTTATGCAGGATATGACTATTTAAGGGGAATGACTTTGCTTACATAGGTCGGCAAATTCCAGGCACCGCCGGCAAAGCCTTTGCATTGTACGGTCAGACTACTGAAGCTTTTGACAAATTTCTTGCCATTCCAGGCCCATTCGTCCTGACTCAGACAATCGCCCAAACCACGTACTTTATGCCCGGAAAATATCTGGCCTTGGCTAAAGGTTTCTCCCGAAGTCGTCACCAGCTGTTTCAGTTGCTTGTTTTGGTCCATTAGCCAGAAGCCACTACCCATATTATAAGCCCCGCGCCAGCATGGAATCTGAACCAACTGATTTTGGGCATTAATGGGATAAATCGTCATGACGTCATCATCTAGAAAACGCTGGCTAAACAGCAAATCACATTGATCCTCGTTGGTGGTGGCTTTCAGTTTTCGAATCATCTGCTGACTGGCTGCCGTATTCAGTTTCGCTTGAGTGACTTTGCCTGACTGATATTTGGGTATCACAATTTTCGGTATCGCTGCGGCTTTGAGGACCGTCTGATCGGACTTTTTTCCCGGCCTGATCAAGGCTGAGGATGTAGAAAGTCGACGCTGAAATTCATCCATCTTCAGTAAAACCGCGCTGGCTCCGGCAGTCGATAAGTTCCATCGTGATTGAGCATTCTTAAAGACAACCGGACCTGCTCCCTGTACAGCTTTCAGCAAGGCTCGCGTTTGATCGGTACTGAGTTGCCCTATCCCCTCCCGATTCAAACCAATCATGCCATAAGGCGTGCTGGCAATTTGCAGCTGAAGCTGTCTGGTCGGTGTGGCAGCAGCTAAGGGTAAAATCTGGACCTGAGCTTTGATGCTACTGTTTGTCCCAGCAGCACGCTCTAGTAGCACCGAAACCGGCTGATCAATATCTTGATCCGATTGATAACCAGCAGCGCGGCAGGTGCCGGTATTATCACAGGCAATTTCCCAGTCTTTATGTGAAAAATGCAGGCCCTGAATGGCCGCCAGACTTAATGAGCTGATACTGGCTAGACCAAATGTGATACTCATGATTTTGATGCTGTAGATCCATTTTTGTTTCATCATCTAGTCCTTATTTAAAATGCTTGCCGAGGTGGCGGGCTGCATCTCTTTACCATTCAGCAAAATCAGCACCATGAACAAAAACACAATCCCGATCATGGCCAGTGGATTCAGAATTGTATTCAGCTAATCCAGTGCGGCTTCTTCACTCGAAGGTTCCAGGCCGACCACTTTGACATTCTGCACATTCGGATTCCTCGCTTCATGCTCTAAGGTATCGATCGAATTTTCTAGCCTATCAAAGGTCTGAATTGCACCGCCCCACATCCTGGCTCCCTGACAATAGGCTTTGAGTATATTCAGTTTTTGCTGAATGGTGTCCTGATAAAGCATGCCTGTAATCATTTGCAAAGATATTGCACTTAATTTTTTGAGCTTATGACTTAACTGACGCTTTTGATCCTGCGCATCTTACGGGTTTCCAGTTGTACCGGTACTGAGGTATGTTGATGCAACAATTGCCATCGTCCCTGCTGCTTGCTGAGACACATACTGACCCGGCACCAGCCCAACTGGAAAATCGGCTCAATTACCGCATAATTCACCCGAACATAGCCATCGACCAAGGCTAAATCAGTGCTCACATGAATATTGACATCTTGACGCTCTATCCGGATTCCTTCAGGTATAAAAGGCCGATATTGCAGCCAGAGCGCCTGATAGGCATCTATGCCTTTTATTTCAGTACTGACATCGACCAGACGGATATCTGGCCGGCATAATTGAATAATATCCTGGATCTCCAGACTGCATATGGCATGGTCCCATTGCTGAAGAAATGCCACGACTTCCTGACTCAGTTGTTCATCCCCAAAAACCTGCATAAAGTCCCCCTCAATCAGGTATTCAGACCTGAAATCGGAATTAAAATTGTCCCAAATTTCTGGTCTTTTGCTTTTCTTATTTTGATTATGCTCAAGCACTATAATTGCTTGGCTATCCCCTTTGTGTTATTCACTGCAATTCATCTGAATATTATTTAAAATATTATTTTGATTTCAATCTTTAAGTTAAGTCCAAAACTTCATGCAATCTGCATAGACATGCCACATTACAGCCCTATCAATCTTTATTTTTATTTAAATCAGGAATAGAGAGTTATCTGAACCCACTTTAAGACTTCTGCGGTATTATTGTAAATGACCAAAAATGTCATTTATAAAAAAATATGTTTATATTTTAATAAGATGAAATGAATTTAGGAATAGTATTCATGTTCGGTCGTCTGATTTATTTTAGACTGAGCAATTGTAAAGAGTTTAAGTACAACTCTTAAGCTGTCGCGATGCCACACAGCTAAAAGCCAGGATTTAAATCGTGGCTTTGCTATAGGTCTGCTTTGGCATTTCAATAATTTCGACACAGAGCTGAATTTTTAATTCGGGCTGTGGAGCAATAGATTGCTGCATCACCTCAAGCACCAATGCAGAAATCGCCTGACGCACTTCGACACTACGTCCACTCAATAGTGAGACTTTGGCATGTGCATAGGCCTGATCTGTCTGTGGACTCAGTCCAATGACATAATCCTGCTGCATAATTGCACGACTTTTTAAATCATCGGGATCGGTGACATAGCCTGCATTGAACAATGCCTGATGCATGGCCAGCAAGAGCGGCTGAGTCTGGAGCAGATGTTGAAGATTGTCAGAATATTCCAGATGCAGATGTGGCATACGAGTGATCTCGAATCAAAAACGTGAGGATTGGGACTATATAAAAAATAAACGCTGAATTTTAGCAATGAGACGATTTATCCACCGTCTCATGTCCAGTTAAAATTCTAGTCTGATGCCAGATTTAAGCTTTCTTGACATATTCAGATTTTAGCTTCATCGGGCCCATTCCCTCGATTTTACAATCGATATCATGACCATCGGCAGCATCCGGCAATAGGCGGATACTTTTGACTTTAGTACCCACTTTCACCACTGAAGATGAACCTTTTATTTTCAGGTCTTTAATGACCGTCACGCTATCGCCGTCCGCCAGCACATTGCCATGAGCATCCTTAATGATCACTTGTTCTTCAGTGATTTCGCCTTCTTTCCACTCA
Source organism: Acinetobacter sp. YH01006 (assembly GCF_013420445.1). Taxonomy (NCBI): domain Bacteria; kingdom Pseudomonadati; phylum Pseudomonadota; class Gammaproteobacteria; order Moraxellales; family Moraxellaceae; genus Acinetobacter; species Acinetobacter sp. YH01006. Next base: position 62,532 of record NZ_VOYB01000013.1, on the reverse strand, counting down.
TGTGCACATTCAGGGCAGATCAGTAGATCGCCATCTGCATAGGTATATTCAGATTGGCATTTTGGACAGTTTGGCAGACCCATAAGAACCTCGAAAAAGAGAAAAATTAAATAAATGAAACAAATAAGATCACAGTATAGCATCTTTGCAGAGATGCGCTTTTGAACAGGAGTTTCGTTGAAGGCCAGCTCATAATCATCAAGCATTAATTATCCGGGATATGCGGATTCACCAGCAAGGAAAGTAGCTGGAATGATTCCTGCCAACTTAAGTGACATACCGCAGGCGGCACTAAATCGGGATAGCCGACCTGAATAATATGCAGGCCTGTACCGACTGAAACCTTTTCAAAGATCACAGTGACTTCTATTTCACCTTGCAGATCTGGCGTCGAAAACTGATCGGTATAACGCAGTAACTGATTGGGAATCACCTCATGATAAATCCCATGAAAATGGTGCTGGGTACCAGTGGAAAAATTGGTAAAGGTGGTTTTATAGCTGCCGCCGGGTTTGACTTCCGCATGTTCTACCTTGGCAATAAAACCATGTGGTGCCAACCATTTTGCCAGTGCATCCGGATGAACAAAAGCACGATACACCCGCTCCGGAGGTGCACTAAACACTCGATGCATTTTTAGGGTGTAACTCATTTTGCCTAGTCCCTTATTGTTATTATGTATTTTTATTGAGGGATATTACCCTTCTCTTGTATAGACTGACCAGACCAAGCTGAGCATCCATAGAACTGATTTTACGCAATCCTCAATCTGGTATATATAATGACTATGTATCTGTATTAAAGTCCTGACATTCCGATATAACTAAATATAAAGGATAAAAAAACCCGGCAGCACCGGGGTTTTTTTATTTAAATACAGGCACAATCAGCTATTACGTAGACTGCTTTCTTCTTCATCCAGCTCATCATCATAGACATAGGCCATGCAGCCCCAACCATCATATTCACCCTGAAATTCTGCAGCGATTTTGCTGAACCACTGTTCCAGATCCACAATATCCTCGTAGGTTGGTTCCATATAGACATAAATCGTGATAATCCATTCCAGGGTCGCGCTTTCTTCATCCTGAAACAGGCTGATTTTTTGTTCTTCCTTTAAGAGATACAAGGCACAACGATCTGCCTGCTCTTCATCACTAAACACCAGCGAAAATTCGATTTCATGTGCTTCTTGCAGGTCGTCGCCATCCTGATGCATTTGCCACAGTACATTGCCATTTTCATCGTCAGGGAATTGATTGTAATCACGTGACATAGAAGTATCCTTATTATGATGCTGTTTTATTCTGCATCTAAGATTAGCTGATTTTTAGACAATTATCGAGATCCGGACAAAAAATATTATCTTTTAACCATAAATAAACATATGATTTTTATAAATATAAAAATTATCTGTCAAATGGGTATTTCTTAAATATTTATAGCCTATCACGTCCGGGAATATCGGTCTTTCGCTAAAACCCTATTCGTTATCAGGTACCATCAAGACTGAGTACTTTTGATGCATATCAAAACTATACGGTCTCTGGATGCCGGCCTTCTTGTTTCATGTGCACAACCAGCGCAGCAAACTTTAATTCCTCTAAACGTAAATCCAGATAGGATGACTGAATCGTGGCCTGACTCAGTTGCTGTCCGGTATAATTCAGCAGGACATAATCATCCCTTAAGGCTTGCAACATCTGTCCCAAATTTTCTCTGTTTAATTGAGCAAGATATAAATCTGCCTTGCTATTAAAGGCCAAACTAAAGATTTCAATGATACTTCTACGGCGGCTGTCATCGATATAATTACAACTGGCGATCTGCTGTGTTGCTATAGCCTGCTGAATTTTTTCACGTACATCGAGCAGATGCCGAGCCGCATCCGTTTCACTATATCCTGCGATCAGCTGTTGTAAAAGTTGCGGTACTGGCAGACATAAACCGTAATGCTTGGCCTGGATTTTATGTTCCAGGGCATTCACTACGTCCTCTAAGTGCTGCTGTTGCTTGGCCTGTTGATAATAACCCGCTAAACTTTTTCTGGCCTGCTGTTCAACTTCGACTAAGGCTTTCGCTTGAAACTGGGCGATATAGTCTTTCACGCTTTCAATATAAGCCTTGAGATCATCAATCATGATCGAAGCATCCAGTTTGGTCACTTCAACAAAATTTTCGGCCTGCAAAGTCCGGTTGATAATATATTGTTCGATATCATAGATATCCTGATATTTTTTATATTTATTCAGCGCAGTCGTTAAACTGCCATGCTGTACCCGCAGTTGGGTCACGTCATAATTCAGTTCATCGACTTGAGCGTCATAATCTGCCAGTCTACTGCGTGAATGATCCAGATTTTCCTGTAAAAACCGGATATTGCTGCGTAATGAAGCCTGGATCTTCAAGCTCCAGAGCAAGGCACATAATAAAATACTCGCGAGAACGAAAAAAGCCATACTGAGCATTGTTCTGTCCTTTAACCCCTGGCATTGCCCTAAAACATCAAATTAAAAATTTATTATAAAGTACTGGTTAATTTTGCATCACTTCGGCCAGATAATCAAAGCCATTAATCGCCACTAAGTCGTTCATTCATTTTATTTTTCTATAATTTTTTATGTGCAAGTCATACATCATGAATTGATTTGCAGCTTAAATCAAAACGATCCTGAAACAGCTAACGGTATTTTTTATATCAAAGGATATAATTTAAAAGTTTAAAATTAATGACAGTAAAATTAAAAAACCAATAGAAATAAAGATATCAAGCTTATAACAGCAGATAAAGACAATAAAAATTCCTAAACTCATCATCAAGATATGCAGCCAGCATTCACCGGTATGTTCTACATCGAAAGCAAATTGGGCAATGCATAAGTATTAGATTTCAAATAAAAAAACATGAAAAACTGTTAATTTTCAGAGCATTGACTGAAATAAATTCTCACACTTTTTAATTCAGGCAGCCCATTTTAAATGGCAAATACCATTTTGAATGATTACACAAAATAGAACTAATTTGACCGGATACCATCGTTTTCATAATCCAAATCAAAACGGGACTACGACTTCAATCTCAACCGGAACACCACTCAGCGGCTGGCTAAAAGCCAGATAATTGGCATGCAAAGCCATACGATTTAAAGGACTGCGCTGTGGTTCTGGATGATAGATTTTATCGCCAGTAATGGGATGACCCAGATACAGCATATGTACTCGCAACTGATGAGAACGGCCTGTGATGGGCGTGAGTAAAACCCGACTAATGTCTTGCTGGGGCAAATATTCTATTGCCTGATATAAGGTTTTGGCAGTTTTGCCCAGTTCATAATGCACCATCTGACGCGGACGGTTTTCCCAGTCGGTCATCAAAGGCACTTCGACGCTGCCCTGACCTTCAAGTTTGCCTTGTACCAGCGCGACATAATTTTTATGCACGGTACGTGCCTGAAACATTTTACTCACCGCCACTTCTGCATCGCGGTGTTTGGCAAACATCAAAATACCGGAGGTGGCCATATCCAGACGATGGGTAATTTTGGCCTGCGGATACTGGTCCAGAACCCGCAAATAAGCACTGTCATGATGTTCAGCTAAACGCCCGGGAACCGACAATAATCCGGCCGGCTTTTCAATCACCACCAGATCATCATCTTCATAAACAATATGCAACGGTTCTTGCGGTGGGCAATAGACAAAGTCGGGGTTGATGGGCATTTTAGGAATACAGCATCTGGAACAATGTGCGCAAAATAACAAGCTGTATTTAACCTGTCAATCACCGCGCATAGCCAGATAAATTAATCTGCCAGATAATAATCCACCGTCGAAACTACACGGACTTTCTTCAAATAGGGGGTATTGCTGTCGCGATCTTCGATACTAAACATGCCCTGATTGGCGGACTTGATTTTCCCCAGACTGCTTTTTGAATCTGCGGCAAATTTTTCTGCCACACTGCGGGCATTTTCGGTGGCTTGTTCAATCATCGCCGGCTTAATGTCATTCAACTTGGTAAATAAATATTCGGTTCTTTGTCCGGAATCATCTCCAGCAAAGGCAATGCCTTTTCTACCCAAAGCCACCAGACGGCTTTGTGCCTTGCGTACTGCATCGATGTTGTGGGTATAGACGGTAATGGTCTGACTGGCAGTATAGCGCAGTGCGACATTGGCATCACCGCCGTATTGCTGGGCGTATTTATCGGTAATACTCGGTGAGGCACTGGTGATCTCTTCGGCACTAAAACCTTCATTTTTTAGAAAAGTCTGAATTTCCTGGGTATTGCTTTGCATGGTGTCATATAACTCGGCCAGATCCTGACTACCAGCGTTAAAGCGGATCGGCCACACTGCTACATCCGCCTTGACTTCACGTTCTGACAAGCCTTTGACCGAAACAATACGTTCATACTGTTTAATTTTCAGGGCACTATTGCCTAGAATCCAGCCAGCAAGCATCATCCCTAAAGCAATCAAGGCACCCAAAATCAGTGCCGGTTTGACTTGATTCATCTGCATCCACTCCTTTGAAATCCTGTTTTAATTGTTATTTAACTAGACTAATCCCAAGCTATTTTTTGTCATTAAAAAATGCAGTTCAGAATCGCGCTTAACTTTGTTTGATCAAATAGATTGCAATTAAAGGCGCCAGGTTAAACAGCAAAATTCCAATTTTATACAGCGCCATACCCGAATAATGAATCACATCGAAGCTGGCTTCAGACAGCCGGAACCATTTTCCGTGCACTTGTTTCATCCAGTTTCGGGCAAATACAAAAACTGTGAACCAGAGCATAAGAATGACGTAATTGATGAGCAAGGAAAATAGCAGAAAACGACACCAAATATCGAGATTCATCACAATTCCCCACTGGGCGCAGCTGATGCTTTAAAAATAACAGATTTGATCTGGGAAAATGAAGGGCTGATTTGTATCATGCTTGAATTGAATCTTGGTTTAAGCTTTTGATTTATTGTTATTTTAATGATTTATCATATTTGCACTGCTGGAGAATTTTTTAGGGTGTTGGGAAAACGTCTAATGGTTTACTTCAACTATCAATCTTTGTAAGACTTGATCTTATAGCCTATAAACTTGTGGTCTATAGCGTCCTAAGCCGGATCGAGACCTTTTGGGTTCGTACTGCACTCGCGTTTTGCGCCGCTCACAGCATGCTACTCTTTCCGATCCCATCACACCCTTGAGAGCTATATTAGGCAAAGATGGACGGGATTAATTTCCTATGTTTTTTTAATTTTTAGATTTTTTGAAAATTTATTTCATTATTAAACTAAATTTAGGGAAATAAATTCTATTATTCATTTTTTACGCTTTTTTATTCTATAAAAATGGCCTTTATTGCAATTTATCTTCAAGACATTATGACTATTTATTAAAACAAAGCAGCCTGAATCCATTGTGCGCTAAACCACCAGATACTGATTGCGGTCATCCCGCAGAGCAGATTGGCCAGAACTTTATTGAGTCTCGTCAGTTCAGAGCTATAGATTTTCAGATTCAGTAAATATGCCATCACGCCGTAGAGCAAACCAATTGCACCTCCAAACAGGATCAGAATTAATGGCCATGCGGAGTAGAAATGGGCTTTTTTATCTAATTTTCCTGATTCGGGTGCGTACTCTGTGATTTCCATATGTGTTTGCCCTCTTTCCAATATGTGCACATGCACTATTTCAAGGCAGATATTTAGCTGTTATTAAATATTTGCCGATTAGGACTTTGATTGAAGCAAGAAGCAGACCAGTTTTAGCGTACAAAAAGCTGACGAGTATGTTGGTTGATATAGGCGTTCAGGCCATCGCCATATCGGGCAAGCTGTTTCATGTTTTCCACATGCTGATCACCGGCACTGCTATAACTGTAGGTATAAACTTTCGAGGTTTTCTTAAATTGCACGCGAATAAATTCGTTACCAATCTCGTAATTGGCAACACCTGAGTCGTGATTAAGATCAAGATAATGTTGCAATTCGGCAGCCTTAAATACGGTGAATCTAGGCTTTTATATGGAGATGATTTGGTTAATTTTCAATCAAAATCAAGGTTCAAAAAAGATGTAAATTTACAAAAAAATATCCCACTCAATGATGGGATATTTTTTTCAATCTAATTGAATTAATTAGCAATTAGGATCAACGACATAGCTTGTCTGGCTAAATTTTTGCCATGCTCCAGTAGCAGCACCATCTACAACCAGAATAGAAATAAGTCCCCAATCCAGGAAAATACCTAATAAAGTTGTTGGATCAAATGTTTTCTGTGGAATAACGGTGTTGGTTTGACAGCCTTGCTTCTCTGCCTTAATCACATAGTTTTCTTTCTTTTTGAAAGTATAGACAGTATTACGCTGTCCCATATATTCTTCATTGACATATAACTTAGCCAATTCATCATTACTACGGATATTCACAGTTTGGGTTGAACCATTAAACATCGTGGCACAGCCTGAAGTAAATAAGATTGCACTGCCTAGTACTAAAGCTGCAAATTTTTTCATTGTTTCACCCCGGAAATATCTAACCTTAATTTAAAAGTGGTTAGCTAATTTTTTAAAGCAGACAAGCTATACCGTTTATATTTAAATTTCAAATAATTTTTTGAATTTATTAGGTTTTACTTTAAATTAATAAGTTTTATAAATATATGATTGGCTTTTTCACCCTGATCTTTTGATTGCTACCTAAAAGGTTAGCTAATAAACAGCAAAAAGCCCTATGGAGTAATAGGGCTTTCATTCAAAACAGAGGGTAACTGTTTGAGTTGTTTTGCTTAGGCATTCTTATTGTTAAATTGATTGCCTTGGCATTTGGTACACGGTGGTAAACGATCAGTACCAATTTCTAAGTAGGTGCGGTGTCCGCATTGAACACAAAAATAGAAGCCTGTTCCGGGTTTTTCGCCAGCAGTAACCATCTTTGTTCTCCATGGTTTTAGAAATGGTCTGTCTAGTATAACCCTCTGGTGATGAATGTCTATTGTCCATTTTTGTAAATGATGATGTCGTTTGGGCTAACCCAAATTTTATGAAATTTGGGTTCTGACAAATTCCTGTAATGATTCCTTTACCTTGATATCTCCATGTAAATAACAACATTTTTTATATTTTTTACCTGATAAACAAGTACATGGATCATTAGGCTTAACTTTTTGGCTTATATTCCTAATCGGCTGCTTTTTGTTTTTATTTGCAGCTTTATCCAAGGCATCTGCAAAGGCTTTAAGCCCTGAAGCTAAGAAACCTTTTAAATCATTAAACTCAATCATGTAATAATTTCGCCCTAAAGCACTTCCTAAATGTATTGATTCTTTTAAATACCGTTCTGCCTTTTCATCATCTTTAGTCAATAAAATGCCTTTATGATATTCCATACCTAATGTTGCTAATGAATCTGGACATCCTAAATCAATTGCCTTTTCTAAGTAGTCTATGGCCAATTCCTTGTCAAAGACACCTGTATCAACATCAGAGTAGTAATAAAATAAAAACCTTAAAGCCATAACATCATCTTTTGCTTGGGCTTCAATCAAATATTTAAGAGAATCCTCATACTTTTTCAATTTGTATAAATAAGCTCCATATAATCCTTGGGCAGGTGAATAGCCTCTAAAAGCAGCAGCTTCCAATCTTTTCCAAGCGATTGAATTGGGGTTTTCTTCTATATCTTGTGTAGTTAAAAGACTATTTGCATATCTATATAGAGCCTCTAAGGCTGCACATTTATTAATAGCTTTTTCTTTATCACCTTTAAAAATATAAATATTTTTATCTAAATCTGCAGAAATTTTACATGCTGCATCATAAAAGTTAATTGCAATTTCATTTAATGAATCAGTATGTGCACTAAATGCTGAACTTACGACTAAACCTTTATCAAATGACTGTTCCTTTATAATTGTTTCACAAGCAACACCTGCTATTAACTTCTTTTTATAATCCAATTCTGTAGTTGCTTGGAACAAAATATCTTTAAATTCTAGCTGCTTAATATTTGTAAGTTGAATATCTTTAATACTTATATAGAGACAACGTTTTAAAATATTTAGAGTATCCACAAAAATTACTATCAGTTTCTGCCTAACCTCATGTGATTTTTGAATAAGCAATTCCTTACTTTTTTCATAAAAATCATTTTCATCTTTATCATATTTGCTATTGCTATTTTTATGCACTCCGCTATTACATAATTTTCTTACTAAATGTAGATTATCTCTCAAATCTTTATTAATAATTTGAATATCATATAATTCTTCAATTTGGTTAAAAATAATTTCTGTATCAAACTCAATTTTTTTACTCTTAGCTATTTCATTGATAGTATTTTCTATAATGAGCCTAAATTTAAGAAGACTATAATCTGGATTATGATTAAGAAATTCTAAAGCTACACAATAATCTTCATATATTTCCTCTGTGAATTCACTCGCTAATTTTAGATCACTAATTTTATGAGACATTTTATAAATTTTAAAATAAAAAAACTTACCCTAAAGTAAGTTTTTTCATAATATATTTCAATAAGTTTTCACTTAAACCATCAATGTACTAGGCCTTCCAAAAAATCCTGTGCAAAGCGCTGCAATACCCCACCTGCTTCATACACATGCACTTCTTCTTCAGTATCCAGACGACAGGTGACTGGCACTTCAATAATCTGGTTTTTACCATCATCGGTTGAACGCTCAATTACTAAAGTTAGTGTCGAACGTGGCGCGATATTACCAATCACGCTATACAGCTCCGTGCCATCCAACTTCAACGTTTTACGATCTGTACCCGGCTTAAACTCAAGCGGCAACACGCCCATACCGACCAGATTGGTACGATGAATACGCTCAAAACCTTCTGCCACAATCGCTTCCACACCAGCCAGACGTACACCTTTCGCTGCCCAGTCACGGCTTGACCCCTGACCATAATCCTTACCGGCAATAATAATCAACGGTTGTTTACGGTTCATGTAGGTTTCAATCGCTTCCCACATCCGCATCACTTCGCCTTCAGGCTCCACACGTGCTTTCGAACCCTGCTTGATGCTGCCATCAGAACGCACCACCATTTCATTAAACAGTTTCGGGTTGGCAAAAGTTGCACGTTGCGTGGTCAGGTGATCACCACGATGCGTTGCATAAGAGTTAAAGTCTTCCTCAGGCACGCCCATTTTTTTCAGGTATTCCCCTGAAGCACTGTCGAGCACAATCGCATTGGATGGTGACAAGTGATCAGTGGTAATGTTATCACCCAGAATCGCCAGCGGGCGCATATTGGCCAAGGTACGCGGTGCAGCGAGGGCACCTTCCCAATACGGCGGACGGCGGATATAGGTACTTTGCGGACGCCAGTGATATAGCGGGCTTGCTGCCTTTTCATTCACACCCAAATCAAACATCGGAATATAGATTTGACGGAACTGTTCCGGCTTCACTGCTTCTTTCACCAGTGCATCAATTTCTTCATCCGATGGCCAGATGTCTTTTAGATAAATCGGGTTGCCCTCTTTGTCATTACCAAGTGAATCCGTTTCGATATCAAAACGAATCGTACCGGCAATCGCATACGCCACCACCAGTGGTGGAGATGCCAGAAAAGCCTGCTTCGCATAAGGATGGATACGGCCATCGAAATTACGGTTGCCCGACAATACCGCTGTGGCATACAGGTCACGGTCAATAATTTCTTGCTGAATTTTTGGATCTAGTGCGCCCGACATGCCGTTACAAGTGGTGCAGGCATAAGCCACGATACCAAAGCCCAGTTTTTCTAAATCTTTGAGTACGCCAGCTTCTTCAAGATATAACGCTGCTGCTTTAGAACCCGGTGCAAAAGATGATTTCACCCAAGGTTTACGGATCAAGCCCAATTCATTGGCCTTACGCGCCAGCAAACCTGCCGCCACAGTATTTCGCGGGTTTGAGGTATTGGTACAAGACGTAATCGCCGCGATAATCACAGCCCCATCCGGTATTAAACCTTCAGCTTCTTGCGCACGTGCAGCATCTAGATTGCCTGCAATGCCTTTTTCTTTTAAGTCAGATGTCGAGACACGAGCATGCGGATTGGATGGGCCAGCAATGTTACGGGTTACTGTTGAAAGATCAAAACGCAATACACGTGGATATTCCGCCTGAGTCATATCCGATGCCCAAAGCCCGATCTCTTTGGCATAAGTTTCGACCAGTTTGACTTGCTCAGGTTCACGGCCGGTCAAAGTCAGATAATCAATCGTGTTCTGATCGATATAGAACATGGCTGCCGTTGCACCATATTCCGGGGTCATATTAGAAATCGTGGCACGATCACCGACTGACATGCTGTCTGCGCCTTCACCGAAGAATTCTAAATATGCGCCAACCACACGTTCCTTACGCAGGAATTCGGTTAATGCCAAGACGATGTCAGTTGCGGTAATGCCCGGCTGACGCTGACCAACAAACTCCACACCGATAATATCTGGCAGACGCATCCACGATGCACGGCCCAGCATCACGTTTTCAGCTTCCAAGCCGCCAACACCAATCGAGATCACGCCCAATGCATCTGTATGTGGCGTATGCGAATCTGTACCGACACAGGTATCCGGGAATGCCAGACCGTCACGGTTTTGAATCACCGGAGACATTTTCTCCAGGTTGATCTGGTGCATGATGCCATTACCGGCAGGAATCACATCGACATTTTCAAAGGCAGTTTTGGTCCATTCAATAAAATGGAAACGATCTTCATTACGACGGTCTTCAATCGCGCGGTTTTTCTCAAAGGCATCCGGATCAAAACCGCCAAATTCCACTGCGAGCGAGTGATCGACAATCAGCTGGGTCGGTACCACTGGATTGACTTTAGAAGGATCACCCCCTTGATCTGCAATCGCATCACGTAAGCCGGCAAGATCGACCAAAGCTGTTTGTCCCAAGATGTCGTGACAGACCACACGTGCCGGATACCATGGAAAATCATGTTCCTGTTTACGCTCAATCAGCTGGCGCAAAGACTGTTCTAAAATGGCAGGATCACAACGACGAACCAGCTGCTCAGCAAGCACTTTGGAGGTATAAGGAAGTTTGGCATATGCGCCTGGCTGAATATCTTCTACGGCCTGACGCACGTCATAATATTCCAGCTGGGTGGATTGCAGCGGTTTACGGTAGTTGTTGTTCATAGCTTGCCTGCCCTCGTTTATTACTCTTTTTTGCACATCAAAATTTATTGATGACTTGTTTTTTAATAAAGGCATTGTACGCTGCCGAAAGTCCATTTCCCAAATCTTATAATTTTCAATAGTTTAATTATAGAAATCGGTCTATTTTAATAAATTTGTTATCTGGCCTTTAGAATTTTGGCTCTAAACTTCTATTTTTTTGAAAAATCGTAGAAAATTCATCTCATTCTTTAGTATGAGACACTCACAACAGCATAAAAAACAATCAACATATAGGCGCAATAAACAGGCTTTATTTCATATTCATGCAACTTTTATGAGCTGTATTTTAAGCAGCGAATAGACCCTATAACCGATTAAAAGCCAACTATTAAAAGCCAAATAAGTCTCTTCTCTTACATTTAGGTCTTTATATGCAAGCGGCTTGTTGATAAAAACTGGATATTAAGCATATCTTCAAAACATCCTTATACAATAATTCCGAAAATCATCGTATTTCAGCGATAGAACCATTTAAAAGCTGTGTCCTGATTCAATTCCATAATTTTTGTAAGACTTTCTTACAAATTTTACAACTATTTTAATATGTATAAATATTATCGAATAATTAAAGATTTACATAAAAATTAGCACATTCAACACCAAAGAAAAAATACTTTAGACATACCGTTTATCTGCCTCCCCCTAATTTGGTGATAACAGTTTTTCTCTCAATTAAGTAAATCTAAACAGTAATTACTTCACAACAACAATACTCATCACAAAAGTAGATAAAGGTGATTACGATGTTACAGCTTGCGATTATCGGTGTCATAGCAGCGGTCATAGCCGTACTGGCATCAAACTGGAATGGAGCTAAAAATCCTCCTACCCCCTATAACCCTTCAAATCCAAATAATCCGTCAAATCCAAGTAACCCAAACAACCCGACTCAGCCACCACCTGCTCCAACTGCACCGGATTCTCTGATCAGTAATCCGCCATTGCTACAGAAAAATGCCAAAGGCAAATACGAACTGATCATCGCGTATAAAACGGATAAGTTGTATAACCCCAGAAAAGGAACATGGGATCAACTGGTGCTCCGTGGCTATGTGACCAAGCCCAGTTTATTTAATAAGAAAAAAGCAGGTGAATATGTCGAAGACCGGCTGGTCGGGCCCCAGATTCGGGTCAAACAGGGAGAAACCTTTTCTGTGCATTTGAATAACCAACTGCCCACGGAGTCCACAGCAACCTGCCCAGAACATATTCTCGATGCGAATGACCCACATTGTTTTAATACCACCAATCTGCACACTCATGGCCTCTGGGTCAGCCCGCAAGGCAATAGCGACAATGTTTTCCTGAAGTTCAAACCACAGGAAAAATTTGACTATCAATTCAAAATGGAACCAAATCATCCTGCGGGTACTTACTGGTATCACGCTCATCTACATGGTTCAACGGCTATTCAGGTCTCTAGCGGCATGGCTGGCCCATTAATCGTAGAAGGCAGCCGTATTCCTCAAGTCAGGAATGGCAAAATCACATCGATGGGAGACATGGATATTCTGTGGAAAGATAAAGGCAAGAACAGCTATTCTAATGAAAATATCCTCCTGTTTCAGCAAATTCAGTATCGATGCACTCACCCGGCAGGTACAACCAATCTCAATAATTGTGATGCTGGTGAAGTCGGTACGCTGGAAGATTATCAAGGCCTGAATGCCTTTAATTCATGGGGAGCAAATCATTATTACACCTCGATTAATGGCAAAGTACATGGCGAGATTCAAGTTGAGCAAAACCAGTTTAAGCGCTGGCGTATGATTCATGGTGGTGTTCGCGACACCCTTGGTCTTATTATTAAGGAACTGCCAAAATCACAAAAATTTACCGCTGAACAAACCATTAAAGCTTGTTCTGAATTTCAGGAAGAAGACAAAAAAGCAGATTTTGATCAGCTCACCAGCTTGCCGGTCTATACCATTGCTCAGGATGGTTTAACCATGGATCATGTACAGACACGTAGAATTTCGATATTTCAACCCGGTTACCGTCACGATGCGATGGTCGCCTTTCCAAGCACGAATAGATACTGTATTTTTGACACCAACTTGAACATTGATGATGAAATCAATGCCATCCCTACATCCGGACAAATTACCCCTCAACTCGCTCCAGGTAATACGTTAAATGCCCAACTACTGGGATGGGTGAATGTCAAAGCGAGTAAATTAAAAGCGCAAACGCCAGCCCAGTTTTTACAAGCTCAGGCACAGAAAATTGGCTTAAACAAAGAAATCCAGACCCAGCTCTCACAGTTAAAGCTTTCTGCCTTTATCGACCACCCATCGCTGATGACCACTGAAATTGAAAATCGCTTAAAGAACCGTCCACCACAACGCTCAACCTTCGATGCCAGCTTTGGTCCAAATGGTAAGTTTGGCTACCGTTACAGTGATATTGAGGGAATCTATAGTTTTGGTGACCTCTTTACCGGCGCGGATGCAGTAGAAGGTGCATATGTACGGAAACTGGAATTTGGGCAAATTGATGAATGGATTCTTAGCAGTAATAACCTGAATCATCCTTATCATATCCATGTGAACCCCTTCCAGATTGTAAAAGTGCTGGATCCAACGGGTAAGGATGTCAGCGATATTCCGCTGGCAGTAGATCCAAATCCTAATCTGGAAGATATTCAATACCGCGGCTTAAAAGGACAGTTTAAAGATACAATCTTTGTTAAACAGGGATATCAGGTAATTGTCCGCAGCCATTACAAGAAATTTGAAGGTGATTTTGTGCAGCATTGTCATATTCTCGATCATGAAGATCAGGGCATGATGGAATATGTTCGGATTTGTGGCGGTAAATTCCCTTGTGATTCGCCATTGCCGGCTAGCCATCACCACTAAATATTATCATTCCATAAAAGCCGATGATTTAGATTGTTGGCTTTTTTGTTTGCCTCTATTTGATGCTTGCTGCACAATAACTGCATTGATTTATAGTATTCAAACTGGGGCTTATCATGGCAACGTCTCCTGCTTTTACATTGTTTAGTCTGAATGGTGTTGATGCACAAAAATTCCTTCAAGGTCAGGTGACTTTGAATACTGAAACATTGGCTGAAAACCAGACACGTTATACCGCGATCTGTAGCTTGAAAGGCCGTATTCAATTTGGCTTATGGCTTAAAAAGCTCAGTCCGGAAAGCTTTGAAATTGTAAGTACTGACGATCAGGCCACTGAACTGGCGAATCATATTAAAAAATTTGGTGCCTTTTCAAAAATGAAACTGGAACTGGTCGGTGCGGTTTATCCTGTGATCAATGATATTCATACTGACTTTGTTGCGACTGAAACCGATGTGGCGACCTGGGAGCAGCAAGCCATTGAATCAGGTCAGGCCTGGATTCAGGCGGCCACTGCGACCCTGTTTCAACCACAGGAATTGCGCTTACATCAACGTGAAAGCATTCACTATGACAAAGGTTGTTATTTAGGTCAGGAAGTCATTGCACGCTTATGGTTTAAAGCCAAGCCAAAACATTGGCTGCATCTGATTCAAGCGACGGGTGAAGCACCTGTAGTCGGCACTCAGCTCAACAACAATGTTGAAGTCGTGAATAGCATCAGTCTGAAGGATGGCTATAAAGCCTTGGTCGTAGCCAAACCTGACGCATTGGCCGAGTTGGGTCTAGAGGTTCTGAAACTTCCTGAAGCTTTGAGCGGTGATGTAGCACGTCCGCAATAATTCCGGTTTAGGCCCTAAAAAAGCCAAGACTTAACTCTTGGCTTTTTTTGTTTTAGAAACCATGAAACAGCTTATTCATATCTTTCACCACATAATCTTTGAAGTGATAAGCACGAGCATGTTTGGCATCAAATTTTGTGGTTAATTCACCTTTTTGAAAGGTGTAAACCCGGTCTTCCTGACTAATCAAAAATTCTGCACCGAGCTTCATCAGCAGTACATCAATCTTGTCTTCATCCGCAATCGTTTCATCTACGTTAATTCTGTCATAGTGGCGTTTAATCGTTTTGACAAACATGGTTCAATCCTGGGAGGCTGATTTAAACCGAGATTTAACCAGAGAAGTTCCTTTAAGCAAAGTAATCCTTTCAATACCTGAATGATTGATAGGAAAGTTATCCAGATCAGTGATCTGATTAAATCGGTATATCCTGCTTTGATGATTTATTTTGAGTAAATCCCTTTCCTAACTCAAGAAATGATAACTTTATTCATATTTAAATAGATGTAGATGTTGAACGCCCCCTTCTCCCTTCGGGATGAGGAGCATGCTGCGCAAGTCTCCGACAAGAAGATAGAATTTCATTTATAATAATTAAAAAATGATTTATGAAAGAACTCTAATGACAAATTGTATATTTACAAAGCACAAAATCCTTTTATGATGTAAGTGAAAATGATTAAAACCGCACCAAGGACTTAGGTGCCAGCAATAATAAGGTTATAGGAACCATGAAAAAGTTAATACTCGCTACCGTTCTTGCAGTTTCTGCGCAATTCACTCTGGCAAATACTGTAAAAGATCAGGCCGACCCCCAGTTTGTAAAAATTGAAGCCATGGTGAAAGCCAATAATTTCAAAGGCGCCTATGACGCTTTAAATCAATTGGCTAGTCAGGGAAATGCCCAAGCCATATATAACTTAGGCTATTTAACCCAGACCGGCCAGGGCACTGCCAAAGACGAGAAAAAAGCCATCCAGCTCTATGAACAGGCAGCCAGCAAAGGTTACCCTGTGGCCAATTATGTACTGGGCAAAAATTATGCGGCGGGTACATTAGGACTAAAGCAGGATTTAAGCAAAGCCAAACAGTATCTGGAACGTGCCTCAGCAGCCAACTTTGATGATGCCAGTGTAGATCTGGCTGTGCTGTTATTTGCTGAAAATACCCCCGCCTCAAATAAAATCGGACTACAAAAGCTGCAACCATTAATCACAAAAGGTAATATGCAAGCGATTCACGCCAAAGCCTTATATGACATCAGCTCTGGTTTTAAAAACAAAGATGAAAAACCGATTCAGCAAGGTTTAAGCAGTATTCAGGATCTGGCTAAAAAAGGCTATATCCCTGCCCTGATGGCAGTCGGCAATATGTTTGCCAATGGCAGTATCGTGCAGCAAAACTTGCCTGAAGCGAAAAAAATCTTTGCTGCATTGGCACAGCAAAATATTCCGCAGGCTAAAGAGTCTTTGGCAGCAGTAGACAAAATGATGGCGGAGCAGAAAAAAATACCTGCCAAAAAGAGTTAATTTGGTTTCGCCCCAATGAAAAGCGGAGCTTCGCAAGAAAAGTATCTTGCGGAGCCATACTCTCATCGCAAAACTCGTCAGCCAGCATCCACTGGTAAATTTGTCGCAAAAACAATCATTTTTAATCTTGCGGTACAATACACCGTATGCCTCAAACAGTTGCGGCTGACTTTTCTACTTGTAAAATATAATCATAAATTTAAAAAAGAAAATGCCAATATGGGGCTTTTTATAAGGAGAGAATCAATCCTGGAATGAGCTATCCCCACCACAAGGCAATTAGGCCGCTGGTCACGATAAAACCAGCGATGGTGCTCATCAGCAGTGGTGTTAAGGCTCGATCATTTAAACCATAGGCCTGTCCCAACATACCGAAGATTGTTGGCATCGGTAAGGCAGCAATCAAAGTACCCGCATGAACCATTTCCTGACTTAAACTGGTCAATTGACTGAGGCCAAGATACATCAGCAGCGGCATCATAATGTTGTTAGAAAACACCAGATAGAAACTTTGCAGATTAACGTATTTCAGGCTCATTCCCACAATACCGCCACCAATTGCAAACAAGGCCAATGGCGATGCTGTCTGTCCGATCAAGGCAAAAACCTGATCGATATAGAGCGGAATTTTAATCTGGAAAATCGCACAGGCCATACCCAGTACGACCCCCATAAATAAGGGGTTTGTTACTAAAGTCAGCACCACACTTTTAAAAATGGAGCCAAGATTTGCCTGATGCTGTGTTCCCAGCGCAGCCATGACCAGTACCAAAGGAATCAGCAACATACTTTCAATGATGACCACCAGAGAAGTATAAGTCATGGCCTGCTGCCCGATTAACAGACTAAGCACGGCCGTACCAATAAGTCCGGTATTCGACATCGCGGCGCCCAGTGACAATACTGCACTCTGCGAATGCGTATTCTGAAAATAACGGCGCATCATCCAGAAACCGCTACCATAGAGCAGTAAAGTTACGCTGCTATACACCGCAAAGTATTCAAAATACCAGATTTCATGCAGGTCTTTAGAGGCGAGAGACTGGAAAAACAGCAGAGGCAACGCCACTTTAATGACAAAAGCACCGACTGTACCCACTTGCTCTTTATCTAACACTTGACTTTTTACAGTCAGATAACCCAGTGCCAACAATAAAAAAATGGGCACAATGACCGCAAAAATCATAATGCAGCGTCCTCATTTGCAATGAGTGACTATTATACGACCTTCCTGCTTAGAAAAGATTGTTAAAAAGGCTCAAACAGATGGTTTAGACCATGCGGGGCACTGCGAAGATATTGGGGTGAAATCTTTAGTTTTTCTTCAAGTGCCGCAGCTGCATGCCAAGGCCAATGTGGATCGTAGAGAATCGCCCGTGCAATAGCGATAGCATCGGCCTGCCCTTTTTGCAGAATATGTTCTGCCTGTTCTGCTTCGGTAATTAAACCTACAGCAATTACCGGAATATTGACGGCTTTTTTGATGATATCTGCAAAAGGTACTTGATAGTTCGGTTTCACATCAATGTTCTGTTTGACATGTAAACCGGCACTGGAAATATGAATATAAGCTGCGCCCATCGCTTCGAGGGCTTTAGAGAGTTCAACCGAAGAATCAACATTCCAGCTATCCTCATGCTCCATCCAGTCACTCGCTGAAATACGCACTCCGATTGGATAATCTTCCGGAACTGCTGCCTTCATGGCTTGCAATACTTCCAGCGTCAGGCGAATCCGGTTTTCCAGTGAACCACCATATTTATCCTCACGCTTATTGGAAAGTGGCGACATAAACTGATGTAACAGATAACCATGTGCTGCATGTAGTTCAATCAGGTCAAAGCCTGCATCAACTGCGCGTTTGGCACTTTCTGCAAAGTCTGCAATGACCTGATCAATCTCTGCCTGATTCAGCGCTTTAGGAGGATGTTCGTCTGCCTGAAAAGGAAGATCACTGGCAGAAACAGTTTGCCAGCCATGTGCCTCATCCGGTTTAAACTGGCCTCTACCTGCCCATGGTTTATCTGTAGAGGCTTTACGTCCGGCATGTGCAAGCTGGATAGCAAATGGCATTGGCGATATAGATTTAACTTTGGCCAATAATGCTTTGATCTGGGCAGCTTGCTGATCATTCCACAATCCCAGGTCTGCATAACTGATACGACCTTCTGGTTGTACAGCAGTCGCCTCGACAATACAGAGTCCGGCGCCAGAGAGCGCATAATTCGCCCATTGCTGCTCATGCCAATACGTGATTTCACCCTCATCTGTGGCTGAATATTGACACATGGGTGCAATAATAATTTTATTGCTGAGTGATAATGAACCAAACTTTAGCGGTTGAAATAATAATGTCACGTGGCAATCCCTCTTTATTCATGTGAAGTATGATCGGGCAATAAAAAACAGGCTTTAAAAAGCCTGTTTAGTTATAACGTGAACGATCACTTTTTAGAAGATGATGCGGCTGGTTAAACCAAGTAGCAGTGCATTATCTACGTTGTTGGTTGCCCCTGGATTGACTACATATTGCAGGTTTGGACGTAGCATCAGCCATTTTGTTGCATTATAGCTATAGTTAAGTTCGATATTGTATTCTGCATCGGCATTGAATGCTGGACGCGAATCTGCAAAGCGATTATTCACGTGCACACGGTTAACTGCCAGACCCAAAATATCATTCGGTTGACTGTCGAGCAGGCCAATATATTTCACCCCAAGCTGTTGTGAATGATCGACTTTATTGGTTACACGGTCATGCCAGGTGAAATTGGCAAATGAATGCAGGCCCTGACGCCCCTGACCTGTTGAAGTTAATTGCTGTTCGATGGCCAACCAGCCTGCAAAGGTACGATCTTCAGCTTGGCCAGTGACAATATCTTTTTGATTGATTGGATCATCCGCAGTATTGTACATCCCACCCACACGGTAGCTACCCGGCAAGTTATTGATGAGTGATTTGGGTGTCCATACAATTTCTGCTGGAATGGTCACGCCATCGGCATGCTTAGTATCCAAACTCCAGCCTTGACCTTCTTTAGCACCATTGCCATTGTCCGGATTAAACTCATAAACACCGACTTGTACTGCAAGTTCAGGGTTTAGCTGCTGCTTTATACGCGCACCCCATTGTGATACTGGCGTGTTCATCCAGATATTGCCTTGCCATTTACCCATCTGCGCAGCACAAAATGCTGTACTGGCAAAGTCACAGGCCATCACATTAAAGTCCATGCCCAGACCCAAACGGCCAGCCTTAATACTCAGTCCTTGCTCTTTATAATTCTTTTCAATCGAAAGTTCACTCAGACGGCTATCCTGATTGCCACGCCCAAACGTACCTTGTGCATTGGCCATCTGTGGCGCTGATGGATCTTGCAAATCACGGATAGACGTACTTTGGCCTTGGCGCGCACTCATTGCAGCACGTACCGTGACACCGTTCCATCCTGCCAGTTTTTCCAGGTCCAGTTGAGTTCCCAACCATAACTGGGCAGAAGTTAATGGATCTGCGCCTGCATTCCGGCCACCATCCGCAAGATAGGCTGTATCAGTTAGCAGATTGGCTTCAAATTTAATTCCTTGCTGAGCCAGTTCTGTACGTTGACCATTCCAGTCCCCCAGTAAATATTGACCTTGCGGATCAAATGCAGATTCTGCCTGCGCGGTTGTCATGGCAGCCATTAATGACAATAAAGCGAAACCTAAATATTTCATGTAAAACCTAAACATTCGGAGAGAAAAACAAGCAAGGTTTTTAAAATTGTTATTAGGTGCATGAATTTACATAACTTTTCCTATAAATTCTTATTATTTTTTTTATTATTGATTAAACTTTTAGTTATGCCTTAATACAAAAAATATAATTTTATTTCAAAATAGTTAAATTATTTATATGTTTTTCAAAAACTTAGGATTTATTTATTTTTTCATTCCTTTTATTTCTTTAATTTTTGGTCTAAACATGCAAAAAAACAGCTTATTCTTTAAGCTCTTACACCTCCAATAAACATGAAATCCCCAGTCATTTTCTAATGGTTGCATCCCCATTAAGACTTGTAATCTCCGTAAATTCGCCCAATATTAGCTGCATCTCCCTCGCCTCTGATGTGTTATGCCTGAATTACCAGAAGTAGAAACCACCAAAACCAGTTTATTACCCTTGTTAGAACAACGTGTAAAACGGGTTGAAATCCGTCAGTCAAGTTTGCGCTGGCCCATTCCCGAAAATATACAAAAGCTGGTCGGGCAGAAATTACTCAACCTGTCGCGCCGTTCCAAATATATTCTGGCTGAGTTTGAGCACGACACCATGCTCTGGCATTTAGGCATGTCTGGCAGCTTTCGTTTGTGTGAAACAACTGAAGAATTACGCAAACATGATCATCTGATTATTCAGTTTGATGATATTGAATTGCGTTATCATGATCCGCGTCGTTTTGGCTGTATTTTATGGCTGGATGCGCAGTCACAAAGCAAACTGATTGATACGCTGGGACCAGAACCCCTGAGTGAAAATTTTAATTCTCAGTATTTATTTGAAAAATTGAAAAATAAAAATGTTGGCACCAAAGTTGCGATTATGGATAACCATGTGGTGGTAGGTGTCGGCAATATTTATGCAACCGAAAGTCTGTTCAATATGGGCATTCATCCAGCACAACCCGCCTCGACTTTAAGCTTGGCACAGATCGAAAAATTAGTGCTGGAAATCAAGCGCATATTAAAACAGGCCATTGATTTAGGCGGGTCGACATTACGGGATTACACCAACGCCATGGGGGAAAATGGCTATTTTCAGCAAACGCTGCTGGCCTATGGTCGTGCCGGGGAAATGTGCGTGAACTGTGAGACCACGCTTGAAAATATTAAACTGGGACAACGTGCTTCTGTGTTCTGTCCAGAATGTCAGCCTTTGAAAAAGATGCAACTCCCTGTCAAAAAACTGGCAACTGTACGAGGGGAAAAGTCATGAAAACAGCCATTGTGCGTCATATTCTGGTTAAAGATAAAGAAACTGCCGAGCAGCTTAAAAAGAAGATTTTGAGTGGCGCTGACTTTAATAAAATCGCCAAACAATATTCAACCTGTAATTCTGCCAAGCGTGGCGGAGAACTGGGCGAAGTGAAAAAAGGCCAACTGGTGCCTGTCATTGATAAGCTGGTGTTTACGGCTGCTGAACGGGTCTTACATGGTCCGGTCAAAAGCCAGTTTGGTTTTCATTTGGTAGAAATTAAGTTCCGGATGGATTTTTAATCTTATAAATCTCTCCCCACCTCCCTTTAACAAAAGGGGGGATTTAGGAGGATTAAAAAAACGGCACAAGAGGCGCCGTTTTTTATTTGTGTCAGAACGCTTATGCTTCAGGACGTTTTTTCAATTCATCACGAATTTCACGCAATAATTCGATATCTTCAGGGGTGGCTTCAGGTGCAGGTGCTTCTTCTGCCTGTTTACGACGAAGTTTATTCATCATTTTCACCAGTAAGAATACCACCCATGCCAACAACAGGAAATTAATCAGAATCGTTAGGAAGTTACCATAAGCAAATACATTCAGGCCTTCAGCCTGTGCATTTGCCAAAGAAGTGACATTATTAGGATTATCACCCAGTACCAGGAACCAGTTAGAATAGTCAACATCCCCACCTAAAATCCAGCTAACGATTGGCATGATGATATCTTTTACAAAAGAATCAATAATTTTACCAAATGCTCCACCAATAATGACACCGACCGCGAGGTCCATCACATTGCCTTTGACAGCAAACTCTTTAAATTCTTGAATAATACTCATTTTTTCTCCAATAATTCATTTTAAAGTTTGTGATGAATTATACATTAATTATAAGTGATTGCATTTCCATATAAGATACTGTTTTTTATAATTTTTATTGTTCTAGTTAAAATTTTAATACAAAAAAACCGCAACCTTTGAAAAGATTGCGGCTTTAGGAATCTTAGATCAATAATCTACAGATTATTTACCTGAACGGTTACGTTTACGTTCGTTTTCAGTCAAATAACGCTTACGGATACGGATTGACTTCGGTGTTACTTCAACTAGTTCGTCATCTTCAATGAATTCAAGCGCTTGTTCAAGCGTATATTCAACTGCAGGAACAAGTGTTAATGCTTCATCAGTACCAGATGCA
Source organism: Acinetobacter sp. YH01006 (assembly GCF_013420445.1). Taxonomy (NCBI): domain Bacteria; kingdom Pseudomonadati; phylum Pseudomonadota; class Gammaproteobacteria; order Moraxellales; family Moraxellaceae; genus Acinetobacter; species Acinetobacter sp. YH01006. Next base: position 39,923 of record NZ_VOYB01000013.1, on the reverse strand, counting down.
CGTACGTTGGTTAACTGTTTTGCCTTAGTCGGGTTCACAGTCATGTCGTCAGAACGTGAGTTAATACCAATAATCATACCTTCGTAAACTTCTAACTGAGGCTTAGCGAATAGACGACCACGGTCTTGTAATGTGAACAATGCATAGCCCAGGCAAGTACCTTGAACCATAGAGATCAACACACCGTTTTGACGTTTCGCAACTTGGCCTTGTTTCATTGGACCATAATGCGAGAAGCTTGATGTCATGATACCCGTACCTGAAGTCATCGTCATGAATTCAGAACGGAAACCGATCAAGCCACGTGAAGGAACAGTTGCTTCAATACGGATACGGCCTTTACCGTCAACTTCCATATTGGTCATCTCGCCTTTACGGCTGCCCATTTGCTCCATTACAGAACCTTGGTGCTGTTCTTCAACGTCAAACGTCACGTTTTCGTACGGTTCTTGCATTTGACCGTCAATTTCTTTCAAGATGACTTGCGGACGAGATACACCCATCTCGAAGCCTTCACGGCGCATGTTCTCAATTAAAACTGAAAGGTGAAGTTCACCACGGCCAGACACTTTGAAACGGTCAGGACTGTCAGTGTCTTCAACACGTAATGCGACGTTGTGGATCAATTCGCGATCTAGACGCTCACGAATGTTACGTGAAGTTACGAATTTACCTTCTTTACCAGCAAACGGTGAGTTGTTTACCTGGAATGTCATTGTGACTGTAGGTTCATCTACAGAAAGCGGTGGAAGCGCTTCAACAGCTTTCGGATCACAAATCGTGTCAGAAATGTTCAATGCATCGATACCTGTTACGCAAACGATATCACCTGCATTGGCTTCTTCGATGTCCACACGATCTAAACCATGATAACCCATGATTTTTAAGATACGACCGTTACGTGTTTTGCCTTCTTTATCGATTACAGTCACTTGCGTGTTCAATTTAACTGAACCACGTTGAATACGACCAACACCGATAACGCCTACGAAGCTGTTATAGTCAAGTGAAGACACTTGCATTTGAAATGGACCATCAACGTCAACTGCTGGCGGTTCAACGATGTCTACAATTGTTTGGAACAATGGCGTCATGTCGTCAGCAAGTTCTTCTGGAGAAGGACCCGCCACACCACGAAGACCAGATGCATAAACGACCGGGAAGTCTAACTGTTCGTCAGAACCACCTAAGTTATCGAACAAATCGAATACCTGGTCAATCACCCAGTCTGGACGTGCGCTTGGCTTATCAACTTTGTTAATAATTACGATTGGCTTCAAACCACGTGCGAACGCTTTTTGCGTTACGAAACGTGTTTGTGGCATCGGGCCTTCTTGTGAATCGACAAGAAGAAGTACGCAGTCAACCATCGACATTACACGTTCAACTTCACCACCGAAGTCGGCGTGTCCCGGGGTGTCCACGATGTTAATGCGATATTCAGTATTGGTACGTGCATCCGTCCATTTAATTGCAGTGTTTTTTGCAAGAATGGTAATACCACGTTCACTTTCGATAGCGCCAGAATCCATGACACGCTCAATCTCACCCGCGCGATCACCGAGAGCACCTGATTGTTGCAAAAGTTTGTCTACAAGAGTGGTTTTACCATGATCGACGTGCGCAATAATGGCGATGTTACGGAGAGTTTTAATATCTGACATGTAAATTCAATGCGTATGTAATTTGAGGGCAAATTATACAGAAAAATACAAAACTTTTATAGTCACTGTTACCACACTCCTCAACTTTTTTTAAGGAGATGGGCTTTTTTTGATTTTGTAAAGGCGTGTAACTCGATTAGAATAGCGCCACCCTGCCTTAATTTGCATTGACACATGTCTGATTTTAATCAATCTCCTCCTCCTAAAGATCAACTCGACCTGGTATATGGTCTGGATGATCGTCCAAAACCATTTATTGCTTTTTTAGCTGCATTCCAACATTTATTGGCAATTATTGTCCCGATCGTGACCCCTGGCTTGCTAATTTGTCTGGCACTTGGGGTATCCAAAGAAGACACCAACATGATTTTATCCATGTCCCTGGTGATCTCAGGTATCGCGACTTTTTTACAGTCTAAAAAAGTCGGACCTTTTGGTGCCGGTCTGTTGATTGTTCAGGGAACCAGCTTTAACTTTATCGGCCCAATTATTGGTATTGGTTCAGCCATGGTTGCTGCCGGTACGCCAGTTGAGTCAGTCATGGCAGCAATTTTTGGTGTGGTGATTGCAGGTGCATTTATTGAAATGGGCGTGTCCCAGATTCTGCCTTGGATAAAAAAACTGATTACCCCTTTGGTGACCGGGATTGTCGTCCTTCTGATTGGTTTAACCTTAATTAAAGAAGGTCTAATCAGTATGGGCGGTGGTTATCAGGCCATGAGCGATAAAACTTTTGCCAATGCAGACAACCTGATCATGTCCTGCACAGTCTTGGCGCTGATCATTATCCTGAACCGTATCCGGATTACCTGGGTAAAAAGTTCTGCCATTTTGATTGCCCTGGTTTGTGGTTATATTCTGGCCGGCTTTATGGGCCATCTGGATTTTTCCGGCTTAAAAGATGCCCCACTGGTACAGATTCCAACTCCAATGCATTTCGGTTTAAGCTTCTCCTGGAGCCTGTTTATTCCGATGGCATTCATTTATCTGGTGACCTCTTTAGAAGCGATTGGCGATATCACGGCGACCTCAAAGCTTTCTAACCAGCCAGTCGATGGGCCAAAATGGATGCAGCGCATTAAAGGCGGTGTACTGGTCAATGGCGCCAATTCATTCCTTGCCGGTATTTTTAACACCTTCCCAAGTTCGGTATTTGCACAAAATAACGGTGTGATTCAGTTGACGGGTGTAGCGAGCCGTTATGTCGGCATCTGGATTGCTGCTTTACTGATCATTCTGGGTTTGCTGCCTGCGGTTGCCGGGATTATCCAGGCGGTTCCGCAAGCGGTACTGGGTGGTGCAGTGATGGTGATGTTTGGTGCAGTAGCAGCTTCCGGCATTAATATTCTGTCTGGCGTACATCTGGACCGCCGTGCCTTGCTGATTATTGCGATTTCACTGGCACTGGGTTTAGGTGTTGCACAAGTTCCACAAATTCTTGAGCATCTTCCTGAGTTATTCCGTAATATCTTTAGCTCAGGCGTTGCCACTGGCGGTATTGCTGCCCTTATTCTGAATGTTGTACTTCCTGAAACAAAGAAGTAATTTCATGTCCAAAGAACACTGTCTAGGTCAGACTTAGGCAGTGTTCTTTATATTGGAGAGATACCTATGGATCCTAAAAGCGAAGTTTTATTAAGACAATATGATTTTTTGTCGGGTCGCATCTTACTCATTAATGCACCGACAGATGATCTACTCGCTGAATTCGATGCCTCTATCAATCCCGCTGTCTGGACATGGAATTTTAATGATTTTCAATATTTCCAGTCGCAACAAGCAGATGTCCACTTTGGCGCAGAGATGCCTGAAGCTGAGTTTGATCAGGCGGTTATTTTTGTACCCAAGTCTAAAGAACTGCTCAATTATTTACTGCATAATGTGGCAGCACAACTTAAACCGGGCAGCAGTATTTTCCTGGTCGGTGAAAAGAAAGGCGGGATAGAGCGTGCAGCCAAACAGTTGCAGCCTTATGGTAAAACCCTCAAACTGGATAGCGCACGTCATTGCCAGCTTTGGCAACTGGTTCTAGACCACACGGTCGAGAAAAAATCACTTGCTGACTGGGCACAGCGTTATAGCATCTCGACCCCGAATGGTGACCTGAATATTTGTGCCCTGCCAGGCGTGTTTAGTCAAAACCGTTTAGATATTGGGACTGCCACCTTATTACCTTATTTATCACAAGTCACCTCGGGTAAAATCGCTGACTTTGGTTGTGGCGCAGGTGTAATTAGTGCGTATCTGGCAAAGTTGAATCCGAAAAACCGGATTTTTGCCATGGATGTGGATGCCTTTGCGCTGGCCTCCACCCAAATGACCTTTGATGAAAACCAGCTTAGCCCTGAACAGATCGAAATTAAAGCGGTCACTGGCATTGCTGATGCACCCTTGTTCTTGCATGCCATTGTCAGCAATCCGCCTTTTCATATGGGAATCGAGACCGATTACACGGCCAGCGAAACCTTGTGTAAAACTTCGCGTCGTCATTTAAAATCAGGTGGCGAGCTTTGGATCGTGGCCAACCGTTTCTTAAACTACCCGACCCTGATTGAACAAAACTTTGGTCGCTGCACAGTGAAAGCGGATCAACAAGGCTTTAAAGTGCTGTTCGCTAGCACACAAAAAAATGTTAAGGAATCGTGATGAGCGAAACGCAAAATACGATGCAGCTGCAGCGTAAGCTGGGTGCTCGTCATCTGAATATGATCGCTATTGGCGGATCCATCGGTACAGGTCTATTCCTGGCCTCGGGTGCGACCATTGCCAATGCCGGGCCAGGCGGAGCACTACTTGCTTATGCACTGATTGGTGTCATGATTTATTTCTTGATGACCAGTTTGGGCGAACTCGCCACGCATAATCCCACCTCGGGTGCATTTTTCACTTATGGCACTAAATATGTCGAGGGCGGTTTTGGTTTCGCCTTGGGCTGGAACTACTGGTACAACTGGGCCATTACCGTAGCTTTTGAGCTGGTTGCCGTTCAGTTCATCATGAAATTCTGGTTTCCCGATATTCCTGGTGTTTATTGGAGTGCAATTTTCCTGGCCATTATTTTTGGGATTAATGCCCTGACAGTTAAAGGCTTTGGTGAATCTGAATTCTTCTTCTCTCTGGTGAAAGTTGTCGCGATTATTGCCTTTATCATTATCGGTATCTGGATGATCGTGAAGATTATGCTGACCCCAGGCGCAGAAGCATTTGCCAACTGGAGTATTGGTGACGCACCTTTTGTCGGTGGTTTCCAAGCCTTAATTGGCGTGGCGATGATTGCCGGATTCTCCTTTCAAGGAACCGAAATGGTCGGGGTGGCTGCGGGCGAATCGAAAGATCCAAAGAAAACCATTCCGGTGGCAATCAAGCAGATTTTCTGGCGTATCCTGTTATTTTATATCGTGTGTATTTTCATTATCGGCACATTAATTGCCTACAATGACCCACGCTTATTACAGGCGGCTGCGACCGACAATATTGCGCTTTCTCCTTTTACCCTGCTCTATGAAAAGGCCGGCTTTGCCTTTGCTGCGAGCATTATGAATGCGGTGATTTTGACAGCCATTCTGTCTGCGGGTAACTCAGGCATGTATTCCTCTACGCGCATGCTATTTGATATGGCACGTAAAGGTAGTGCGCCAAAACTGTTTGGCCGTCTGGATCCACGTGGTGTACCGATGAATGCCCTGTATGCCACCACTGCAATCGCAGCACTGTGTTTCCTGACCACCTTCTTCGGTGAACAGGAAGTCTTTAACTGGCTACTCAATATGTCGGGCATGTGCGGCTTTATTGTCTGGCTCGGGATTGCGATTTCACACTATCGCTTCCGCAAAGGTTACTTGGCTCAAGGCTACAAACTGGAAGATCTGGCTTATCGCGCCAAGTTCTTCCCCTTTGCTCCTTGGTTTGCTTTTATTCTCTGTGCAATTGTCGTCCTTGGTCAAAACTATCAGGATGTTCTGGCAGGTCAATGGATGGGGGTTCTCTCGACCTATATCAGTATTCCATTGTTCCTAGCAATCTGGTTCGGATACAAATGGAAGAAAAAATCCAAACTGGTGTCTTATCAAGAGATGGATGTACAACCTATGAAACTTGATCAGGAATAAACCATCAGAAATTAAAAAATCAGCCTACGGGCTGATTTTTTAATTTCTTAGATTAGTTATGCCGCATGACAAAATTACGGTCATCAATCACAATCACTTGCTGACAGATCCCCTCTGCCTGACGCTGCTGCTCGAATACATCTGCCGGCATCGCATCAAAACTGTCAAAGAAACTGATCTCATGTTCATCTATTGCATAGATCAATGAATGATTACCGACCCCTTCTAAGGTATCGTAGAAAACAATCACGAAACGGCCTGCTTCCACCTGCTGCTGGATTTCTGCATAAGAGATCACACGCTCTTCAACAGGTATTTTAAGTGTCTGTGCTTGTTGATAAAAATCAAGCTCGACTGGCTGTTTATCTGCATCATATTCGCTAAAAAAAGCAACATCCAGTCCCAGCGTCTGCAAAGCCACTGCAAGGCCAATAGTTGAGGCTCCCATTTCCGGATTGTGACGACAGAGCTGAACCAAGTCCGGAATATGCAGGTCAATTCCATAATGATGGAAAATCATCCAGATCGAGAAAATTCCGCTATTGGCTTCCAGATTTTGTAAATCTTCAGGAATTTCAACACCCATGTTATCACTCAATTACATCTTTAATGACTCAGTGTAGTCAAAATTCAGATATAAAAAAAGCGGCTCATAGGAGCCGCTTTTTTAACAATTCAATAATTAATTATTGAGCTTGTTGTTGACCTTCAACTAGTACAGTACGGCTACCAGTGATCGTCGCGAATACACGACGGTTCATAGCACGACCTTCTTTAGTGTTGTTGTCAGCAATCGGTTGATCCCAAGCGAAACCTTGAGTAGACAAACGAGATGCATCTACGTTGTATTCGTTCACAAGTGAAGATTTAACAGAGTTAGCACGAGCCAAAGATAAACGTTCGTTCAGTGCACGTGGACCAGTGTTATCAGTGTGACCTTCGATGCGAGCAGTAGCGTTTGGATATTCAACTAGCTTCTCAGCAACTTTTGCGATTTCTGGTTTGTATTGATCTTTGATGTTTGATTTGTTGGTATCAAAGAACACACGAAGTTCCATGTTCAGGTCTTCAGTCAACTCTTGTGGAGCTGGAGCAACCGGAGTTACAGGCTCAACTGGAGCAACTTCTACTACTGGAGCAGCTGGTTTCAGACGACCACCTAGAACTACGTTAAGACCAGCAAGCGCTGTATAGTTCCAGAATTTTTCGTCAAAGTGGTAAGTACCACGAGCTTCAGTACGTAGTGCCAATGCATCGTTGATGTGCCAGAATGCACCGATACCAGCGTTACCTAGCGTACCTTCTTCTTCATTACCACGACCTTCGCGATCTACACCATCAAATTTGTATTTGTAGTGACCAGCACCTAACAATGCATATGGTTTGATCTTGCTGTCATAGTTACCAGTAAATACATCAGAAGTTGCGTAGAAGTTACCTGCGATGTTTTGGCCTTTATATTCTGCACCAGGCTCAGCACCGTCAACATCACCTTTAACTTGGCTGTATTCAGCTTCAAAACCTAACCAAGGAGTAAGTTCTACACCAATCGCAGCACCAACGAATAAATCGTCTTGCATTTCACCTTGATTAGAAACTAATAACTCACCATCATTACCGCCATTGTTGTGCTGAGTGTCTTGGAATGTATAACCTAACATCAACGGAGTAACAGTTACGCCTGCATTTGCAACAGCAAAAGGTGCAGCTACAAGCATAGCTAAAGCAATACGACTCATTTTCATGGATTTATCCTCCAGAGATAACAATTGTTGTTCAAGCTCAAGCCCGTAATAGGCCATCCTGAGATAGGCTTTTTATTACCCCAGTTTTATTCTTAAGCTATTCACATGGCATCATACAAACACTTTATTATTTTTCCAAGTGCTTGATTAATTTAATCAAGTAAATTATTGACAAAATTACTTACAATTTCCGTTGTAATTCAGTAATTTTTTACTCAATTTTTTATTCTGAATGACCTATTGTGATTGCCAATTATTTTTTAATCGCTTTCTTGAAATTTGAGTAACGACCAAATCACACGCTCAACAAAGCATAAAAAACGCATAATTAATAACATGTTTCTTATAAAAATAATATATAAATCAGGTAACTCTATGTATAAAAAAATAACAAGAGCGTTCACTATTGTTGAGTTAATTATCTGTATTGCAGTGATTGCAATTTTAGCCAGTATTGCTTTACCTTACTTTCATGAGTATCGTTCCAAACAGGAAGCCAAAAATATCCCAATCAAATTATCTGCGATTAACCGCTATGCACGCAGCCAGGCAGCAGTGTTTCATCAGAATATTGTCATCTGTCCAAGCCAGGATTCCCTGACTTGTCAATCTAACCAATGGAATAAGAATATGCTGGTCTTTATTGATAAAAATAAAAATCGGCAAGTCGATGCGGGCGAACAAATTTTACACATTGATGCTCTAAATCTTAAATATGGCAACCTGAGTTGGCGAGGCGCATTAAGTTCACCAAGTGTCACTTATCAGGCACGTACCGCCCTTCCGATTGGTTCGAATGGCAGTTTCTATTATTGTTCGGCGCAAATCTCCAGCCAGCAGCGTATTGTACTGAGTAAAATGGGGCATATCCGGGTAGAAAGCCTCTCCTCATGCTAACAGAACTATCCAGTTTAAGATTGACTGCGATTAACCCTTCAATCCTAGTTTTTTTTCAATATACTGCTTATGTTTGAGAAATTAATTAAAACTTATACGGAGATATAACAATGACCGACATCGTGATTGTCAATGGTGCACGTACAGCCATGGGTGGCTTTCAAGGCAGCCTTGCCAGTGTAACTGCTCCTGAACTTGGTGCCGCTTCAATTAAAGAAGCAATTGCTCGTGCAGGTTTACAACCCGCAGATATTGAAGAAGTCATTATGGGTTGTGTTCTTCCTGCAGGTTTAAAACAGGGACCTGCACGTCAAGCGATGCGTCAGGCAGGTCTTCCGGATTCGACTGGGGCAGTAACCATTAATAAGCTATGTGGTTCTGGCATGAAAGCAGTGATGCAAGCAGCCGATATGATTAAAGCCGGCTCTGCACATATTGTTGTGGCAGGGGGTATGGAATCAATGACCAATGCACCTTATGTGCTGCCTAAGGCACGTGGCGGGTTCCGTATGGGGCATGGTGAAATCAAAGACCATATGTTCCTAGATGGTCTTGAAGATGCTGAGACAGGTCGTTTGATGGGTTCATTTGCCCAAGATATGGCAAATACCAAAGGCTATACTCGCGAACAGATGGATGATTTCGCCATTCGCTCATTGAAACGTGCACAAACTGCTGTGAATGAAGGCTATTTTTCTGATGAAATCGTAGCAGTTACGGTAAAAACACGTAAAGGTGATGTGGTTGTTGATAAAGATGAACAACCCTTCAATGCCAATATTGATAAAATTCCAACCCTGCGTCCAGCCTTTGCCAAAGACGGCACCATTACCGCTGCCAATGCCAGCTCAATTTCTGATGGTGCATCAGCTCTGGTGATTAGCTCAGCGGATCATGCCGCAGCAAAAGGTTTAAATCCTTTGGCCAAAATTGTTGCCTATGCTTCAAATTCACAGCATCCTTCTGAATTTACCATAGCGCCAGTGGGTGCAATTCAAAAGGTTCTCGATAAAGCAGGCTGGAATGCTCAAGATGTCGACCTCTGGGAAATCAATGAAGCCTTTGCCATGGTGACCATGTGTCCAATGGATGAATTCAAGCTTGATCCTGAAAAAGTCAATATTAATGGCGGTGCCTGTGCCCTGGGTCATCCTGTCGGTTCAACCGGTTCACGTATTATCCTGACTTTGATTCATGCGCTGAAACGTACCGGTGGTAAACGTGGTATTGCTGCACTTTGTATCGGTGGCGGTGAAGCGACTGCTGTGGCGATTGAGTTGCTTTAATTAAAAGCCTCCCTTTTAAAAAAGAGATTTAGAGGGATTTTATAAATCCTCCCCTCTTGCGGAACATCGTTCCTCATCCTTTAATAAAGGAGGGGGAATTTTAGAAATCAAAAAGCCTCCGATTGGAGGCTTTTTATCGTCAAATATTCAAAGCTGTACTTTAAATGATAAGACTTAAAGAATTTCTTTACGAAGTTGCTCAGGTGATTTCATTGACAACAAGCCCGGTGCCACATCAAATGCTGTTTTTGCACCATACTGCTGCATTTGATTTAAACGATAAGTTGCACGTGCATAAGCAACTAAAACGCTGGCTGTAAATTCTGGATTACTTTCTAGTTTTAATGAAAACTCAAGCACTTGTTTATGTGCATCACTGGTGTTTCCACTACGAATCACAAAACCACCATGCGGCATACGCTGGTGATCTTGTGCTAAAGTTACTTCATCAATGAAATTCACAGTCGTGTCATAGTCGGCAAAATAATCCGGCATGGTCACAATCGCTTGCTTCACTGCTTCTGCATCTGCACCCTCTGCAAGCACCACATAACACTCACGGGTATGTTTTTCTTTGGTCGTTAATACTGGACGAACACCACTACGTACTTTCTCAATTGCTTCTGTTGAAGGAATGGTATATTGCACCCCTGCTTTCACACCTTCTACACGACGAATGGCATCTGAATGACCCTGGCTTAAGCCTTTGCCCCAGAAAGTATAGGTTTCACCGTCTGGCAGTAAAGCTTCACCAAATAAGCGATTGATCGAGAACATGCCTGGATCCCAACCAATGGAGATCATCGCAGTTTTCTTGCTGGCTGTTGCAGGTGCATCGACCGCTGCATAATATTCAGGAATACGTGCGTGGGTGTCAAAACTATCGACAATATTAAACTGGCTGGCCAAGATCGGACCTTGTTGCGGTAAGTCGTCTTTTGAACCGCCACATAAAATCAGCACATCAATTTTATCTTGGAAATCTGTCAGTGAGTCCATATGGAACACTTGGGTTGCTGCGAAACAAGGAGATACCGTTTCAGGCGCACGACGGGTAAAAATACCCACAAGTTGTAAATCTGGATTCTTTTGAATGGCGGTTTCAACGCCACGACCCAAGTTGCCATAACCAGCAATACCAATACGGATAGAATTTTGCATAAAGACAAGTCACTTCATCATGAAAAAATTAAAAAAATAAATCAGATGACGATCCCATTAAAATCGCCCTCTTGATTGATTTTGCATACTCGAAAATTAGCGCTCTGCTCGCGTTACTCTCAGCATAAAGATACTTATGCTACAGCAATTCGCAGCAATTTAAAGCATTCAGGATAGTATAGAAACAATCATATCTATCGTCCAAAGCAAACAAAAAGCCTGCATTGCAGGCTTTTTGTTTATAAGAAAAACAGACTTATTTACAGACAAGCTTTTTAACTTTCAGGTTAGGCACCTGTTTGATAATTTGCCTGATTCACCGCGGTCGATGCTTGGTACGGATTTTTAAAATCATTTAAACCGGCAGCCGCCTCCTGAATGTCTTTACCTTCTTTAATCACGAAAGTATCGAAACCAGAACGCTTCATGTAGTTCAACACATCTTTGAATACATCACCAGTGGCACGAAGTTCGCCTTGGAAACCTTGACGGCGTAAAAGTGCCGCAAATGAATAGCCACGGCCATCATTAAAACCGGCGAATTCAATAAAGATTGCATCTAATTGAGCTAGCGGAAATTCATTGCTTTCAGGTGAAGCATCAACGGTTAAGTACAATGCTTTTTTACCTGAAACATGTCGAAGCTGATCTAACTGATCTACCGTCAGAACCACATCACCTTGTGGTAAAACACCCTCTTCACCGATGAGCTGGTAAGTATTTTCTGTCACTGTGCCATCTTTAGAGAGCACTGCGAGTGCGGTATTAAGCATATGCACGCTCCTTGAATGGTTGGATGCCAACACGGCGATAAGTATCGATAAACTCTTCAGCGTCCTGACGTAGATCAAGATAGGTATTTAGAATTTCTTCTACAATATCCGGCACCACATCTGCTGCAAATGACGGCCCAAGAATGTCGCCAATTGAGGCATCATGGTCTGCATTACCGCCAAGCGTGATCTGGTAGAATTCAGCGCCTTTTTTATCAACACCCAAGATCCCGATATTACCGACATGGTGATGACCACAGGCATTCATACAACCAGAGATGTTCAAGTCCAGTTTACCCAAGTTGTAAATGGTATCCAGATCATCAAAACGGCGTGAAATCGCTTCAGAAATCGGAATCGATTTTGCATTGGCCAATGAACAGAAATCACCGCCCGGGCAGCAGATGATGTCGGTCAAGAAACCGATATGCGCGCGTGCCAGATTGTTTTGTTCAAGGGTTTGCCATACAGCAAACAAATCTTTTTGCGGCACATCGACCAGCGAGATATTTTGTTCATGCGTGGTACGTAATTCACCGAAAGTGTACTGATCGGCAAGGTCTGCAATCAGGTTCATTTCTTCAGTGCTGACATCACCCGGTGCAATGCCGGCACGTTTCAGTGAAATCGTCACAATACGATAACCTTTCACTTTATGGGCATTGGTATTGATATTGAACCACTGTTTGAATTTTGGATATTGCGCAAACAATTCAGTAAAATCTTCATCTGCATAATCTTGATAATCAAATGGGGTGAAGTTTTCATCCATTTTTGCCAAGGTGTCTGCATCGATTTTCAAAGTCTTAACAGTATGCGCAAATTCAGCTTCAACTTTCTCAGCAAATACCGCTGGCGTTAAAGCTTTGACCAAAATTTTGATACGGGCTTTATATTTGTTGTCGCGACGACCATGCAAGTTATACACACGAAGCACTGCTTCAAGATAAGCAATCAAGTCTTCACGTGGCAGGAACTCACGGATAAAGCTGCCAATCACTGGAGTACGGCCAAGACCACCACCCACTTTGATTTTATAGCCCATTTCGCCGGCTTCATTACGCACAATATATACACCGATATCGTGAAATGCAGTGGCTGCACGGTCGGTTTCTTCAAGCGCAGAGACTGCAATCTTGAACTTACGTGGCAAGAAAGCAAATTCCGGATGGAAAGTTGACCATTGACGGATCAATTCACAGGTCGGACGCGGATCGGCAATTTCACCAGCCACTACACCGGCATACTGATCCGTCGTGGTATTACGGATACAGTTGCCTGAGGTCTGAATCGCATGCATTTGCACGGTCGCCAGTTCAGCCAGCATATCAGGTACGTTTTCCAGTGCCGGCCAGTTAAACTGGATGTTTTGACGGGTCGAAATATGCGCGTAACCACGGTCATATTCTTTAGCCAAATCAGCCACTTTACGCAGTTGCTTTGAATTCATCAAACCATAAGGCACTGCAATACGTAACATCGGTGCATAACGCTGTACATACAGACCATTTTGCAGACGAAGCGGACGATACTCATCTTCGGTGAGTTTACCGGCTAAATAACGTTCCGTTTGATCACGGAACTGTGCAACACGTTCATTAATCAGTTGCTGATCGAAATCAGTATATAAATACATGGCGTACAGCTGCTAGTAGTTTCTATTATATCGAACGCAAGGATAGCGAGATTAAACCTATCAATAAAATGCTTTTTATACATATTTCATAGCTGTTTTATTGATAAGCCTGCCAAAGTTTCACTGATATCACGGTTTAGCGCATTTAGTTTAGTTTTAAAGCAATAATGCTTTAATTCATCAATCATTAGCAGTTATTTTCATATAGTGATATTTCAATCTTTTACCCTTTTTTGTCTTTTAAATAATTAAAAATATTACCATTTTTCACTCTCACCCAAAAACTGACCGACAAAATCATAACGTATCTTTGAACGTGAAAATTTAATCGGACAGGCCAGTTGTGCTTCGGTCTGCTGACTATCGGGTTTTAATGGAACCTGTACTAGCCATTCTCGCTGTTGCGCTAAATCAGAATGCAAAGCTTCTTCAAGTTTTAGCACCGGCTCAACACAGACATCCAGCGCTGCGAATAGTGTTTGCCATTCCGCTAATGGTTTTGACTTTATTCTATTTTGAATTGCCTGTTTCACCGCAGCATGATCTTCTGGAGCAAAAGAATTGCCTTTTTCTAGAATAATCGGCAGCTCTAAAGCCTGTGCCAATCCCTGCATAAATTGAGGTTCCAGACTGCCAATCGACAGATAACGTCCATCCTGTGTTGCATAATAGTCATAGAAAGTCCCGCCATTCAGATAGCCAGACTCAGGTCGTTGATGCTGATTGCCGGCCAGACTGGCAGATGCGGCCAGATTATTCATGGTGACCACACAATCGGTCATGGAAATATCAATATATTGACCTTTACCGCTGCGCTGGCGTTCGATCACCGCCGCCAAAATCGCAATTACGGCATGCATGGAACCACCGGCTACATCGGCAACCTGAATGCCTAAAGCAGGTGGCCCACTTTCAATCCGGCCACTGTGTCCAGCAATACCGGACAAGGCCAGATAGTTAATATCATGTCCTGCTTTCGCTTTGTAAGTACCGGTTTGGCCATAGCCAGTGATGGAACAGTAAATTAATTTGGGGTTAATTTCGCTTAAGGTTGAGTAGTCCAGCCCAAGCCGTTGCATCACGCCGGGACGGAATTGCTCAATCACAATGTCATAATCTGCAATCTTGGATTTGACCAGTTCGATATTGGTCGGATCTTTCAAATCCAGTGCTACCGATTGCTTGTTTCGGTTCAGATAACTCTGTGAAGTGGCCTGTCCATTGGCAAAGGGGGGCATTAATCGCAACAGGTCCGGGCGGGTCGGTGATTCAATATGCACAACCTCGGCGCCGAGATCAGCCAGATATAATGTCGCGAATGGGCCCGGCAATAATGTAGAAAAGTCTAGAATTTTCAATCCTTTTAAGGTATATGACATTGGGGTATTTGCTCTACTTATATTGCTTTTTTCAGCATCATAGAAACATAAATGCATAAAAACAATGTCATGTTCAGCCATTTACCTTGATAGTTTCGGCAATCTAATATGTAAGAAAATGGCAAAGGTGTTCTTGTAAATTGCCATTGCTTTATTATTTTTCGTCATTTAGGTCAAATATTAGTGAACATTAAAGAGACTGAAGGATTAAACATGAGTCGTGATACGATCAGTATCCATTTCGTCAATGCAGCCTTATCTGGCGTCAAGCGCTTAGGCATGGATGTCGATACTTTATTGTCTCACGTCGGAATTGAAGCAGAACTGCTGCATCAACCTAAAGCCCGTATTTCACCTGAACAATATACCCGCTTTATTAAAATGTTATGGATGGTGACCCAGGACGAGCATGTTGGCTTTGACAAACAGCAACGCCGATTGGGCACTTTTGCCATCATGTGTCAGCTCATCATTCATGCCAAAACCTTAGGTGATGCACTGGAACTTTCCTCGCAGTTCTATAAACTCTTCGGTGATGACTGGTCGGTGACCCTGGAACGTGACAAACACGAAGCACGTCTGGTGCCCCTCATTCCAAATGCAATGGATCCGGATCATTTTATTACCGAAAGTATGCTGATGATCTGGCATGGTCTGGCATCTTGGCTGATTGAACGTCGTTTACCGCTGGAACGTGTGCATTTTAGCTATCCACGTCCAGCCCATGCTGACGAATATGATGCCCTGTTCTTTGCGCCGGTAATGCAGTTCGACATGCCACGCACCGAAATCACTTTTGCTGCGGACTATCTGGACCTGCCGATCCGTCAGAATGAAGAAACCTTAGAGGAATTCTTGAAAGCTGCGCCTGCTCAGCTCTTGGTGAAGTTTAAAAATACCAACTCGCTGACCTCAAGAATCCGTGATGTATTGAAGAGCCAGATTGGCGAAGAAATGCCGACATTGAATGATGTCGCGTCAATGCTGTATTTATCTCCTCAAACCTTGCGCCGCCGTCTGGCAGCCGAAGGTAAAAGCTATCAAGGTGTGAAAGATGCCTTGCGCCGTGATGCCGCGATTCATCTGTTATTGAATCCAGATCTAACCCTCGAAGATGTCGCGCAGCAGGTCGGTTTCAGTGAAACCAGTACCTTCCATCGTGCCTTCAAGAAATGGACCGGTGTAACCCCAGGTCTATATCGCCAGTTGCATGGTTATCATTAATTAAAATTCTCGATATCCTCTTCTCCAGCCCAGGTTTCCAGACCTGGGCTTTTTTTATTGGCAAAAATCATCAAATGATCTGGTCCGTTCTCGTCATTGCACTTCAAAATTTAAGTATTACACTCGAGTCATTAGAATAATTTTCAGCAAATTAATAAAAGGGACATGCTATGAGCGAGGCATATATTATCGACGCCATTCGCACGCCACGCGGAAAAGGTAAAAAAGATGGATCTTTACATCAAGTCAAACCCATTTCATTACTGACTGGCTTGCTTAACGAACTTCAGGCACGTCATCAATTTGATACATCAAAAGTCGATGATATTGTGCTGGGTTGTGTCACTCCGATTGGTGATCAAGGCGCCGATATTGCCAAAACCGCGGCGATCGCAGCGGGTTGGGACAATGATGTCGCCGGTGTACAAATCAACCGTTTCTGTGCTTCCGGTCTGGAAGCTGTCAATCTGGCTGCACAAAAAGTCCGTTCTGGCTGGGAAGATCTGGTCGTTGCAGGCGGCGTCGAATCCATGTCCCGCGTAGCGATGGGTTCCGATGGCGGTCCTTGGGCACTAGATCCTGAAACCAATATGGCCTGTGATTTTATTCCGCAAGGTATTGGCGCGGACTTGATTGCCACGATTGACGGTTATAGCCGCACCGACGTAGACCAGTTTGCCGAGCAATCCCAGAAGAAAGCCGCTGCCGCACAAGCCAATGGTTATTTCAACGCTTCTGTTATCCCGGTCAAAGACAAGGCCGGTGTGGTGATTCTGGACAAAGACGAATTTATCAAACCGACCACAACTGCTGAAGGCTTAGGCAAACTCAATCCTAGTTTCGCGACCATGGGACAGATGGGCTTTGATGCCATCGCCCTACAAAAATATCCTGAAGTTGGCACGGTGAATCATGTGCATCATGCCGGGAATTCTTCCGGAATCGTCGATGGTGCTGCCGTGGTTCTCATCGCATCGGAACAAGCGGTCAAAGAACAAGGTTTAAAACCGCGTGCCAAAGTACTGGCCACGGCGCTGGTCGGGGCTGATCCTACCATTATGCTGACCGGCCCTGCCCCGGCAGCACGTAAAGCTTTGGCTAAAGCTGGCTTGACGATTGATGATATTGACCTGTTTGAAGTCAATGAAGCTTTTGCTGCGGTGGTGATGCGATTTATTAGCGAACTCAATGTTGATCCAGCGAAAGTGAATGTGAATGGTGGTGCAATCGCTATGGGTCATCCATTGGGCGCAACAGGCGCGATGATTCTGGGAACTTTACTGGATGAGTTAGAACGCCAAGGCAAAAAACGTGGACTAGCCACACTGTGTGTCGGTGGCGGTATGGGCATCGCCACCATTATTGAATTGGTTTAACTCAAATATTTAAAGTGTTTGATTCACGTTTTAGTCATATGCAACCTGAGCAAAACCAAAGCACTGCTTTGGTTTTAGCGCAAGATCATTGTTTTACAAAATTAATAGATTTTGCGTATGACAATGGTTTTGCCTACTTTTGCTAAATGAGAAATACATTTCGTAAGGCAGGTCGAACTGAAGCTTAAACCAAGAATTTAGATGAATTTGGAAAGGCTCCGGAATAAGGAAAATTTCTAAAATCTAATCAGGATATTAATGCCAAATTCATCCCATTATGATCTGGATAAAAATTTATGAGCGCAATTCAATATCAAAAAACTGAAGATAATATCGTCATTCTGACCTTTGATTCTCCAAACCAGTCTGCCAATACCATGAATGCAGATTTTCGTAGCGCTTTGGCTGAAACCGTAGAAAAACTCAAAGCTGATGAAAATATTACTGGCATCATTTTCCGGTCTGCGAAAAAAACCTTCTTTGCCGGTGGCGATCTGGATGAACTGATTCAAGCTACACCTGAACATGCGACTGAATTCTTCAACATGATTGAAGAGATGAAAGCACAGATGCGTTATATCGAAACCCGCGGCATTCCGGTTGTGGCTGCACTAAATGGCACAGCACTGGGCGGTGGCTGGGAGATTGCTCTGTGTGCCCATCATCGTATTGCCTTGAATGACCCTAAAAGCAAGTTTGGCCTGCCTGAAGTCACACTGGGTTTACTACCCGGTGGCGGTGGTATTGTCCGTAGCGTGCGCCTGCTCGGCCTGCAAAATGCCTTTCCCTTGTTGATGGAAGGCAAACAGTTGGGTGTAGAGAAAGCCCGATCTTTAGGGCTGATTCACGATGTGGCAGACAATACCGATGAACTCTTAGACAAAGCCATTGTCTGGATCAAAGCCAATCCGAAGTCACAACAGCCTTTTGATGTAAAAGGCTACAAAATTCCGGGTGGTAGCCCTTCAACGCCAGCAGTTGCACAGATGCTGGCGATTGCCCCAGCGATGCTGCGTGATAAAACCAAAGGTTGCTATCCTGCACCTGAAGCAATCATGTCGGCAGCGGTAGAAGGTGCTCAGGTCGATGTCGATACGGCGCTGACCATTGAATCGCGTTACTTTACTTATCTGGCCACGGGTCAGATTTCTAAAAATATGATCGCTACTTTTTGGCATGGATTGAATGCGATCAAATCCGGTGCCAGCCGTCCCCAAAAGGTTGCGAAATGGAAAGCCACTAAAGTTGGCATTCTGGGCGCAGGCATGATGGGTGCAGGCATTGCTTATGTGACTGCCAGCAAAGGCATTCAGGTTATTTTAAAAGACATTTCGATTGAAGCGGCTGAAAAAGGTAAAGCTTATAGCCAGAAACTGCTGGATAAAAAAGTAGCTCAAGGACGTTTATCTGCTGATCAACGAGATCAGGTTTTAAGCCTGATTCAAGCGACTGCATCCAATCAAAATCTGGCCGGTTGTGACCTGATCATTGAAGCGGTGTTTGAAAATCCCGCACTGAAAGCTCAAGTCACACAAGAAGCAGAACAGTATCTTGCCAGTCATGGCGTGATGGCATCGAATACTTCGACCCTGCCTATTACAGATTTAGCTCAGGCTTCAAAAAATGATCAGAACTTTATCGGTCTGCATTTCTTTAGTCCAGTCGATAAAATGCAGCTGGTCGAAATTATCAAGGGGCAAAATACTTCAGCAGAAACACTGGCCAAAGCCTTTGACTTTGTCCAGCAGATTGGCAAATTACCGATTGTGGTAAATGACAGCCGTGGCTTCTTTACCAGTCGTGTCTTTGGTACGTTCGTTCAAGAAGGTTTGCGCCTGCTGGCAGAAGGCGTGCATCCGGCACGGATTGAAATGGCCGCACTCAAAGCCGGTATGCCAGTCGGGCCTTTGGCCATTCAGGATGAAGTGTCCTTGACCCTCTCCGAACATGTGGCCAATGAAAGATACAAAGCCTTAGAAGCACAAGGTCAGACCATCACCAAATCACCCGCAGATGAAGTTATTCACAGTATGATTCATGAGTTTAACCGCAAAGGTAAGGCTGCCGGGGCAGGTTTTTATGATTATCCAGAAAATGGTAAAAAGCAGCTCTGGACGGGTCTCAACCACTGGAAAAAAGAGGTTGATCTTTCTGAACAGGAAATGATAGATCGTTTGCTGTTTGTGCAGGCACTGGATACCGTGCGCTGTCTGGAAGAAGGCGTGCTGGAGTCTGTGGTCGATGCCAATGTCGGTTCCATTTTTGGCATTGGCTTTGCAGCCTGGACGGGTGGCGCGGTGCAATTCTTAAATCAGTATGGTCTGGCCAAGGCGCTGACCCGTGCCAAGGTACTCGAAAATAAGTATGGTGAACGCTTCAAAGCACCGCAACTCCTGAAAGACCGGGCAGCAGAAGGCCAGCCAATTCAATAATTTTGAGCTCTAAATAAAAAGAGGAACTGAGTTGCTCTTTTTATTTTCCGGATCTAGCTGAATCACTGGATACACTCGTCTAATGACAGATTTTGATCTGCTTTTTGATCAATTTATGTTATAAAGTTACATAAGTTTGATATCCACGTGGGTAAGACCTATGACTGATCACAGTTCACCTGAAAAATCCCCTTGGGGTTGGAAAGCACTTATTATCTTCTGTATTTTAGGTGGATTATTCATGTTTATTTTTTGGCTTGCGGTGACGAATGAACCGGATTACATGCCAAGCCAGCAAAATAAACAAACCACCCAGCAGCATGCTTTTAAAAATGCACCGACCATGTCTCCTGAAGCAATTGCGAAGGCTCAAGCAGATCGTGAGGCACGTGCGACTGCCAATACGGCTCATTCCGATACAACAGCGAATGAACATAATATGTCAACTGAAGAACATGCCAACATGGAGAGTGCCGAGCATAGCTCAGCGCATGGCCACTGATCTTGATTCAGTAAGGGCGTAAAAAAGCGAGGTCAATGCCTCGCTTTTTTGTATCTCAATAACTAAAAAATTAAAGCTTTAAATACATATCAATATGCGGGATGCCGCAATCCAGATAGTCTTCGCCCTGAACCTTAAAACCCAATGCCTGATAAAAACCGATGGCATGTACTTGCGAAGACAGTTTTAAATCTTTTCGATGATCTGCTTTGGCATAATCGATAATGGCCTGCATCAATTGCTGCCCGATCTTCAAACCACGATGTGACTTTAACACTGCAACGCGACCTATACTGTTATTCGCCAGCAATCTTGCAGTGGCTATCGCATGCCCCTTTTCATAGACCACAAAATGGATGGAAATGGCATCTTGCTCATCCCATTCCTCTTCAGCAGCGATATTCTGCTCTTGAATAAACACGGCTTCGCGAATGGTTTTGGCATGCTTCGCTAAATCCTCCCAACCACCCGAAACAATTTTAAGCTCTGAATCCTTTAGCATTTAGAACCAATCCCCTGCTGATCCCACTGATTATTCAATAACAATTCCAGTGAATGTTTTTGGATAGCGTACATTTCTTTCAAGTCCTGAATCTGTTTCAAGACCTCCTGATCGGGTTGTTGGTAATCTTTGCGTTTCGTCGCCAGAATCATTTTATTTTTACTGGTATGTTCCAGTGCCACAAACTCAAAAACTTTGGTTTCATAACCATAGGCTTTCAGCAATAACGCACGAATGGTATCGGTCAGCATTTCTGCCTGTTGACCGGCATGAATACCAAATTGCAGCATCGGACTCAGCACTTTTGGCGCCTGTAACTGTGGGCGCAATTCCTTATGGCAACATGGCGCACACATGATCATCTGTGCATTCAGGCGAATACCGCTGTGAATCGCAAAATCCGTTGCCACATCACAGGCATGCAAAGCGATCATTACATCCAGGCGTTTCGGTGCATAAGTACGCACATCGCCCTGAAAAAAGTCGAGCTGATCAAAGCCAGATTGTTGCGCGACCTTTTGGCAGAACTCGACCATTTTCGGATTCAGTTCCACCCCTGTAACCCACGGCGTCTCACCATGTTTTTGCATATAGTCATATAAAGCACAGGTCAGATAGCCTTTACCGGAGCCAAAATCCACCACACGCAGACCTTCGACTTGTGGCTTGAGCTGCGCCAATGCACCCGAAAAAATCTCGACAAATTTATTAATCTGTTTCCATTTACGCGCCATGCTCGGAATGATCTGCGCATTATGATCGCTAATGCCGAGATGCTGTAAAAAGATGCTGTCCTGATCAACATGACGTTGTTTAATCCGGTCATGACCCTGTTCAGCGGACTTGGCCTGAAGCGTCGAGTTTTTGTTTTTAGTACGGGTCAACATGGCTTTTTTCTTGTTTTTTTTTAGCTGTAACTCTTCATCTAGCGTCAGCAAATTGGCTTGCTTGCAACATGCTAATAATGCCGTCACCTGCGCCAGTGCATCCGCTAGAGGATAGTTTTTGGTGACATCCTGAGTTTTATGGCGATACAGACAGCTCATTACTTTTTGCCCATTTAATGAAATGACTCGCAAGGTCATTTTCTCTAAATCCTGCAGTTCACCTTTATACTGGCTTAAGATCAGACGATCAAATTGATCACTTTCAACAGCTTGCTGAAATACATCTAAAAACTGCTGTTCTTGGTCTGAGAGAGTTGCCAACGTTGACATAGATAAAACCTGAAATGAATTGCCCCTCAAGTTTAAATCTTCTTAACCTAAAAGCAAAATTGAATTACTATACAAATGTATATTTTAAAGAAGAATGACAATCATGCAGAATGCGCCGCTGGTTCCAGATTATGATCACACTGAGGAACGAATTAATTATATCAGTCATGCTGTGGGTGCTGGACTATCGGTAATTGCTGGTATTCTTTTGATTATTAAAGGGTCTTATCTCAGTACTGGACAATGGATTGGACTTTGGGTCTATGCGCTGAGCATGATCTTGCTGTTCTCTGCGTCGATGCTCTATCACATGGCCACCTCAGCAGACCGTCGTTATTTTTATAAAAAAGTTGATCATACTGCAATTTATTATTTAATCGCCGGAACCTATACGCCTTTCCTGTCAATTGCCATTCCAACAGCCAAAGCCCAGTATTTATTGATTGCACTCTGGGTGATCGCCCTCATTGGTACACTGTTCAAGTTCGTTTTCATTCATCGTTTCCAGAAAATTTCTTTAGTGGCTTATCTGGTCATGGGCTGGCTGGCGCTGCTGGTGATGGATGATATGCAACAATATCTCAGTGCTCAATCTTTGACCTTTCTGATCATTGGCGGATTGGCTTATACCGTAGGTGCATTGTTTTACGCTTTAAAAAGAGTAAGATATACCCACGCTATCTGGCACATATTTGTATTGATAGGCGCAGGATCACATTTTCTGTCTATCTATCTTTACGTGATTTAATCATCTTCTTTTTCATTTCAGTGACCCTGAGCGAGTTAAAGCGAGAAGATTGCAGTTGTTTTTTTAAAAAATTACGCCTTTTTTAAAAAGATTACGCTTTTAAAACTAAGCTTTTTTATTTTTAGTAAGTGTAAGGTTCTTCATGGCGTCGTCTAATTCTGCTGCTCAGCCAGCACAAAATTCAAAATTTCGCGTTTTAACCGCGAGCTTGGTCGGTACTACAATCGAGTTCTTCGATTTTTATATCTATGCCACTGCTGCTGTCATTATTTTTCCATATCTGTTCTTCCCTGCAAGTACAGATCCGATGACTGCCACCATTCAGTCGCTTGCCACTTTCGCCATTGCCTTTATTGCCCGCCCGATTGGTGCGGCACTCTTTGGTCATTTGGGTGACCGGATCGGGCGAAAAGCCACATTGGTCGCTGCCTTGCTGACCATGGGTATTTCCACCGTTGCGATTGGCCTCTTGCCCACTTATGCGCAAATCGGGATTGCTGCACCACTCTTGCTTGCACTCTGTCGTTTAGGTCAGGGCTTGGGGCTGGGTGGTGAATGGTCAGGTGCAGTACTTCTTGCCACCGAGAATGCACCTGAAGGTAAACGTGCCTGGTATGGCATGTTCCCGCAACTGGGTGCTCCAATCGGCTTTATTCTGGCAACAGGTTCTTTCCTGACGTTGGGCGCTTTCATGTCTGAGGCTGACTTTATGGCTTGGGGCTGGCGTATTCCATTTATCTCAAGTGCCTTGCTGGTGATTGTCGGTTTATGGATTCGTTTAAAACTGCATGAAACCCCGGCATTCCAAAAGGTGCTAGATAAACAAAAAGAAGTGAACATTCCATTTGTTCAAGTCTTCAAAAAACATTCTCGCATGCTGGTACTCGGCACCATCGCTGCAATCTGTACCTTCGTGGTGTTCTACCTCACCACAGTATTTGCATTGCAATGGGGTACTAAACAGCTAGGTTATTCTCGTGAAGAATTCCTGCAATTGCAGTTGGTTGCAACCCTATGTTTTGCTGCCTTTATCCCACTTTCTGCAGTATTGGCCGAGAAATTTGGCCGTAAAACCACCTCGATTGCAGTCTGTGTTATCTCTGCCATCTTCGGGATTTTCTTTGCAGATATGCTGGAATCTGGCAGCACGCTGGTGGTATTCCTGTTCTTGTGTATTGGTCTGGCGATCATGGGCTTAACCTATGGGCCAATCGGTACTGTATTGTCTGAAATATTCCCGACTTCAGTACGTTATACCGGTTCTGCATTGACCTTTAACCTGGCAGGCATCTTTGGTGCATCCTTTGCTCCGCTGATTGCCACCAAACTGGCAACAACTTATGGTCTGTCTGCAGTCGGTTATTACCTGACCGCAGCATCAATCCTGTCACTGATTGCATTTCTGTTGATTCGTGAAACCAAGAATGATGATGTAAATAATCAAATTTAAAGTCTTAGTTTGATTTAAAAGCCAGCATTCGATGCTGGCTTTTTTATGATTTCACAACAAAACTCTGCTACTTATCTCGTTAAATTTGCTCAACAATCAAATGGACTCAACCAGACAATGAGGCAAGGCAATGCAGGAACTTATTGAATCCCTAACCCAGGAACAGTTGGTCAATATTATTATTTTGCTGGAAGATGATAAAAAAATAGAGGCCGTTCGCTATATCACCGAGCACACGACCTTGGATGAAATCCAGGCGCTGCAAGTGATTGAGGAAATTGTCCGTGAGCACGATGTGGTCATGAAAACTGAAAGCACAGGACCGCGCTTTAGTGATGATGCGGGTGAGATTGACCTGGTAACGCCTCCCCTTGAAATTCCGACCCATCCGAGCCTGAATACCCCCACAGAAGCTGAAATCACCGCACGACAATTACGCGAAGACGTCCCAACCCGAAAAATTGAAAATAAAATCTGGATTCTGGCAGCCATTGCAGTGCTGTTATTGATCCTGATCTGGATCATCAGTTAAAGCTGAACAGGACAATATCTCCATTTAGATCAGTTCAATAATATCAATGGTGGGTGGTACTCTAAAACGAAAAGGTACGCCGACCAAACCGGTGCCAACCGTGACAAACACATCTGCATGTTCATGACGGTACATGCCCTTCTTGTGCCCCAAAATTGATACTTTTTTCATGACATAATCGGTCAGCCAAGGCAATTCCACCTGTCCGCCGTGGGTATGTCCAGCCAGCATGAGAGGACGTGTCGGCAATTTGGGAATCATATCCACCGTATCGGGATTATGCGACAAAATGACCCAAGGCTTGTCCTGAGGTAAATCTGGCAGACTGCGCATATCGGCTTTACCCGCCCAGAGATCGCCCACACCCAAGAGCCGAAATTCATCAAATTCGACAATTTGCCCTTCAATATCCATGACCTGATTGACTTGCAGTGCATAACGCAACAGTTCCTGAATCGGTGGTCCCGGATATTGCTCGTCATGATTGCCATTGACGGAATAGACTGGGGCATGAATTTCTTTTAAAACTGCCAGTTCTTGTGCCAGTTTATTTTCCGGCTCATAAGTCCAGTCTCCGGCCACCACCACCAAATCGGGTTGAACATGATTTAACTTATGCACAATTTGTCGCAACTGCCGTTCATGACCAGAAAACAGACCGATATGTAAATCTGCAATCAGGGCAATCCGGACGGGTTGCTTTAAGCGTTTATCCGCATTGATCTGATATTGTGTCGTTTTCACTTGAATTAAATGCGGCTCGATAAAGCGTGCATAACTCAAGACGGCGCTGATGAAAAATACAAAAACAGCTTCATGCAAGGAATAATAACCGCTCCATCCGGCATAAATACTGAAGAACACCAGTGGAACCAGTAAATAGGACAGGTAAAAAGCCAACAAATGACAAAATGCTTTAAATGGATGAATGGTCTCGGTACGAGATTGACTCGACCATGCCTGGTACACAGCCCAGATGGCCAGAATGGCCATGCCTAAATAAAAATAAAAAAGTACGGAACTGGTATCCCACATAGATTTGCCTTGTCGAGTCGAGAAGCTGATTACTGGCTTTATATTTATCTTTTCATAGCTGGCAATTATACTCAATTCTAATTTTTCATTCTTCGACTTATATGGCCACTGCTCCCCACGTTCAAGCTCATTCAAAATCTCCCAGCTTTTCATCAATTTACCGCTATAAAGCTGGGATTTTACTGAGCTGTAGCATGATCTTGGGTCTTCCTGCATGCAGTACTTTGCCCAAGCAAACTGAGCAGCCTAGCCAGATGGCATTTGAAACAGATACCTCACAAACCAGTTTGGCGCAAATTGTTGAACCTTTACGTGAACAGAACATCGGCCTGACCGGCTATCGTGTGCTCTATGACCCACTCGAAGCACTGGGTGCGCGTATCCAGCTGATTAAGAAGGCCGAGCGTAGTCTGGATCTACAATATTATATTTGGGACAACGACCGGATTGGCACCCTTGCCCTGCATGCGATTATTCAGGCGGCAGATCGTGGCGTAAAAGTGCGTCTGTTAATGGATGACAATAATGCCAAGAAAATGGAAGGCATTTATCTGGCCTTAAACCAGCATCAGAATATCGATGTCAAACTGTATAATCCCTACCGTTTTCGAAAATATCGTGCCATGGACATGGTGCTGGATTTAAAGCGTATTAATCGCCGCATGCATAATAAAAGTTTTATTGCCGACAACCAGATTGCCCTGATTGGTGGACGCAATATGAGTAACCAGTATTATAATGTCAGTGAAATTTATCAGTTTTCCGATGTCGATGTGATGCTGGTCGGTGCAGCCTCAGATGAAATCATTCATTCCTTCGATGAATACTGGAATGATGATTATGCCTATCCGGTGCAGCAAATTGTCAATCCGCGCCATCATGGCTTACGCTTTCCAAGCCTGAAGCAACAACTGGAAAAGCACAGTCAGGATCAGGCCACACAGAATTATCTGGATCTGGCCAATCGTTCCAGAGCCTTTGACCAATGGCTGGAACAAAACATTCAACTGGATTGGGTCGAAGCCGAAGTGGTCAAAGATCCTCCAAGCAAAATCAAGGCCAAGGCCAAAGCCGAAGAACATCTCAACTTCCAGTTATTACAACATCTGGAAAAACCTGAACAAAGTGTTGATATTGTCTCTGCCTATTTTGTTCCGGAAAAAATTGGCGCAGATCGTTTAAAGAAACTGGCGGATGAAAATATCGAGGTCCGTGTCTTGACCAATTCGTTTAAAGCCAATGATGTTGCCGTGGTACATGCCTTTTATGCCAAATATCGTCAGGATTTATTGGAAAATGATGTGCAGCTGTATGAGTTCCTTGCAGCGCCAGATGCCGATCATCTCAATGCCAATACAGCGGAAATTTCCAAAAAAGCCAAAGTCAGCCTGAAAGGTTTAAGCCGCTCCAGCCTGCATGCCAAGCTGATGGCAATCGATCAAAAACAGGTGTTTATTGGTTCTTTTAACTTTGATCCACGTTCTGCCTATCTCAACACTGAAATTGGTGTATTACTGAATAGCCCCTCTTTAGCACAGGCAGTGCACCAAACCATGGATCAGAACTTAAGTAAATATGCCTATAAACTGGTGCTGGATGCCAACCAGAATATTAACTGGAAAATCAAGAAAGCCAATGGAGAGGTTAAAACCTTCACCAAAGAACCCGGAATAAGATGGTACCAAAAAGCTGGGCTCAAACTGGTGTCCTGGTTGCCGATCGAAGGGTTTATGTAAGTGACAAACAGCTTGAGTTGAACTATTTAAAATAGCCTCTTCTTTAACGCTGCCTTCTTCTCATGGATTTGCCCAAGTTTCAGAGATATGAGTGTGGCAAGGATGTCACATATTATCTATCACGACAGGACGTCGTGTATGGATAATAAAGACTTTTGCCTACTTTGGGTCTGTCAAAAGTAGAGTTTTGCCAACACAAAGCCATTTAAATGTTTAAAGCAAAGATGAGGCTATACACGTCTATTCCCAAGAATAGATATCAAATGCCTAAATTTCTCATCCAGTTGTTTTTTATTAAGTCTTTTCTAGTACACGCGATTGCAACTCCACCAAGCCAGCCTGCATGGTTTGCTGTACCACACGGGTCAGGCTTTCAACAGTGTGCCCCTCAGTCGCGATTGCAGGTAAAGCCACTAAATGTGCAATCACTTGTGGCATTTCCAGTACTTTTTTGACATGGGCTGCAAAACTGATGTCATTGATAAACGGCGCAACCACATCGAGTTCACCCTGCTGATTCACATAACAAATCAGGCAAATTTGCACAGGACGCTGTGCCTCAATCGCAGCGCCCAAAATCCGGCCGTGTACTTTTTTAATGGCTCGCCCATCTGAAGTGGTGGCTTCAGGAAAAAATAATACGGGAATATTCTGTTTTAAAAATCCGGTAATCTGTTCGCGGATACGCACCGAATCACCAGAACCACGTTTGATAAATAAAGTGCCGCCACCTTTGGCCAATTTACCCAGAATTGGCCAGTTTTCAATTTCTGCTTTGGCCAGAAAAAATACGCGTGCCCCTGAACCTAAAACTGCAATATCGAGCCAGGACACATGGTTACTCACCCATAAAGCGGGTTCGCGCGGAATTTCACCGTGCACCTGGACTTCTATATTGAATACTTTGCACAACTGTCGACAAAAATGTTGCACATAACGGGTATTGGTTGGATTGTTCGGATTTTTGTATAAACCGTGACGGAAAACCAAATAGAACCCTTCACTGATAACAGCCAGTGAAGCTGTTACTTTTCGCATATAAAGCCAGAATTTTGCCAAACCATGTCGGTGAGATGTTTGATCTTGTACAGTTGGGTTCATAAAAACGTCACTAAATCCTAAGCTAGATACAGGGAATATCCACGAATTAAACTCATTCTATACTGTTCATTCGCAACATGCATTGATAATAAAAACCGACCAATAAGATCTATATCTTCAATTTTAATTGGATTAATGAATCATTTAGAATAAAAACATCGGAATATTGGATCAAAAAGGATCGCTGCCATGCCAGATCAAACCCAGCCTGCGAATGAAAAGCTTCAGCCTTTACAAGTGCTCAAATATATTTTGGGTGGTACCTGTATCTATGCCGCTGTACTGGTAACACTTGCACAACTGTTTGTCACCGCACTTTAAACCAAAGCCGCGCTAATTCAGTATCTGCCTCGCTCTTTTTCAACTACACTAAAGCTTTCAAGTGGAGATTGGCCTGAGTGGAATATTTAGAACAACATCGGGGGAAAGAACGCGTCATTCTGGTGAGTGTCAGCGTACAAATGCTGGATGACCTTGATGCTGAAGAGTTTAATCTGCTGGCGCAATCTGCAGATGCCGAAATTCTGGAACATATTCATGCTCAACGCGTCAAACCGGATGCCAAATTTTTTATCGGGTCAGGCAAAGCAGAAGAAATCGCCGAACGCGTAGAAGAACTGGACGCCAATCTGGTCATTGTTGATCATGCCCTGACACCGGCCCAGGCCCGTAATCTGGAACAGGTCATCAAGTGCCGTGTGGTCGATCGTACCGAACTGATTTTAGATATTTTCGCCCAGCGTGCCCGTACCTATGAAGGCAAGCTGCAAGTCGAACTGGCACAACTGCAACATTTATCATCCCGCTTAATTCGCAGCCGTGGCAATCTCGACAGCCAAAAAGGCGGCATTGGCTTGCGTGGCCCGGGTGAAACCCTGCTTGAAACTGACCGTCGTTTACTGCGTATTCGCATGGGACAACTGAAAGCCAAAATTGATAAAGTCCGCCAGACCCGAATGCAAGGTCGTATTGCCCGTCAAAAAGCAGCTGTCCCCACTGTGTCTTTGGTCGGTTATACCAATGCCGGCAAATCGACCCTGTTTAACCTGCTGGCCAAGAGTGATGTCTATGCAGCCGATCAGCTTTTTGCCACCTTGGACCCGACTTTAAGACGTCTGGAATGGGATGGCATCGGTAATCTGGTACTGGCAGATACGGTGGGTTTTGTTCGCAATCTTTCCCACTCGCTGGTTGAATCCTTTAAGGCGACCCTGGAAGAAACCGTAGAAGCTACCCTGTTGCTGCATGTCATCGATTCAAGTAGTCCAGAAATGCTGGAGCAGATTGAAGCGGTTGAAAAAGTCCTGAAAGAAATTGGTGCCGATGTTCCGATCCTGCAGGTTTACAATAAAATTGACTGTAGCGGCGATGAGGCCAAAATTATTTATCGACGCCCGGGCGAGCCAGAACGTGTCTATGTTTCAGCACATAGTGGCGAAGGGATCGACCTGCTGCATAAAGCGGTACATGAAGCCCTGATGGGACAATTGCAATCCTTTGACCTGATTCTGAAACCCGCCTACGGCAAGCTGCGCAACCAGCTTTATGGTTTAAATGTAATCCAGTCAGAACATTATGATGATGAAGGTCAGCTGCATTTACATATTCGGATTGCAGCACAAAAACTGGAGCAGCTGATTAAACAGGCGCATTTACCTTTAGATGAAATTTTGGGAAAACAGGCACAGCAGTTTCAACGTCCACTGGAAGCGTTTGAAATCCGGTCAAAGATCGAGTAAAACTTGATAAGTAAACTTAATAATTGATCATACGAATGAACTGGATAAAACGAATAGACTGGCCAGCATGGATCGGCACCCTGTTACTTATTATTGTCTTTCGGGAAGCATCCGTCTGGCTCATGACCCAGCTGGATCATCCTGAATTGGGCAATCTGGTAGGGTTACTCAGCTTATTGATTGCCCTTTTTACCTGGCGCTATTTCGGTAAACTTCCCGCTCGTCTCGTAGACACCAATAACAAGCTGATGAAGGAAAGCGCCTTTGCTTTCCTGCCTGTCAGTGCAGGTGCACTGATGATGCTGGTCCATATGGGCCAGAAAATTCCGGCATTTTTGTTCATCATGTTTTTCAGCACCCTGATTCCTTTATGGATTTACGCCAAAATGGCCAAGCGCTGGTTATAGGAGTACCGCATGTTATCTATTTTATATGGCTTTGCGGTCACGCTGATGGCCTATCTGATTGCCAAACCCTGTAACCGGATCATCCCGCAAATTCCTGTCATCGTATTTAGCATGTTCTTTGTGCTTGCAATTTTATTTGTGCTCGGGATTCCTTATCAAAATTACATGGATCAAGTGAATCCGCTCTTCAATCATTTACTTGGCTATGTGACCGTCGCCCTGGCCATTCCACTGGCTGCAATGCGCTATGATGACTTACCACTAAAAGCGATTATCGGTATCTTGGTTTTTGCCAGTATCAGTGCTGTCGCCCTACCAATGGGACTTGCATATCTGCTGCATATGTCTTCCGCAGATATTATGGCTTTCGCGACTCGGGCGGTGACGACACCCATTGCGATTAATATCGCCACCTTGCTGGATGCTCCAATCAGTATGGTGATTCTGATTGTGATTCTTTCCGGAGTGATTGGCGCAGCATTTTCACCGTTTATCCTGCGGCATATCAATGATGAACGTGCTTCCGGACTGGCCTTAGGATTGGCAGCACATGCGATTGGTACAGCTCAGGCCTGGCAGCGTGGCAGTGTTGCAGGACGTTATGCCGCTTTCGGTATGGCAGTCAATGCGGTGTTTACTGCCATCTGGCTGCCTACTTTTATACTTTATTTGCAAAAAATGTGACTAGTGAATCATTTTAATTGTTTGTTTTGTGCTTTAATCGTTCCTAATATACAAACATAAAACAATTTTATTCAAGGAACAGAAATATGAAAAAGGTTCAATTATTCTCGGCTTTACTTTTAACCTCTTTCAGCCATCTGGCCTTAGCTTCGGATCTGTCAGGGACATGGCGCAATATCGATGATAAAACCGGTTCACCTAAAGCATTCCTGGAAATTCGCGAAACAGCTACAGGCACTTATACGGCCAAAATTACCAAAATCACGCCGCGCCCGGGCTATACCCCAAAAGAAAATTGTGTCTCTTGTCCTGCACCTTATACCAATAAACCGATTCTTGGACTGGATGTACTGACAGGCCTGAAGCACACCGGCAATAATAACTTTGCTCAAGGCAAACTACTCGATCCATTATCCGGGAATGTGTATAGCACCAAGGCAAAATTAAGCAGTAATGGTAAACGTCTGACTTTACGCGGCTATGTAGGCGTTTCGGCCCTGGGTCGCAGCCAGACCTGGATTAAACAGGATTAATTCATACTCTATTGAATAAAATGTGATGAGTTTAAAATTTAGCAGAGAGAAGCTTGCATTTTCATACATTAAGTTGTATGAATATTGAACATATGCTTTTCTCATGGATTATGAAAGTATAATAAGTAGAATTTACATAATATGTATCAAATGGAATTTGATGCGTTGTCATAAGGATATCGTATGCAGAAAATTGCAATTTTAGGTGTATTTACAGCCTCTATAGTCACCTGCTCCATGGCATTTGCGCAGGAGTTATCGGGTTTCTGGCAACAGATTGACGATAAAACCGGCTCACCTAAAGCACTGATTGAAATGAAAACTCAGGCAGATGGTTCTTATACTGGGAACATTCACAAAGTTACACCGCGACCAGGCTATACGCCACGGGAAAAATGTATAAAGTGCCCACCCCCATATACAGACAAACCGATTTTAGGACTAGAGATCATTAAAGGGCTGAAACCAACCAGCAAGAATAACTATGGACATGGTCAAATACTCGACCCTTTAACTGGCAAAATTTATGATTTAAAAGGGCGGATTTCTGCCAATGGGAAACGACTGACTCTACGTGGATACATTGGGATATCTGCCATCGGCCGTACACAAACCTGGATTCGCCAGGATTAATAAAGCAGCACATTTGTGTTGGAGATATTTTATTTCATCTATAAAAAAAAGGATAAATATAATGAAACAATCTAAATTAGGATTAATATTCATCGCTGCCATGATGACTGGCACTGCGTATGCACAGGACTTAACAGGCACCTGGCAACAAATTGATGACAAAACCGGTTCACCAAAAGCAGTGATTGAAATTCGCCAAAATGATAACGGTACGTTTGCCG
This sequence comes from Acinetobacter sp. YH01006, assembly GCF_013420445.1. Classification (NCBI taxonomy): domain Bacteria; kingdom Pseudomonadati; phylum Pseudomonadota; class Gammaproteobacteria; order Moraxellales; family Moraxellaceae; genus Acinetobacter; species Acinetobacter sp. YH01006. The sequence goes on along the minus strand of NZ_VOYB01000013.1, from coordinate 7,201 downwards.
GAAAAATTATCAAAGTTACGCCACGTCCGGGCTATACCCCACAGAAAACCTGTAATAAATGTCCCGCGCCTTATACCAATCAACCTATTCTGGGCATGGATGTACTGACTGGCTTAAAACATGTGGAAGGCACCAATAACTATGAAAAAGGCCGTGTGATCGACCCGTTGGCGGGTAAAATTTACGATGCCAGAGTACGTCTGAATGCCAATGGTAAACGTTTAACCTTGCGTGGTTATGTCGGCGTTTCTGCTTTAGGCCGCAGCCAGACCTGGATTCGTCAGGATTAGTATCCAATTCTCAATATTAATAAAAGCTGCCAACTTGGCAGCTTTTTTTAGTACATTAACTCTATAGTATTCAGATAATTATTGACTATTTAATCATAATTCCTAACATGAGGGCGCGATGACAAAAAACTCTCTGGAATGACTCTCTATGTTAAAAAAAATATTACTTGCCGCATTGACCACAGGGTTTAGCATGACCCTTTGGGCGGAAGATATTACTGGAACTTGGCAACAAATTGATGATAAAACGGGAGCTGCCAAAGCGATTATCGTAATTAGCCAAGAGCCTAACGACACTTACTCTGCTAAAATTGTGAAAGTTACCCCTCGTCCGGGCTATACACCACGTGAAAAATGTAATGCCTGCCCTGCTCCCTATACCAATCAGCCCATTTTAGGTATGACAATTATCAAGGGCTTAAAACATGTTAAAGGCACCAATAACTATGAAAAAGGTAAAGTGATTGATCCTTTGGCAGGTAAAATTTATGACGCAAAAATGCGTTTAAATAACACTGGCAAACGTTTAACCCTGCGCGCCAGTGTAGGTGTTTCGGTACTTGGTCGTAACCAGACCTGGATACGTGCAGACTAATAGATAGTTTAAAAAAGCCACGTGATCACGTGGCTTTTTTTATTGGATTTACTTAGATCACCGGATTATCAACCGCGAACATCTGCTGATCTTCCAGACGGAATGCCATGAGTTGATTGCCCCAGACACAGCCACCATCGACATTTTGAATTCGGTCCGAAATAGTTTTACCATTTAAGGCAGCCCAGTGACCAAACAGAATCTGATGGCTTTGCGCTGCTAATGACTCAAATTCAAACCAGGGTTTAAAGCCTTCCGGCATTGGATCATCTAGCGCATCTTTAAAGCTGTATTCCAGACGCCCCTCTGCATCAGTGAGACGCATCCGGGTCAAATAATTCACGATACAGCGAATACGCTCATGGCCCTTTAGCTGGTCTGACCACAGTGCGGGTTCTTTCCCAAACATCTCTTTCAAAAAATCATCCAGCACATCGAAGTCATCATTAGAAATGATGGCTTCAACTTCTTGTGCCAATTGAGCAGTTTTTTCTGCATTCCAGATATTCGGAATCCCTGCATGGGTCAGAATAGTCTGCTCATTTGGAAATAGACACAGCGGCTGTTTACGCAGCCAGTCAATCAGGTCATCGCTGTCGATGGCATCAATCACATCACGAACATTGTCTTTTTCTTTAATCGGCTTGATGCCGCGGGCATAGGCCAATAAAGTCAAATCATGATTACCCAAGACTGTTGCAGCCGATCCCTGTTCGGCCAGTTTCTTGATAAACCGCAGTGCAGCAATTGAGTTTTCACCTCGTGCCACCAAGTCTCCAGCAAACCAGATAAAGTCCTGATCTGCATCGAAGCGGATTTCTTTGAGCAGAGCTTTCAAGGCCTCAAAACAGCCTTGCACATCGCCAATTACATAATTATATCGAACAGTGCGGTTCATCGTTATTTAAGCCACCATTTGATCTGAAAGTGCAACAAACTGTTCAAGGGTCAGAGTTTCTGGACGTGCCATCGGGTCAACACCCGCTTTTTCAAAACCATCTTCAACCAGCATGCCTTTTAAGCTATTGCGCAAGGTTTTACGACGCTGGGTAAAGACATGAGATACCAGACGTGCCAGCGCTTTTTCATTTTTGGCCACAATCGGCTTGTCTGCATAAGGCTCTAAACGAAATACCGCCGAGGTTACTTTTGGTGGCGGATTGAAAGATCCCGGTGGTACTTCAAACAGGAAAGTCGGTTTGCAGAAATACTGGATCATGACTGACAAACGGCCATATTCCTTAGTATTTGGTAATGCGGTAATCCGATCAACCACTTCTTTTTGCAGCATGAAGTGCATGTCCTGCACTTTGCCACCAAATTCCAAAAGATGAAAAAGCAGGGGAGTAGAAATATTATAGGGCAAGTTACCAACCACGCGCAGCGGACGGCCTTCTTCAAATAATGTTGAATAATCAAAGCGCAGTGCATCGGCTTCAATAATGGTTAAACGTTCTGGATGTGGTACACGACCCGGCAGGCCCGCAGCCAAATCACGGTCAAGTTCGACCACAGTCAATGCATCACATTCACCAATCAAAGGTGAGGTCAATGCGGCCAGACCCGGCCCAATTTCCAGAATGTTCTGACCTGGACGTGGGTTGACTGAGCGTACAATTTTGGCAATGACACGTTGGTCATGTAAGAAGTTTTGACCAAATCGTTTTCGAGCCTGATGCCCTTCTTCTTTTGGGTTTAAGGCATTAATTTGATACATAAAAACATTTCCAACGTGAGTGATGAACAATAATCAGTGGCGCGCCAGATCGAGGGCTAAATCGACAGCAACGTGCAGGCTGGAACTTTTCGCAAGTCCCGTACCCGCAAGGGAGAGTGCTGTGCCATGATCTACAGATGTACGAATAAAGGGTAAGCCGAGGGTAATATTAATGGCTTCACCAAAGCCCTGTGATTTTAACACAGGTAAGCCCTGATCGTGATACATCGCCAGAACCGCATCGGCATCTTTTAAGTTTTCCGGGGTAAATAAAGTATCTGCGGGCAAGCTTAAACTCATATTGATGCCTTGAGCACGGTAGCTTTCGAGTACCGGATTAATCACTTCAATTTCTTCCATACCCAAATAGCCACCCTCGCCTGCATGCGGATTGAGACCGCAAACCAAAATATGCGGATGTTCAATCTTAAATTTGGATTTCAGATCGTGAATCAGGATATCAATGACTTGATGCAAACGCTCTTTGCTAATCGCATCGGCAACGGTACGTAAAGGAAGATGCGTCGTTGCTAAAGCCACACGTAAAGTCTTGGTCGCCAGCATCATCACCACCCGCTCAACGCCTGCAAATTCTTGATAATATTCGGTATGACCGCTGAAATGGATGCCAGCTTCATTCATCACAGACTTTTGCACCGGTGCAGTTGCCACGCCGACACTTTTAGCTGACATGGCATAGTCCGCAGATCGTCGCAGTTGTTCTAATACATAAGCGGCATTGTTCGGGTTCAATTCACCTAATACCACAGGCCGATTGAGTGGCACATGTTCAACATACAGCTGACCTTTTTTTGAAGATGCGTCCTGTCCGGTATATTCAATCAACGCCACAGACAATTTCAATTGATCTGCACGGGCTTTCAGCATATTCAGATCGGCCAATACTATAATCGGACGTTCATCCACACGTTCTGCCAGACTCAGGCAAATATCAGGACCAATTCCGGCAGGTTCTCCGCTGGTGACATATAAAGGCAGCATCATCTTCTCAATTTGGCAAAGCTGAGAAATATTATAACCCGATCATATCCAGGCTGCAGCGATCATTGCAAAGCGTCCTTATAAATCAATATTTTGATACGATTGAAAGGATGGTTACAAATATAGTCCTCGTTTTTGCGAGATATTCAGGTTTATGCCTTTCCTTATTTCAGGAGATTAGATAAAATACAGCGCTTGAAATTTCAATTTTCATTTGTGATTCTTCACGTATTCGTTTAGAATCGCGTCTCCTTTAGTTTGGACAGATTCCATAGTCCAAACCAACTATAATAGGTAGTGGTTTAATGAAAACTCTCAGCGCTAAGCCAGCTGAGGTTCAACACGACTGGTACGTTGTTGATGCTTCTGGCAAAACTTTAGGTCGCCTTGCGACTGAAATCGCTCGTCGTTTACGCGGTAAGCACAAGACTTCTTATACTCCTCACGTTGACACTGGCGATTATATCGTTGTAATCAATGCTGAAGAAATCACTGTGACTGGTAAAAAGTCACAAGATAAGAAATACTATCGCCACACTGGTTTCCCTGGTGGTATCCGTGAGACTAACTTTGAAAAGTTAATCGCTCACAAACCAGAAGCAGTTCTAGAAAAAGCTGTTAAAGGTATGTTACCTAAAGGTCCTCTTGGTTATGCAATGATCAAGAAAATGAAAGTGTATGCAGGTACTGAGCATCCACACGCTGCTCAACAGCCACAAGTTTTGGACATCTAAGGGATAACAGCACATGGCTACTAATTATGGTACAGGTCGCCGTAAGACCGCAACTGCACGTGTTTTCCTATCAGCTGGTACTGGTAAACTCGTAATTAACAACCGTACTCTTGAACAGTATTTCGGTCGTGAAACTGCTCGTATGGTGGTTAACCAACCTCTTGAGCTGCTTGAAGCAACTGAGAAATATGACCTTTACATCACTGTTGCTGGTGGTGGTATCGGTGGTCAAGCAGGCGCAATCCGTCACGGTATTACTCGTGCATTGATCGCTTCTGACGAGACTTTAAAACCTGCTCTTCGTCAAGCTGGTTTCGTTACTCGTGATGCTCGTGAAGTTGAACGTAAGAAACTTGGTTTACGTAAAGCTCGTAAACGTCCTCAGTTCTCTAAACGTTAATTCGTTTACCGAACCGGACAAAAAAGCCTTGGATTATTCCAAGGCTTTTTTTATAAGTATTCATTTTCAATATTGAAGGATATTTCTGCGGTTATTGTTCATGTATATCTTTACCCCAGACTCCGTCATGGCACCAAAATGATTTACTCAGATAATAATTTGCTACGCCAATAACAATAAATAGCAGGATGATGAGCAGTTTAATAAGCATGCTGTTTTTCTCCAGATATTTTTCTTATAATCTACCTTGGCTCAAGCCGATTGATCTTTGATGCTTGGTGCTTTTTAGGTTGAATTTTAGTATCCTAGTCTATTCATTAGAACTTCATCAGGATTTATGTCAGTCGAAAGCGCGCCTCTTCAAGGAATTACCTTATATAGTCATGCCGATGACTTCCGTTCCCATTGGATTCGCTATGTGCTTGCCGAGAAGCAAATTAAATACAACCTGATTCTGGTAGATACAGATGACGAGGATCTGGCCAGTCTCAATCCTTATAATCAGTTGCCGATGCTGATCGAAAATGAACTCAAATTATTCAATACTTCAATTATTTCTGAATATGTAGATGATCGCTATCGTCAGAATAAACTGTATGCCGATGCGCCGATGCCGCGCGCGGAGCAACGTCAATACATCTGGCGCTTTGAAAATGACTGGCTACAACTGGCCGATATCATGTTACGTCATCCAGACACCCTAGATAAAAAAGCCAAAAACCAGGCACAGAAGCAGTTACAAGATATCCTGACCTCATTGATGCCACTATTCCAGCATTTTCCCTATTTTATGTCTGAACAATTCAGTATTCTGGATTGCATGTTGGCGCCAATTTTTATCCGCCTGAAACAGATGGGCATAGAATTACCGCAGCAGCAATGCCGTCCATTTTATTTATATTGCCAGCGAATTTTCAGTCGTCCTGCCTTTGTAAAATCTATGACATTGCAGGAAAAAAACCGTTATTCAGCACAAATCAAGAACCTGTAGAGAAACATCATGTCCGAACAAGAATTCAACCTTAGCCCTACTCGTCCCTATATGGCACGCGCAATCTATGAGTGGGTTTGCGATAACAATATGACGCCCTACTTGCTGGTCGATGCGACACGTCCAAATACCATGGTTCCTGAGCAGTTTATTAAAGATGGGCAGATTGTGCTGAATATTGTGCCTCATGCGGTACATGCGCTACATATGAGCAATGATGCAATTAGCTTCTCTGCTCGCTTTGGTGGTGTCTCTCGTGATATCTATGTCCCTATGGCAGCCGTACTCGGTATTTACGCACGTGAAAACGGCCAAGGTTTATTCTTTGATCCAAGTGAATATGAACATACACAAACCGATGAAGATGCTTTAAAATCAAGCACTGAAGAAAAACCTGAACAGCCAAAGAAAAAACCAACTTTAAGGTTATTAGATTAAAAAATAATGGAGCAAGTGAATGGCTTTTGATTTAGTACAATATTTTGTTGAACAGATAGAAACTCAAAAGCCTGAGCTTCTAAAAGACCATACGAAAGAAGAAAGACGAAAATATATAACTGAAATTAATGCCTTAACTTTAGGCAAACTGATTACCGAGTGGCGCAACAATCCACAAAAAATTTATAACGAAATTAATCATCCTGATGAATTATATATACTGGAAGTCGTGCGTCATCTGGCCACCCATTCGGAAAACCAGTCAGCTCTGGATCGAACTCAACTAGAACAAAGCACCTCGGAAATTTTCCATTTACAGCTCACTGAATTAAAACAGTTACATGATACCGGCAATCATAATCTTAACAGCATTCAAGAACTGCTCACCGGCCAGATTGAACATTTATCCGGTCAAGCAGATGATTGGGTTTGGACAACAAACAACCTAACAGAACTCAAAGGCTCTAAACCAATTGTACAAGAAGAGCTATCATTGGAGGCATCAATGAAGGAGTTTAATCAAATGGTAAGCCAGAATCATCAGCATCAAGATGTTGAAGACGTCGCTCTTGTAGAAACCCCAAAATGGGCAAAGATTGTTGAACCCATCATCGCCATTGCAATTCTTTGGGTATTAATTGCAGCCGTAATGCGCGTATTTGGTTAAAATGAACTGCAATCAAAAACCAGCATTTTGCTGGTTTTTTTATTTGCCAAGATTTATAAGATCGGCCTATCAATTATTTTAGAGCAAACCCAAGATTCAAGATCTCCTATCACTGCTATAAGAACAACCCTCCTAAGAAAGTTTTGATCAGCTTTGAAATATAAATATATTTAAGCACTTCAATAAGTTTGAGAAGCTCTAGTAGTTTCAATATTGCTTATTAAAAGTTCTTAAAAACCCCACGCACAAAAAAACACCCCCAACTGTTAAATTGGGGGTGTTTCGAATAATGAGCTGGCGATGACTTACTCTCACATGGGTAACCCCACACTACCATCAGCGCAAAGAGGTTTCACTTCTGAGTTCG